>JBKCVH010000167.1:0-8487 GCA_046317675.1 Burkholderiales bacterium
CCTCCCGCGAAAACCACAAACCAGCAATCACAAGCCCAACTCAGCAGCACCCTGCCCAACCCTCGACCGCAACACCGCGTGATACAGCCCGACATCCAACAAAAACGCATCATGCCCATGCGGCGCATCAATCTCCGCATAGCTCACGTCGAGCTGGTTGTCGAGCAGCGCCTGCACGATCTCCCGCGAACGCGCCGGTGAAAACCGCCAGTCCGTCGTAAAGCTCGCCAGCAAGAACTTGCACCGAGCCGCCGCAAAGGCCCGCGACAAGCTGCCCCCAAAGTCAGCCGCCGGGTCAAACTGATCCAGCGCCCGCTGAATCAGCAAGTAGCTGTTCGCATCAAAGTACCCAGCGAACTTCTCGCCCTGGTGGCGCAGGTAGCTCTCGATCTGGAACGAGCCCTCCCCACGCTCACGCCCGAACTTGGCGTCCATCACGTCATCGCTCAAGTACGTGATGTGCCCCAGCATGCGCGCCACGCGCAAGCCGGCTTTCGGGATCAGGCCGTGCTCGTAGAAGTTGCCACCATGGAAGTCCGGGTCGCTCTCAATGGCACGGCGGGCCACCTCGTTGAAGGCCAGGTTTTGCGCCGAAAGGCTGGGCGCCGTGGCAATGGCCAGGCAGTGCGCCAAGCGCTCCGGGTAGCGAATGGCCCAGCTCAGCGCCTGCATGCCGCCCAAGCTTCCGCCCAGCACAGCCGCCAGGCGCTCAATGCCGAAGTGGTCCACCACGCGGCGCTGCGCCTCCACCCAGTCCTCCACGCAAACCACGGGGAAGCTGCCGCCATACGGCTTGCCCGTGGCCGGGTTCTCGTGCATGGGGCCAGTAGACCCAAAGCAGGAGCCGAGGTTGTTGATGCCGATGACGAAGAAACGGTCGGTGTCTAGCGGCTTGCCGGGGCCGATGAGGTTGTCCCACCAGCCAAGCTTGCCCTCAGCGTCCACGCCCGCCACATGGTGGCTGGCGTTCAGCGCATGGCACACCAGCACCGCATTGCTCTTGGCGCTGTTGAGCTGCCCGTAGGTTTCTACGAACAGCTCATAGGGGCCGAAAGCCGCCCCGCTGCGAAGGGGCAGCGGGGTTTCGAAACGCAGCGTTTGCGGGTCAACCCGCCCGACGCTGCCGCCTGCTGCCGCCATCAGGGTGCTTCACACAGGCAGTGCACGTGGGCGGTGAAGGGCACTTTCAAAGCGCCGTGCTTGCCGGCCTGTGCTTGAGTCAGCCACAGCAGTTCGCGTTGTGCTTCTTGCATGGGCGCAAAGAGCTGCAGGCCGAAGGCGTCGCGGGCAAAGCCAGCCACGCTCACGGCTGCATCGCCGCTGAATTGCTCGACCAGCTTGGCGAACTTGCCGCGCTCTTTCTCGATGTAACGCAGCTGCGGTGTGCCTTCCAGCTTGGCCTTCTTGGCGGCCGAGGCCACGGCATCGGCAAAGCTGCCGGTGCGGTCGATCAGCTTGCGCTCCACGGCTTGCGTGCCGGTCCAAACGCGGCCTTGGGCCACCGCGTCAATGTCTTCTGGCTTGACCTTGCGTGCCACGGCAGCGCGGCCAATGAAGTCGTTGTAGATGTGCTGAATGCCAGCCTGCACCGCCTGGCCCACGCGGGGGTCGTAGGGGCGGCGTGGGTCGCCAGCGCCCACGAGCCAGGTGGTGCCGTAACCGCCCACGTGCAGCGGCAGCTTCTGCAACAGCTTGTCAGCGGTGGGCAGCATGCCGAACACGCCGATGGAGCCGGTGATGGTGCTCTCGTCAGCCAGCACCTCGTCGGCACTCATGGCCACCCAGTAACCACCGCTGGCGGCCACGTCACCCATGCTCACCACCACGGGCTTGCCAGCCTTGCGCGTCAGCTCCAACTCCTTGCGGATGATTTCGCTGGCCAGCGCACTGCCGCCGGGCGAGTTCACGCGCAGCACGATGGCCTTGACCTTGTCGTCTTCGCGCGCCGTGCGAATCAGCGCCGCGGTGCTGTCTCCACCGATCGAACCCGGCGCGGCCGAGCCGTCGCTGATGCCGCCTTCGGCCACCACCACGCCAATTTGCTGGGCAGCGGGCAGCTCGGGCTTCAGCTGGGCCATGTAGCCCTTGAAGTCCACCTTGCGGAAGCTGTGGCCCTTCTCGTCCTTCTCGCCGCGCGTCATCAAAATCTCCCGCACTTCGTCGCGGGTTTTGATGCCGTCAATCAGCTTGGCTTGCAGCGCCATCTTGGCAAAGTCACCCTTCAGCGCCGTGGCTTGCTCGGGCAGGGTGTCGATGTACTTGGTGATGCTGCCCTTCTCCAACTTGCGCGCCGCCTCCACACCCGCCATGTAGCGGGTCCACAGGTCGCCGTACAGGTAAGCCTCGCTCTCCAGCGTGGCTTCGCTGGGGCCATTGGCAAAGTAAGGCTCGCCAAAGTTCTTGTACTTGCCCACCCGCTGCACGTTGGCGCTCACGCCCACGCGCTCGAACAAGTCCTTGTAGTAATTGCGGTAGCGGCCAAAGCCCTCCAAGATGACCATGCCCATGGGGTGCAGGTACACCTCATCGGCCACAGCGGCGAGCTGGTAGCCGCGCTGATCGAAGGCCTCGGCGTAGACCACGATCTTCTTGTTGCCGCCGCTGTCTTTCTTGAAGCGCTGCAGCGCCGCCATCAGCTCGCGCTGGTTGGCCTGGCCTGCGCCTTGGTAGCTGCTCGTGTCCAGCAGCACCTGGGTGATCTTGTCGTCTTTGGCGGCGGCTTCCAGCACGCGCAGTACATCGCGCAACTGAATGCTCTGGGTGTTCTGCCCCTGCAACTCGGCCATGGCGCGGTCGCGGGCACTGCCGGCGTGCTGCTCCACCAAACGGCCCTCAAGGTTCAGCACCAGGGTCGTCTTCTCCTTCAAGGCCGGCGGCCCGCCCTTGGCGATGGCGTACACCACGAACACCAGCAGCATCAGCCACAGCAGGTTGAAGAAGAAGCGGCGGCTGGAGTCGACCCAGCTCCAAACGCGTGCGATGCCGCGGCCAACTGGCGCGAGTGCAGATTTCAGACCCATGGTGGTTCCCGTTGTAAAGGCGGCACCGATTCTAGGGAGCGGGTGGGTGGGGGGCTGTTCGTCAGGGTGACCGCCCATTGCGGGGGTGTTTGTTGCAGTCTTAGGACTTACGCAAAAGGCATCCGAACTGCGGGACTACGGAGCTCTTGACGTAGGTAGGTGTGGAGAGCCATGTGATCATGTACCCATCCGCAGTTGGCCTCTGCTGCAAGCGCGCAGCGTGTGGTGCAGGTGCGGGATGGGCAGGTGACGGAAGTGGCGCGCGTGGTAGCCGGCCCTAGCGGCGCGGCTCAATCTTCATAGGAAGCGAAACGTTTCGTGGGAAGGCGACCCCCACTTCATTGGTCGCCATCAAGAAGGAACAAGTATGAACAGCAATGCAACGCAGCTCACCCAATTGGCAGACGCTCTACTCGACACGGTAGGTGACGGACGGGCAACCGATCCCAACATCCAGGCCCGCATTCGGGAGAACACTGATTTGGCCGAGCGCGTTTGCGGGAAGGGCAACGTCAAGGAGGTAACGGATAGGGGCTACTCTTGCAAGTAATGCATCGAAGCCTGCTCTGTCTCGGCCTAGCTTTTTTGCTCAGCGCATGCGCTGCGGTTAAACCTGCAGAAGATGCCTACCAAGAGCGCGTACGCGTCAACACACAGTTGGCGCTAGAGAAGTGCGGTGTCGGAAGGGTGCTCGAAGTAACGGGCAACGGCTTTAGCTGCAAGCAGTAAGTAGTAAGTAGTAGGTAGTGTGTTGCCTTGGGAGCAAACCCCTGGGCTACCGACGGCGCTCCAATACGGGCCGGCCCCAAGGAAACCAGCGAGCCGGGCGCCTTAAGCTGCAGCGGTGTTTTTCACCCCCAAGGCCTGACCCATGCGCCGCTGGATCCAGCTTTTGAATCAGCAGTTCCCGGTGCGTTACTTTGCTTGGGCCTTTGCCGGCTTGGCCTTTGTGTACGGCTGCGTGCTGGCGGTGACGGGCCAAGAGGGCTCGCTGCCCTGGCTGCTGGGGGGCGGCGCCGCTTTGCTGCTGGGCTTGCGGGACTTCAAGCAGCGCAAGCGCGCGGTGTTGCGCAATTACCCCATCGTGGGGCACATGCGCTTTTTGTTCGAATTCATTCGGCCAGAAATTCGCCAGTACTTCATTGAGCCGGACAACGAGGCCGCGCCTTTTTCGCGGCAGCAGCGCTCGCTGGTGTACCAACGCGCCAAGGGCGACCCCGACAAGCGGCCCTTTGGCACGCAGCTGGATGTGGGCGCGCAGGGCTATGAGTGGATCAACCACTCGATGGCGCCTTCCAGCATTGCCTCGCACGACTTCCGCATCACCATCGGCGGCGGGCGGGCGCAGCCGTATTCGGCTTCGGTGTTCAACATCTCGGCCATGAGCTTTGGCTCGCTCTCGGCCAATGCCATCAAGGCGCTGAACGCCGGCGCCAAGCGGGGCAACTTTGCGCACGACACGGGCGAGGGCTCCATCAGCGAGCACCACCGCCTGCACGGCGGCGACTTGATTTGGGAGATTGGCTCCGGCTACTTTGGCTGCCGCAACCCCGATGGCAGCTTCAGCGAGGAGCGCTTCCGCGAAAACGCGATGGATGCGCAGGTCAAGCTGATCGAAATCAAGCTCAGCCAAGGCGCCAAGCCGGGCCACGGCGGCGTGCTGCCGGGCGCGAAGGTGACGCCCGAGATTGCCCGCGCGCGCGGTGTGCAGGTGGGCGAGGACTGCATTTCGCCAGCGGCGCACAGCGCCTTCTCCACGCCGGTGGAGTTGATGCGCTTCATTGAGCGATTGCGCGCACTGAGTGGCGACAAGCCCGTGGGCTTCAAGCTTTGCATCGGCCACCCCTGGGAGTGGTTTGCGCTCTGCAAGGCGATGGTGGAAACGGGCATCACGCCCGACTTCATCGTGGTGGACGGGGCCGAGGGCGGCACCGGCGCGGCGCCGCTCGAGTTCACCGACCACGTGGGCACGCCGCTGCAAGAAGGGCTGCTGCTCGTCCACAACACGCTGGTGGGCTTGAACCTGCGCGACCGCATCGCCATCGGCTGCGCCGGCAAGGTGACTTCGGCCTTTGACATTGCCCGCCTGATGGCGCTGGGCGCCGACTGGTGCAACGCGGCGCGCGGTTTCATGTTTGCGCTGGGCTGCATCCAGGCCCAAACCTGCCACACGGGCAACTGCCCGACGGGCGTCACGACCCAAGACCCGCTGCGCCAGCGCGCGCTGGTGGTGGGCGACAAAGCGGAGCGCGTTTGGCGCTTTCACGAGAACACGCTGGAGGCGCTTAAGGAGCTGGTGCAGGCCGCTGGCTTGCAGCACCCCATCGACATCACCGCCTCGCACATCGTGCGGCGCGTGAGTCACCAGGAGGTGCGCCTGCTCTCCCACGTGCTGTCCTTCTTGGCGCCGGGCAGCTTGGCAGACGGCGAGCACCCTCACCCGGTCTACCAAAGCTACTGGCACCTGGCCAGCGCCCACAGTTTTTCGCCGCAAGGGCGACTGCCGGGCGCATTGCAGGGTTAAAAAGGGTTGAACGCGGGTTCGCACCCCGCGCCTGAGGGGCGCTGAGAGGCACCGTTTTTTGAGGGGCGGCCAGACAATTCGGGCCTGCTTTCTTTGGCCCGGTGCCACCTTCATGCCCTCCGTCTTTCTGCTTCGCGCCCGTGAAGTTGCCCTGCAGCGCAGCAAAGCGGACCTCCTTGCCTGCGAAGGCTGGGAGTTGGCGGGTGTGGCGCAGCGCGGCGAGGATGCACTGGAGCGCATCACCCTTCTGCAGCCCGATGTGCTCTTGTCCGATCAACGGCTGCTGGACGCGCCCTTGATTCGCTTGTTGGTGCAGTTGGCCCAGCAGCGGCACCGCCTGCCGGTTTTGGTTTGGAGCGCCAACCCCGATGACCCGGCTTTGTTTGAAAGCTTGCTCTTGGGCGTGCGAGGCTTTTTGCCGGATGCCGGTCAGCCGCAGGCCCTGCGCGCCGCGCTGCAGTCGGCCCTGGAAGGTCGCGCGCGGCTGAACCCTGGGCTGGCGCGCGAGCTGCTCCGCCGCCTGGGCGCCCCCCGCTTGGCGCCGCATGCCGCGGTGCTGCGCGAGAACGCCCACAACCCTCGCGGCGCGGGCGCCATGAGCATGCTCAGCGTGGCGCAGCAAGCCTTGCTATCGCTCCTGGCCCACGGCTGGTTGCCGCAAGAAATCAGCAAGGCCTGGGCCGTGCAAGAGCACGAGATCGAGAAGCGCCTCGGCCAGTTGCTGCGCCTGCTGCCGCAGCTGCTCGCTTCGGTGAACGCCGTACCGGCCTAGCTCAGCCGGGTACGGTCTCAGCGAAGCTCTGGCGCTGCATCAGCTTGTCCAGGTGGCGCGCCAAGTTCGGGTGCGCGGTGGGCCAATCGATTTCCGGGAAGCGGAAGCTCAGCCAAGCCACACAGCAGCCCAAGGCCACATCGGCCAGCGTGAAGTGGTTGCCCGCGCACCAGGCCTTGTCGCCCAGCCCGGTTGACATGGCTTGCAGTCCCGCAGTCACTTTGCTCAACTGGCGTTCACTCCAGGCGGCACAGCGCTGCTCAGGTGTGCGGCCGGCCCAGGTGTTCTCCAGGCGCAGCAACACGCCGGCATCCAGCACGCCATCGGCCAGCGCCTCCCAAGTGCGCACCTCGGCGCGCTCGCGGCCCTTCTCTGGAATGAGCTTGCCCACAGGGCTCAGGGTGTCCAGGTACTCGGCAATCACGCGGGAATCGAACATGGCGCCGGTGATGGAGTCTTGGCCTTCCATCACCAAGCAAGGCACTTTGCCCAGCGGATTCATCTTCATGATCGCGTCGCTGGCCCAAACGTCTTCGAGCACGAATTGGTAATCGAGCTTCTTTTCCGCCAACACGATGCGCACCTTGCGGGCGTAAGGGCTGGTGGTGGAACCGATCAACTTCATGGACGACATGGTGGCAACTTCCCTTGGCCCGGGCGGGCCTTCTGAAATTCATTCTAGGCAGGGCTTCCTGGGGGCGGCTCTCTAGTGAGGGCCATCAAACCACACTGGCTTGCGGGGGTGTTGACAAGTGCTTCGCCCCACACAATGCCGCGCACTTTTTACACCAACAAGACCGTCAGGGACCCCTTGGACACGACACCTCCTAAGCCCTCACGGCGCGAACTCCCGCTGGAGTTCAGCGCCAGTGGCTCTGAGTATTTCCGCATCTGGATCGTGAACCTGCTGCTCACGATCGTCACGCTCAGCCTTTACCTGCCCTTCGCCAAAGCGCGCCGGCTGCGCTACTTCTATGCCAACACCTTGGTGGATGGCCAACCCCTGGCCTTCCACGGCAACCCTTGGACGATTCTGGATGGCCATCTGGTGATGGTCGCCTGCGGATTTGCTTTTTGGATCGGCATCCAAACTGATACCGCGTTGTGGTTGCTGGCGCTGCCGCTCTTTATCTTGCTTTGGCCGGCGCTCTGGCACTCCAGCTTGAAGTACTACGCCGAAAACACCAACTGGGGCAACTTGTCCTTCCGGTTCAGCGGCACCATGGCAGGCGCCTACAGAGCCTCGATTCCGCTCCTGGTCCTGTTGCTCTTGCTAGGCGCCATGTTCATCAAGTCCGCACACCTCCAACTTGCTGCGACTACGCAGGCCGTCGTCAGCACACTGGCCCTCCTTTTGGTGGCTCTTGTGTTTGCCGCCGCCTCCTGGGCATGCCTAAAGCGCTATCAGCAGAGTGGCTACTGCCTCGCAGATGAGCGGGCCGCATCGCAAATCTCGGTGTTCTCGGTCCTCGCACTCGAATTGATGGCCTTTGGCCTCGCAGTCGTCGGCATTTTGACTAGTGTGGCGCTAACTTGGGGGTCAGTCTGGGCGATGGAGCAAACACTAGAGCCCGCAGGCAAGTTGGGGGGACGTGTCCTTTTTGTTGCTGTCTTTCTAGTCGTTCTTGTTTTCGCTTTCTTAACGACGCTGGCAGCCTTCAGCGCCCCGCTATTCGCGTGGGGTCTTTTCAGTGCACGTTTGCAAAACTTACTCTGGACCGGAACTCGCAGCCAACAGCTTGTTTTCCTGAGCCGCTTGAGTGCACGCAGCCTCGGCTGGCTCAACCTAAAGAGTGGGCTGTTGACCATCGTCACTCTCGGCATGTATCGGCCCTTTGCCGTCGTGGCCTCCATACGCTTGAAGCTCCATGCCGTGCGCATCGGCCAGTATGGCGACCTGGGTAAGTGAGTCAGCGAGCACGCGCCGCCGGCATTGACCCGCGCGAATGGTGCGCTTCTTCGGCGCATTGAAAAAGGCCATGCCCGAGCGCGACGGCGACAGCGCCGCCTTCGGCTTGGCCTCGCACCCGGCCGATAGCGAACGCATTCGCTTCTTTGAAACGGGAACCCGATGAAGAACTGGCGCACAGCGGAGCTTCAATTCACCGCCAATGGCGCCGAGTACGCGCGGCTTTGGCAGGTCAACCTGCTGCTGACCCTGCTCACGCTCG
>JBKCVH010000168.1:0-26073 GCA_046317675.1 Burkholderiales bacterium
GCCCAGGCTAATGCCTGGGCGAGCCGGGCAACGCAGCATCGCGGCCCAGCAGGCACTTTCCCTTCGGGTTGCCACCAAAAATGGCCCCCACTTCGTTGCGAAGCCTCGCCGGGGGCCAACCCCGGCTTCTTTTCGCGCCTCGTTGGGGTCATTTTTGGATGGCAACGCGCTGGCTTCCCGTAGTGTTAACAGGCCCTAGCGCGCTTTGGCCAGTGCGCTGGCGAGGTCGCGCGCTTCCTCGCAGTTTCCACACAGCTGGCGAAGCTTCGCGAGGTGCCGTTCTGCATCGGCGCGCCGACCCAGCTTGAGATAGGCCTCGCCGATGTACTCGTGGGCGCCCAAGTGGTTGGGCTCGATCTCAAACACTTGAGCGTAAGCGGCCAAAGACTCGTCGTAACGGCCCTGCCAGCGCAGGCTGTAGCCCAGCAGGTTCAGGGCATGGGCATTGCGCGGCGCCAGTTGCAGGCTTTGGCGCAGCAGCTTTTCGGCGCCTTTCCAGTCTTTGCGCTCGATGGCTTGCCGGCCGTCCGCCATCAAGATTTGCGCGGGCGAGATGCGCGTTTTGGGGTTCTCGGGCTGCGTGGGAGTGGAGGTGTCAGCAGCACCCACCACCAGCGGCACCAGCAAAGCGAGAAGGGCAAAAGCGCGCATGCTTACGACTCCAGGAACCGCAGGAAAGGGCGAGCGTCGATGACTCCGACTGTCTTGTCCAGCCGGGATAACCGGGGGCCATGTTCGCAGACGCCGGGGCGCGTTCGATACTTCCGCCATGGAGACACCCCCCCTTTTATTGAGCGTGGACCCGCGCGGCGTTGCTTGGCTCACCATGCAGCGCCCCGAGCGCCACAACGCCTTTGACGAAGCGCTGATAGCCGCCTTGCACGCCGCCGTGGCGGAATGCGCCGGCCGGGCTGATGTGCGCGTGCTGGTGCTGCAAGGCGCCGGCAAAAGCTTCAGCGCTGGTGCCGACATCGGCTGGATGCGCCGCGCCGCAGCCGCATCACCCGAGGACAACCGCTTGGATGCCGGGCGCTTTGCCGCCATGTTGTCCGCCTTGGCCCAATGCCCGAAGCCCACCGTGGCGCGGGTGCAGGGGCTGGCGCTCGGGGGCGGCGTGGGCTTGGCCTGCGCTTGCGACATTGCCATCTCGACCGACGACGCGCAATTCGCCGTCAGCGAGGCGCGCTTTGGCATCTTGCCGGCCGTGATCGGCCCTTACGTCGTTCGCGCCGTTGGCCCCCGGCAGGCTCAGCGCCTGGCCCTGATGGCCCACCGCTTTGGCGCTTTGGAGGCCGTGCAGATGGGCCTCGTGCAGCAAGCCGTACCCGCCGCTGAACTGGACGCGGCGGTAGAAGCCTGCTTGAACGCGCTGCTGGCCAGCGGCCCCCAGGCGCAGGCGGAAATCAAGACCTTGTTTGCGCAACTGCCCGTGGGCGACTTGAGCACGGACGTTTTAGCCTTGACCGCCGACACCATTGCCCGCGTGCGCGCCACCCCCGAGGCCCGCGAAGGCTTTGCGGCCTTTGTGGAAAAACGGAGCCCCGCATGGCAGCCGAAGTGAAGACCATCGGCGTGGTGGGCGCTGGCGTGATGGGCATTGGCATTGCCCAGGTGGCGGCGCTGGCCGGTCACCCGGTGCGCTTGCTGGATGCCCGCGAGGGTGTGGCCGCCAAAGCCATTGCCCAGTTGGGCACCACGCTGCAAACGCTGGTCGATAAAGGGCGCCTCTCGCCCGAGGCGCGCGCTTCGGCCCTGGCGAACTTGCAGCCAGTGCCCGATTTGCCCGCCCTGGCCGAGTGCACGCTGGTGATTGAAGCCATCGTCGAGCTGCCCGAGCCCAAGCGAAACCTGCTCAAGGCGCTGGACGCGCTGCTGCCGCCCACTGCGGTGATTGCGAGCAACACCTCGTCCATCAGCATCACCCTGCTGGCCAACGGCCTGCGGCACCCAGAGAGGCTGGTGGGGCTGCACTTCTTCAACCCCGTGCCGCTGATGAAGCTGGTGGAAGTGGTCTCGGGGCTGGACACCGACCCGGCCGTGGCGGCGGAGGTCGAGGCGCTCGCCCGGGCGTGGGGCAAGGTGCCGGTGCACGCGGCCTCAACGCCCGGCTTCATCGTGAACCGAATCGCCCGGCCCTATTACGCCGAGACCCTGGTCCTGCTGCAGGAGCAAGCGGGTACGCCCAGCCAGCTCGACGCCTGCCTGCGCGCCGCTGGTTTTCGCATGGGCCCGTGCGAGCTGATGGACCTCATTGGCCACGACACCAACAGCCTGGTGACCCGATCGGTGTGGGAGGCGAACTTTGGTGACCGCCGCTTCCAGCCCAGCTTGGTGCAGCAGGCTTTGGTGGATGGCGGCCGACTGGGCCGCAAGGTCGGCCGGGGTTTCTTTGCCGGGCCCGCGCCCCGTTTGGAGCCTGTGCAGGCGCCAGCGGCGCTGCCGGAACTCAGCTTGGTGGGCGAGAGTGCAGGGCTTGCGCTTTTGGCCGCCCGCCTACCGGGTGCGGCGCGAGAGCCCAGCGCGAGCTGGAGCGGACTGCGCGTGAATGGCAGCGAACTGCGCTTCAGCGATGGCCGCTGCGCCGAAGAGCTGGGTGCCACCGTGCTCGATTGGCTGGTGCACCCGGCTGCCGACGCGCTGGCTCTGGCCTGGGGCCCCGGCAGCACCGATGCGGCGCGCGAGGCCGCTTGTGCGGCCCTGGCAGCGGCCGGCCTGCACGCCGTTCCGCTTCGCGACACGCCCGGCTTGGTGGTGGCCCGCACGCTGGCCATGCTGGTGAACGAAGCCAGCGACGCCGTGTGGCAAGGCGTCTGCACCGAAGCCGGCGCCGATACGGCGATGCAACTGGGCGTCAACTACCCCGTTGGCCCTTTCGCTTGGCGCGAACAGCTGGGTGCCGCCGCCATCGTGCCGATGCTGGATGCCCTCTGGGCTGCCACGCGCAGCGAGCGCTACCGGGTCAGTCCGCCGCTTCGATCCGCAGCACGCGGAAGTCGTTGACATTGGTTCCGGTGGCCCCGGTCACCAGGGCCCGCCCCCGCTGCGCGAAGAAGGCACCGGCATCGTGCGCATCCAGCGCCGCGCGCAGCTCGGCCATGGGCGCAGCATCGCTGCCCAGCCACCAGGCGCCCGCGCCGGGCCCTGCGCCGTCAATGCCATCGGTGTCGGCCATCAAGGCACTGATGCGCTCAGCCCCCGGCTGGCCCTGCAGCGCCAGCACGCAGCCCAGCAAAGTCTCGGCATTGCGGCCGCCTTGACCCGGCTGGGCGTGGCGCAGCGTGACCGTGGTTTCGCCGCCCGAGAGCAACAGGCACGGCGCCTGGAAGGGAGAGCCTTCGCGCCCGGCAGCCAGCGCCAGTTGCTCCAGGACGCCGCCCACCCCGCGGGCTTCGCCTTCAAGCGCATCACTCAGCACATGGGCGCGCCAGCCCAGCCGCTCCGCCTCTCGGGCTGCTGCCAAAAGCGCAGCTTGCGGCGAGGCGATGAGGCGGGACTCGTGGCGCGCAAAGCAAGGGTCGCCGGGCTTGGGGGTTTCAAGCGCCCCGCTCTCGAGGCCCGCACGCACAGCAGCGGGAACGGCGATGCCATAGCGGTCGAGCACGGCGATGGCATCGCTGCAGGTCGAAGGGTCGGGCAAGGTCGGCCCGGAGCCCACGATGTCGAGGGCATCGCCAGGAACATCGCTGACCACCAGCGTGAGCACCCGCGCCAGCCCGCAAGCCACGGCGAGGCGCCCGCCCTTGATCCGAGACACATGCTTTCGCACCACGTTCATCTCATGGATGGGCGCGCCAGAGGCCAGCAGGGCCTGGTTCAACTGCTGTTTGTCAGCCAAGCTCATGCCGTCCACCGGAGCACAAGCCAGCGACGAGGCGCCGCCCGACACCAAGGCGATGACCAAGTCGTCAGCCCCGAGCCCTTGGGCGGCTTCCAGCAAAGCCAGCGCGCCGGCTTGGCTGCCCTCGCTCGGCAACGGGTGGCTGCCGGCCAGGTAGCGCAGCCGCCGCAAACCCTGGGTGGGAGCGCCTTCCGGACCCACCAGCACGCCTTCCAAGGGTGCATCGTTCGGCCAAGCCGATTCGAGCGCTTCTCCCATGGTGGCGGCCGCTTTGCCAAAGCCCAGCACCCGTGTTTTGCCCCGGGGCGGCGAGGGCAGGTTGAACCCCAGTGCGCGCCCCGGCTGCGCCGCGGCGACGGCCTGGGTAAAGAGCGCGTGGAGCAAATTGGCATCGGTCGGCATCGGTATTCGCCTTCGGGATAGTCCGCATCCGCTAGATTCTGCGGGCCGGCCCGATACTGTTCACATGTCTCGCGAAGATCTCATCGATATCGACGCCCTACAGGTCGGCATGTTCATCCACTTGGACTTGGGTTGGATGCGTCATCCGTTTCCCTTGTCCAGCTTCCGCATTACTTCGGAAGATCAGCTGGCGGTGCTCCGCAAGCTGGGTTTGCGTCAAGTGCGCTGGAGCCCCGCTCAGAGTTTGAGCAAGGCCGATGAACCGGCCCCCGAGACCCAAGTGCCGGCCGCAGCCGCCTCGGCGGAGACCCCAGAGCAACGCATTGCCTCGGCCCGTCGTGAGGTCCTTAGGCTGCAGCACGAAGGCCTGGCGCAGTGCGAAGCCCAGTACGCCGAGGCAAGCCGGGCTCTGGAGGAGTTGCAGTCCGGCGTGATGCGCCAGCCTGCCAATGCGGCTGAACAGGCGCTTCTCCTCAGCAAGAGCCTTTTGGACAAGATGCTCGTTCAGGAGGAGGTGAGCCTGCGCCTTTTGACCGAAGCCGCTGGCGACAAACAGTGCGCGCACGCGCTCAACGTGGCCCTGATTTCCTTGCTGCTCGGTAAAGCCGCCGGCATGGGCGAGAGCGACTTGCTCGACCTCGGAGTGGGTTCGCTGATGCACGACATCGGCAAGATGGAATTGGAGCCACGGCTGCGCATTCGCTCTGAAAACTTTAGCGCCGCCGAGTTCTCTGGCTACCAGTGGCATGTGTCGAAAGGCGTTGAGATTGGGCAGCGCATGGGGCTCTCGGCTCCTGCCCTCGCGGTCATCGCGCAGCATCATGAGCAAGCCGATGGGACTGGCTTTCCGCAGAAGCTCGCCGGGGATCGTGTCAATCCCCTCGCGCGCATCGTGGCCTTGGTCAACCGGTTCGATGGGCTGTGTAACCCCGCGCTCCCGGGTGGCAAGAGCCTGACACCCCACGAAGCACTGTCCCTGCTGTTTGCGCAAGGCCGGAGTCGCTTTGACTGCGCCATGCTGAATGCATTCATCCGCCTGATGGGGGTTTACCCGCCTGGCTCGATCGTGCAACTGACCGATGAACGCTTCGCCTTGGTGGTGGCCGTGAACACCAACCGGCCGCTGAAGCCAAGCGTCATCGTGCACGACCCCCGAATCCCGGCTCGGGAAGCTTTGGTCACCAATTTGGAAGAGCATCCCAGCTTGGGCATTCGCCGCAGCCTTCGGCCTGCCGACTTGCCCGATGCCGCCCGTGACTACTTGAAGCCTCGAGCTCGCGTTGCATTCTTCCCCATGGTCGATCGCAGCGTCCAGAGCGCCGATCCGGTCTGAGCATGCGCTGTTTCCGATCAAAAGCCGGTGCCGATGTCTTGATGCTCAATGCGCATGCCGACGCCGTTTTGCCTTTGTTGGGTCGCGAAGCGGCGCCCGAAGGCATTTTCTTGAACGAGCAGATTGCCCAAGCGCTAGAAGCCTTTGAGGCCTTCCAGTTGCCGCCGGCAAGCCCTGAGATCGAGCAAGAAGAAGGGGTTGAAGACCAGCCCGACTTGCTTCGTCGTGCTTGGCCTCTCCTGGATTTGTTGCGTCGCGCTTTGGCTCAAGGGCATTCCGTCAGTTGGACTCCCAATTGACACAAATGCTTGTTGCTTATTCGCGTCGCTGTCATCTGGCCGTAGAAACTCCGCTGCCTATACTCACTTCGCTCTGACTGACCGCTTTACAGCGGCCGTTTGCAACCTCAACTCCATAAGGCTCATGATGAAGAAATTCACCCTGTCCGCCCTTGCCCTGGTGGCTGCTGCTGTCGCGGCCCCGGCATTCGCACAAAGCTCGGTCACGATGTACGGCCGCCTGAACACCACCGTGGAAAGCCAGAAGGTCAATTCCGGCGCTCGCGCTTGGGTGGTGAACAACAACGCCTCGCGTATCGGTTTCAAGGGTGTTGAAGACATGGGCGGTGGCATGAAGGCCTCGTTCAACTTGGAGCATGGCTTCAACTCTGACACCGGCGCTGCTGCCTCGACCTTCTGGGGTCGTGAAGCTTGGGTGCAAGTGGCGGGTGATTTCGGTGCCGTGCGCTTGGGCCGTCAGACGCCTGAGTCGTACTTCGCAACCGCTGACTACGTCAGCATGCATAACCATGACACCGGCTCCTCGGAAGACAACCTTTACGGTGGTCCTTTCCTGCAGTCGAACAAAGTTGCTTACTTCACGCCAACCATGGGCGGTTTGAGCGCCGTGTTCGCCGTGTCCGCAGGTGAAGGCGCCCCTGGCGTGAAGCGTGGCTATGACTTCGCGACCAATTACGTTGCAGGCCCCTTGCACCTGGGCTTTGGCTACAGCGACCAGGGCAACCAAGATCAGTGGGCCGCTCGTGCCCTGTATGAACTCGGTGCTTTCACCTTTGGCGGTTACTACCAGCAAGTGGACAACGGTCCAGGCACGCCGAAGTACAAGAACGTTCGCTTGGCGGCGATGTACACGATGGGCGCGTCGGAGTTCCACTTCAACATCGGCCGCGCCACCGCAGCTGATCAGTGGACCTTGGGCTACAACTACAACCTGAGCAAGCGCACCAAGATCTACGGTTACTTCACCGACCGCGACACGAACAAGAATGTTCGTCGCAACGGTGAGTACAGCTCGCTGGCTGTGGGCGTTCGCCACAACTTCTGATCGGGTTCGCCCTTTCAACAAAAAAGCGGCCTGCGGGCCGCTTTTTTCATGCGGGTAGCAGGCTGATTCAGCGTCCGAACAGGTCGCCTTCTCGCTGCGGTGCGTTCAAGCCGAGGTGCTGGTAGCTTGCTTGCGTTGCCATGCGGCCGCGAGGGGTGCGGTGCAAAAAGCCTTGTTGAATGAGATAGGGCTCAATGACATCTTCAATGGTGTCACTGGCCTCACCAATGGCGGCTGCGAGGTTGTCCAGCCCCACGGGTCCGCCGTCGAAGCGGTGGATGAGGGCTTCTAGGAGCTTGCGGTCCATGAGGTCGAAGCCCTTCGTGTCAACGTCAAGCATGCTGAGCGCTTGGTGTGCGGCATCGGCAGTGATGCGGCCGTCGCCTTTGACCTCTGCCCAATCGCGGACGCGGCGCAGCAGGCGGTTGGCAATGCGCGGCGTTCCGCGGGAGCGTCGTGCAATTTCAAGCGAACCGGTCTCGTCAATCGGGACGTTCAGAAGCCCTGCCGACCGGTGGACGATGCGCTGCAACTCCTCAGCCGAGTAAAACTCGAGCCGTGCCGTGATGCCGAAACGATCCCGAAGCGGGTTGGTCAACATGCCGGCCCGGGTGGTGGCCCCGACCAGCGTGAACGGTTGGAGATCCAATTTGATGGAGCGCGCCGCGGGGCCTTCTCCAATCAAGATGTCGATCTGAAAGTCTTCAAGCGCCGGGTAAAGGATTTCTTCGACCACCGGTGAGAGGCGATGAATCTCATCAATGAAGAGAACGTCGTTCCGCTCCAAGCTGGTCAGGATGGCGGCCAAGTCGCGTGGCTTTTCCAGCACCGGGCCGGAGGTTTGATGCAGGCGAACCCCGAGTTCGGCGGCAATGATGTGGGAGAGTGTTGTCTTGCCAAGGCCCGGTGGTCCAAAGAGGAGCACGTGGTCGAGGGATTCAGCGCGCTTCTTGGCGGCGCCCACAAAGATGGCCAACTGTTCGCGAACTTTGACTTGGCCCACGTAGTCGTCGAGCTTTTTCGGCCGAAGCGCGCGCTCGAGCGCCTCTTCTTTGGGCGATGTGGGCACGGCCGACACCAAGCGCGGCGCGGCTTCGAAGTCGTCGGTTTGAATGGGCATCAGCGGGAGAGCGTTTTAAGGGCGAGTCGGATGCCCTCGCTCACGCTCACTTCGGCTGGCAGTGCTTTCATGGCCGCCTCGGCTTCGCGTTCGTTGTAGCCCAGCGCCAGAAGGGCCTGACCGATATCGGCGTGCGCTGGGGCAACGTGGTTCGCGGGGAGGTTGAGGGCATCGCTGAACTTGCCTTTGAGCTCCAGCAAAAGGCGCTCGGCCGTCTTTTTGCCAATGCCCGGCACTTTCACGATGCGGCCTGCCTCTTGCTGGGCGACGGCACTTGCCAGCTCCGCCACGGACAGTCCTGAGAGCAGCGAGAGCGCCGTGCGCGGCCCAACACCGGAAATGCGGATCAGAAGCCGAAAAGCCTCTCGCTCTTCGTGGCTGAGAAAGCCAAACAGAACCTGGGCGTCTTCACGCACCACAAAGTGGGTGAGCAAGGTGACCGCCATGCCGGTGGCGGGCAAGGCGCAAAAGGTGCTCATGGGCACATCCACTTCGTAGCCCACCCCCTGCACATCCAGCAGCACTTGTGGCGGTGACTTGCCGGCCACAGTGCCGGTTAGGCGCCCAATCATGAGCGGCCGAACAGGCCCAGGCGCTGTGCTTCGAGAGCGGCCTCGGCGCGCGAGGAGACGTTGAGCTTGCGGTAGATCTGCTTCACATAGTCGGCAATGGTGTGGCGCGAGAGGCCCAGCTGAACGCCGATCTCTGGGAGCGTGAAGCCTTTGGCCACGCGCAGCAACACCTCGGTCTCGCGCTCGGTCAGCTGCACATCGGGAACGGCATGTGCCGTGGGCCGGCGTCGCTGGCCGGTGAAGTGGGCAATGACCTTGCGGGCAATGGAGGGCGACAGCGGGGGTTCGCCTTGGCTGATTCGTTGCAACTGCTCCACCAGCAGCTCACGCGCCTGCTCCTTGAGCAAGTAGCCGAAGGCGCCGGCTTGGAGCGCTGGAAAGAGGTGCTCGTCGTCGTCATGGATGGTGACGATGACGGACTGCGCTTCCGGTTGCTGGTCGCGGAGCGCCTCCACCACGGAGACCCCCGAGCCGTCGGGCAGGCCGAGATCCAGGAGCGCGAGCTCAAAACGTTGGCGGGGCACGGCAGCGAGCGCATCAGCGACGCGAGCGCATTCGGTGATCACGGCGCGTGGGAACACCTGTTGAACCAGGGTCTTCAGCCAAGTCCGGATCTCTGGAATGTCTTCAAGCAGCAGGATGTGGTCCATGGCGGGCGGCAAGGAAGTGGGTGGAGGGGCGTGGAACGAAAGAGGGACGCGACCGCTCAGAGCGGAATCGTCAAGCGGATCAAGGTACCCCATCCGGGGCCGGATTCGACCAAGCATTGACCCTGCATCTGCTTGGCGCGTGATTTCATGCTCGCCATGCCATGACCCCGATCGAGGCGGCTGTCTCGTTCAGCCGGGATGCCTTTGCCGTTGTCTTGGATGACCAGTTGGAAGTCACCATCAGAAAGCGCACAGCGCACCACGCACCGCGTTCCGCCACTGTGCTTGATGACGTTCGATACGGATTCTCGAATGATGCGAGTGGTCTGCACATAGGCCCGGGCGGGCAGGGTGTGGGCGACATCCTCCGCCAGAGAAATCCATTCGGCTTCAATATTGGATTGGGCCAACCGCGAGACCACTTCAGCGCGCCAGTCACCGATGGCGTCCAGCAATTGGACCGGCTTGCCCGTTAAGCCGCGCACGGAGAGGCGCATTTCCTCCAGTGCTTCGCGTGCGAGGGTGGAGATTCGTTCGCTGTCGCTGGTGTGCACGATGGTTAGCAGCTTGGCGCCCAGGTCGTCGTGCAGGTCGCCGGCAATGCGCTTTCGCTCGCGTTCTGTCACCTGCTCCAGCCTTTGGTCGGAGAGTTGAAGGTGGTGCCGCTCTAGCTCCGCTACGCGAGATTGCATTTGCTGCTCGGTGGCGACAAGGCGAGCCTCAGCCTTGAGGCGGCTGCGGGCGAAATCGAAGATCAAAGTGATGGCCAGCGCGCCCAGCAAAAGACTGATGGCGTGGGGTAGCTCCTTCAAGCGGCTCCATTGAAGCAGCAGACCGCCGACGGCCGCCCCTGTGAGCAGCGGTAGAACGGTGTGCAGCAATTGGTCTTCCACCACAGGCCAGGTGTTGCGGCCGATGCGATTCCACAGCTTCCATCGGCGCCACAAAAACAGCATGGCAAGGCCCAGCAGCTCTATGCCCAACAGCATGGGCACTGCGCTAGCCAGCTGAGCCGCAGCGCTCATCGGCAATACCGCAACGCCGACCAGCCCGAGCACGGCCGGTGCCATGACCACGACATCCAGTGCGCGGAGACGCACTTCGGTCTTGCGCAGCAAAAGGATCATCAGGCTCACCGCCAGCAAGACCTGCAAAGGTAGCGCCAGCGCATGGAGCGGGCTGGGCAATGCGAGCAGGCCTGCCCAGGCCAAACAGGCGCCTGCCACCAGGAGCAATCGGCGCTCGCTGCGATGGGTGGCCGCCAGCAAAAGCAGTGTGGCGGCCACACCTGAAAGGAAGCCAGGCAAGAGGCTGGACGCGGCAGCAGACATAGCGCTCCATTGTGCAGGAGGGGTACGTGACAATGGTTGAACGATTTGGAGTTGATCTGCTTTGGTCCTACATCACACCTTCGAGAACGCGCGAAACACGCAACTGGCCCACGTTTGCGGTGAGCTGGACTCGCACCTAAAAACCTTGGCTCAGGTGCTCGCTGTCAAGATCGGTCGGCGGCAGGATGCTTTTCGTATTGAGGGTCCCGCCGCCTCAGCGCGCCGTGCGTTGGGGGTGCTGCAGCAGATGTGCTTAGAGGCGCATGCGCCCATTTCCGCAGAGCGTTTGCACTTGCTGCTGGTGCAAGCAGGCGTTGCCGAAGCGCCAGCCCCCGCAGCCGAGCCGATCAGTCTGCACACCCGGCGGAAGGACTTGGCGGCGCGAACGCCGAACCAACATCGCTATTTGGAACGCATCCTCAGCCATGACTTGAGCTTTGGTTTGGGGCCAGCCGGTACGGGCAAGACTTATCTGGCGGTGGCCTGTGCCGTTGATGCGCTGGAGCGCAACACGGTGCAGCGCATTGTGCTGACGCGCCCCGCTGTGGAGGCGGGGGAGCGCTTGGGCTTCTTGCCCGGCGACCTCGCCCAAAAGGTCGACCCTTACTTGCGCCCATTGTTTGATGCGCTGTTTGACCTGATGGGCATTGAGAAGGTGGTGAAGGCGCAGGAGAAGGGTTTGCTTGAAATTGCGCCGCTGGCCTTCATGCGCGGCCGAACGCTCAACCACGCCTTTGTCATCCTTGATGAGGCGCAGAACACCACGCCCGAGCAGATGAAGATGTTCCTGACCCGCATCGGCTACGGCAGCCGTGCTGTGGTTACCGGAGACACCAGCCAGGTCGATTTGCCACGGGGCGCCATCAGCGGTCTTGTGGATGCGCAACAGGTTTTGGCGGGTGTGGAGGGGATTGCTTTCACTCGATTCACACGCGCTGATGTGGTCCGTCACCCCTTGGTTGGGCGCATCGTTGAGGCCTACGACGCGCGGGCGGCGGCAACGGGGGGACGGCCATGAAGAGCGGCCAACGGGCTGCGATGCCGGCCTTGAGTTTGTCGCTCCAGTTTGAAGACGCCAGCCACCGCGCTGAGTTGCCGCGCCACAAAGTGATGCGATGGATTCGCCACGCGCTGGATCTTGACGGCGAGATGACCGTCCGCGTGGTGGGGGAGGCCGAGGGCCGCGAGCTCAACCGCAGCTTTCGCGCCAAGGATTACGCCACCAACGTGCTGACCTTTGATTACGACGACGACCCGGTCGTGCTGGCCGACCTGGTGCTGTGTGCCCCGGTGGTGGCCCGTGAGGCCGCAGAGCAAGGCAAAACGCTTCAAGCGCATTACGCCCACCTCATCGTGCACGGCACCTTGCATGCCCAAGGCTGGGACCACGAAGAAACCCGCCAAGCTGAGCGCATGGAGGCTCGCGAGGTGGAGATCTTGGCGGGCCTGGGCTTCCCCGACCCCTACAGCCGCGACCCCAAATAGCGCTTGCGGCGGAACCACCAAATCAAGCTCACGCCCACACTGAGCATCAGGCCGAGCGCAATCCACGCACCCACGCGGTCGTGAATCAAGGGCAGCCCGTCAAAGTTCATGCCGAAGATGCCGGTGATCAAGTTCAGCGGCAGGAAGATGGCGGTCAATGCCGTCAAGACGCGCATGATGTTGTTGGTGCGGTGGCCCATCGCGGCGTAGTGCATTTGCACCGCTGACTCCGTGCTGGAGGCGAGTCGGCGAATGTGCGAGAGCACCCGCACGATGTGCTCTTGCAAGTCGCGAGCGCGCACGCGCAGGTGTTCTTGCTCCGGCGGCCCTTCGCCCGCTGGCCACTCGGCCAATGCGTCCAGCCACTCTTGAATGGCCGACTGTTGATCCTCACAGAGGTCTTCAAGGCGCAGCAAGGTGTCGCGGGCAGCGAGCAGTTGCGCCCAGTCCTGAAAGGGGTGGCGGGTGTCGATCAAAGCCTGCTGCAGCGCGCTGTGCTCGCGGCTGAGTTGCCGGCGCAGGTCAAGGTAGCTGTCCACCACCTGATTCGCCATGCGCAGCATGAGCTCTTCGGCGCTGATTGGAAGCCTGTTGCCCAGCTGTGCGGGAGTGGCGGCGCACCAGTGCGGGAGCCGATCGACCATGTGGTTCAGCACCTGGCACTCTTCCGGGTGCACGCTGAGCAAAACGCGGCTGTAGATGCCAAAGCCAATGGCGCGTGTATCCAGCCGCACAGGGCCTTCGCTGGCGCTGCCTGCTAGGCGCTGCAGCACCATCATGTCGTAGGCATGGGTGCTGTCAAAGTGAGACGGCAGGTGTTCGTTCAGGAGGTCGGTGACATGCAAATCAAGCAAGGGCGCGCCGGTCCAATGCGCAAGCCGGGCCTGCAGCGTCGGAAAGAGGTCCTGCAACTCACTGCGACGAACCGCAATCCACACAAAGCCGCTGCCAGGCAACTCGGCTGGCAAAGATTCCAGCGCTTTGGACTGGGCGTCGCCAATCAGCCAGGCTTGCATTAGCGGCTTCTGGCCAAGAGGCGGGCGGCGTCGAGTGCGGAGTAGCTGAGGATGGCATCGGCGCCCGCTCGCTTGAAGCCCAGCAGCGTTTCCATCATCACGGCGTCGTGATCAATCCAGCCGTTGGCAGAGGCCGCCTTGAGCATCGCGTATTCGCCACTCACTTGGTAGACAAAGGTGGGGGCCTTGAACTCGGCCTTCACGCGGTACACGATGTCAAGGTAGGCCACGCCGGGTTTGATCATCACCATGTCGGCACCCTCGGCAAGGTCAAGTGCTACTTCCCGCAGCGCCTCGTCGCCATTGCCTGGGTCCATTTGGTAGGACTTTTTGTCGGCCTTTCCTAGGTTGCCGGCTGAGCCCACAGCGTCTCGGAACGGGCCGTAGTAGCTGCTGGCGTACTTCGCGCTGTAGGCCAGGATGCGTGTGTAGTGCTGGCCAGCCGCTTCCAGGGCTTGGCGAATCGCGCCCACGCGCCCGTCCATCATGTCGCTCGGCGCAACGATGTCCGCTCCCGCTTGCGCTTGCACCACGGCTTGCTGGGCAAGTACGACCACCGTTTCGTCGTTCAGCAGTCGGCCCTGGGCATCAATGAGACCGTCTTGACCGTGGCTTGTGTAGGGGTCTAGGGCGACATCGGTGATGAGTGCCAACTCCGGCAGGCGCTCTTTGAGCGCACGCACTGTGCGAGGGACAAGCCCGTTGGGGTTCAGCGCCTCGGTGCCAGCGGCATCTTTGAGACTGGCATCAACAACAGGGAACAAAGCCAAGGCGCGGATGCCAAGCTGCCAAGCTTCCACGGCCAGTGGCAGCAGCAAGTCCAAGCTCAAGCGCTCGACCCCAGGCATGGATGCCACTGGCGTGCGCAGTGCATACCCCTCTTGAACGAACACTGGAAGGATCAGGTCTTCAGCCCCGAGTCGGTGCTGGCGAACCAGGTCGCGCGTGGCGGCATCGCGGCGCAAGCGACGGGGGCGGGCGAGCGGGTAGGGGGCGTGGGACATAGGGCTGAAAAGTTGCGGCATTTCACACGGCCCAGCAGCTCAAAGGGGCTTGCAGGGTCCGGGGGGGCTGGTGCTAGACTTGACCTTGAATGGTAGCCGCGAGGCGGCCGTTCCCTGCTTTTCCTCCCTGAGCAGGAGCCTTGTGTGATGACAGCATCAAGGCTTTACCGCCCCAGCCCTGCGCTGGGGCTTTTTTTTACCGATTGCGCTCCGTCGAGTCGGTTGAAAGCGCGTTGCGCCGCCGTGTTCGAGGTCGCGTTCTCATAATGCAAAGATGCTCTGGATCAAAGCCTTCCACATCGTCTTCGTCGCCGCATGGTTTGCCGGTCTGTTTTACCTGCCCCGCATTTTCGTGAACCTGGCCATGGTGCCGGCTGACAGCCATGTGGAGCGCGAGCGTTTGCTGTTGATGGGGCGAAAGCTATTGCGCTTCTCGACCTTGCTGATGGTGCCGGCCACCGGCCTAGGTGCTTGGTTGTTGGCCAGCAATTGGTCGGGTTACATGGCGGGGCAAGGGTGGATGCACGCCAAGCTGGTTTTGATCTTGCTGGTGGGGGGCTATCACCATGCCTGCGCGCGTTTGCTCGCGAAGTTTGAGGCGCTGAAGAACCAGCGCAGCCACCGCTGGTTCAGGGTGTTCAACGAAGTGTCGGTGTTGCTGTTTGCGGCCATCGTGGTGTTGGTGGTCGTTAAGCCGTTCTGAGCATGACGCGCCCCCAACGTCACTCAGGGGTCAGCTGGTTGGCGCTGGCCTATCTGGTGTTGGTGGGCTATGCCAGCCTCTACCCCTTTTCACCCTGGGACTGGCCGGATGGGCTCAGGGCCTGGGACGCGCTCCAACTGGACTGGCCTCGGTACTGGAGTCGGTTTGATGTCTGGGCCAATGCCTTGGGCTACGCGCCCATGGGTTTGCTGGTGTTCACTGCCGTTTGGCGCAGCGGGGGCTCTGGCTGGCTGGCCCTCGCGGCTGGCGCCTTGCTGCCCGCCTTGGCGGCCTACAGCTTCGAGGTGGCGCAGCGATTTGTCGCCTTGCGCGTCCCCTCGCTTGCCGACTTGGCGCTGAACAGCGGTGGCGCTTTGCTTGGGGCTTTGCTGGCTGGCGCAGCGGCACACCGAGGGTGGCTTGACCGCTGGGGCCAGTGGCGCGAGCGTTGGTTTAGCCCGCAGAGCGCAGGTGCTTTGGCCTTGCTCACCCTTTGGCCTTTGGGGCTGCTATTCCCTCTGCCCGCTCCTTTGGCGCAAGGCCAGTTTCTGCCGCCGCTCTTGACCATGGTGGAGGAGGTGCTTCTGGCGCGCGGGTGGCTCGGCCTCCCTTTGCAGCTTCCGGCGGGCGGAGGGCCGCTGGAGCAAGCGGCGGCCACCACGCTGGGCCTGCTGGGGCCGTGTTTGCTTTTGCTGGCGGTGGCGCGCCCAGGCTGGCACCGGGTGCCGTTGCTGTTGGGCTTGTTGGCGATTGGGCTGGGTATGTCGGCCCTGTCGACCGCCTTGAGCTTTGGTCCGCCCAATGCCTGGAGTTGGCTGACACCCCGCACGGGACCCGCGCTGGCTTTCGCTTTGGCGCTGGCGTTGTTATGCGCCCTGCTGCCAGCGCGCGCCAATGCGGTGTTGGCCTTGCCGGTGTTGACGGGCTTGGTGTTGCTCGTTGCGCGCATGGACCCCGACCCCTTCTACATGCTCAATCTGCAGCGATGGGCGCATGGCCCCAGGGTACAGCTGTATGGCTTGCTTCAGTGGCTTGGCTGGCTATGGCCCCTGCTCTCCATGGCGTGGCTGATGCGTGGCTTGGCCTCTGGCACCGACCCTGGCCTGCGGTTTCGCCGATCGAGATGAGGGACTTCCCTAGAATCTAGGACCCTAGCCACCGCTTCAGCGCCCCATGAGCAGCTATTACGAGCGCCACATCTTCTTTTGCCTAAACGAACGAGCCAATGGCCAGGAATGCTGTGCGCTGCAGGGCGCTCAGGCGGGGTTCGACCACTGCAAGGCGCGGGTCAAGAAGCTGGATGTAAGCGGCCCCGGTGGCGTGCGCGTGAACAAGGCCGGCTGTTTGGATCGCTGCGCCGGAGGCCCAGTGGCGGTGGTTTACCCCGAAGCGGTTTGGTACACCTTCGTCGATGAAAGCGACATTGACGAGATCGTCGATCGGCATTTGGTCAAGGGCGAGGTGGTGACTCGTTTGCTGCTTGAACCCAGTGTGGGCCGATGAACGCACAGACCCAGCGCCTGCACATTGCCGGCCCGGCCGGATTGCTGGAACTTGCCATTGATGAGCCCACAGGCCCGGTGCATGGGGTAGCCCTTGTGCTGCACCCACTGCCCACGCATGGCGGCACCATGGATAACAAAGTGGTTCAGACCCTGGCCAAGGCTTGCACGCAACTGGGTTATCGCGCGGTACGTTTTAACTTTCGCGGCGTGGGCGCTTCGCAAGGCGCATTCGACAACGGGCCCGGCGAGATCGAAGACGCTTTGGCGGTGGTTGCTGCGCAGCGAGTGGACGGCATGCCTTTTGTGCTGGCCGGCTTCTCGTTTGGTGCCTTTGTGGCGACCAAGCTGGCTGAGCAGTTGGCCCAAGCGCAGCAGCCTGTAGACCGTCTCGCGCTCATTGGTTTGGCGGCCAGTCGCTTTCCTGCGGCCAGCGTGCCGGCCCAAACCCTGGTGGTGCATGGCGAGCAGGACGATGTCGTTCCCCTCACCGCCGTGCTGGACTGGGCCCGACCGCAAGCCTTGCCGGTCACCGTGGTCCCAGGCGCCGGTCACTTTTTTCACGGGCAGCTCCCGCTGCTCAAACGCCTGTTGTTGCAGGCTTGGTCCTTTTAAAGCTCCCTACCTCCTGATGTTTAAGCGATTTTTTGCCGCGCTTGCCGCGACTCTTTCCCTGGCGGTTGCCGCCCAGACGCCGCAGGCTCCTGAGTTGGCGGCTCGCCAGTACGTGCTGCTCGATGTAACCAGCAATCAAGTTTTGGCCGAGCGCGATGCCGATACCAAGGCCGACCCCGCCAGCCTGACCAAGCTGATGACGGCTTATGTGGTGTTTGGCGCCCTCAAGGAGAAGCGGCTCGCCTTGGAGCAGACCTTGCCCGTGAGCGTCCGTGCCTGGGAGCAACGCAAAGGCGATCCTTCATTGATGTTCATCGACACCACCATGGCGCCCAAGGTCGATGAGTTGCTTCACGGCATGATCGTTCAAAGCGGCAACGATGCGTCGGTGGCCCTGGCGGAAGGCGTGGCCGGCAGCGTCGAGCAGTTCGTTGCGCAAATGAACAAGCAGGCCGAGGCTTGGGGGCTCAAAAACACCCAGTTTCGGAATGTGACGGGCATGACCGAATCGGGTCACTACAGCAGCGCCCGCGACCTGTCCGTGATCGCGTCGCGCCTGATTCAAGACTTTCCGCAGTACTACGGCTATTACAAAGTCCGCGAGTTCACCTACAACAAGATCAGGCAGCACAACCGCAATTTGCTTTTGACGCGGGATCCAAGCGTGGACGGTCTGAAAACGGGCTACACCGACGCGGCGGGCTACTGCTTGATCGCCAGCAGCAGTCGGGACTTCCCAAATGGGAAGCGCCGGCTGCTTTCGGTCGTGTTGGGCACCGACAGCCGTGAGGCGCGCGCCAACGAGAGCCAAAAGCTGCTGAACTGGGGCTTCACTGCTTGGGATGGCCTGCGGCTCTACCAAGCCGGGCGCATGGTCAGCGAAGTGCCCGTGTGGAAGGGGCAAGCCAAAACGGTGAAGCTGGGCGTGGCCCAAGATGTGTTCATCACCGTGCCGCGTGGCGAGGGCGCCAAACTGCAGAACGACATCCAGCGCACCGACCCTTTGCTGGCGCCTTTGACGGCCGGTCAGCGAGTGGGCAGCATTCGGGTGCGCTCTAGCGGCGGTACAGCCCTCAAGGAGGTGCCGCTTGTGGTGCAAGATGCGGTGCCTGAAGCCGGTGCCTTTGGGCGCCTGTGGGACGCCATTCGACTTTGGATCAAGTGAGGAGCTTGTGGTGGTGAAGCCTGAGGAATCGCTGATCGAATACCCGAGCCAGTTCCCCATCAAGGTGATGGGGAGCCGGGCAGAGGGCTTTATCGATGCGATCGTGAGCATCGCGAACCAGTTTGACCCTGACTTTGATGCCGCCACCGTAGAGCAGCGCCCCTCCAAGGGCGGCAACTACCTGGGGCTGACCATCACGGTAACGGCCACCAGCCGCGAGCAGCTCGATGAGCTCTACCGGACCTTGTCCACCCACCCCATGGTCAAAGTGGTGTTGTGAGCGGCTCTTGCGGCAGCAGTTGAAGCTTGGCCTTGGCCGCCTCGTCACCTTGGGCGGCAGCGCGTTCGTACCAGCTGAGCGCCAAGCGCAGGTCTTGCGGCACGCCCTGGCCCTTTTCATAAAGGCTGGCCAGAATGAACTGCGAGCCCACCGCGCCCGCGTTACCCGCGCGGCGAAACCACTCTGCCGCCAGGCTCAGATCTTCTGGCACTCCGCGCCCCAGAAAGTAGGCCAAACCAGCGGCCTCCATGGCATCGGGCACGCCTTGCTCGGCCAATTGGGTGTACCAGTGCAGCGCCAGTTTGAGGTCGCGTGCCGGCGTCGGAAGCTCCAGCAAGCGGGCCAGTGCCCACATCGCCACTGGATTGCCCTTGGCCGCCAATGGCTGCAAACGGCGCCGCGCTTCCAGCCATTGCCCTTTGTCCACGGCCGTCTGGGCTTGGGCCAGTGGCTTGGCGTCTTGGTGCTTGGGATCGGAGGCGAGTGCGGGACCGGCCAAGGCCAGAGCGAGCAGAAGTGCTTTCATGGAGGCACCCTAGCATGATCGTCCGTCACTTGGGCCGCGTGCCCTACGCAGAAACAGCCCAGGCCCTCCAGGAGTTCACCGCGCAGCGAGCTGATGCGACGCCGGACGAACTTTGGCTTTGCGAGCATCCGCCCGTTTTCACCCAAGGCTTGGCGGGCAAACCGGAGCATGTATTGCTCTCCGGCGACATTCCCGTGGTGCAAAGCAACCGCGGTGGGCAAGTCACCTTCCATGGGCCGGGTCAGGTCGTGGCGTACCCCTTGGTCGATTTGCGCCGACTGGGGATCTATGTCAAGGAATACGTCTTTCGCCTAGAGGCTGCGATTCTTCAAACCCTGGACCGCTTTGGTTTGCATGGTCATCGCGTGGTGGGTGCGCCCGGCATTTATGTGAACTTGGCCGACCCGCGCGCACACGCCGCACTGACGGGCCCCCGCCCGGATCCCTTTGCAGGGCTGGGCAAGATTGCCGCGTTGGGCATCAAAGTGAGTCAGCATCGCGCCTACCACGGGCTGGCGCTCAATGTGGCGATGGACTTGGAGCCCTTTGCCCGCATCAATCCCTGCGGCTATGCCGGCCTGCGAACGGTCGACCTTCGTACACTCGGCGTCCCTGCTGAATGGAATGACGTGGCCAGCGTGCTGGCCGAGCGGCTTTCCGCGCAACTCCAGCCCCCATCCCCATGAGCGATACCCCCGTCTACGACCCGACCCAGAAGCAAAAGGGCGATGCCAAGACGCGCCGCATCCCGATCAAGGTCGTTCAGGCCGAGGTGTTGAAGAAGCCGGATTGGATCCGGGTTAAAGCGGGTTCGCCAAACACGCGCTTCTACGAGATCAAGAAGATCTTGCGCGAGCACAACTTGCACACCGTGTGTGAAGAGGCGAGTTGCCCCAACATCGGCGAGTGCTTTGGCGGTGGCACGGCCACCTTCATGATCATGGGCGACAAGTGCACGCGCCGCTGCCCATTTTGCGATGTGGGCCACGGCCGCCCCGACCCGCTGGATGTCGATGAGCCCAGGAACCTCGCCAAGACCATCGGGGCCCTGCAGCTGAACTACGTGGTGATCACCAGCGTGGACCGCGACGACTTGAAAGACGGCGGCGCACAGCATTTCGTCGACTGCATCCGTGAGACGCGGGCTGCATCGCCCAGCACCAAGATCGAAGTTCTGGTGCCTGACTTCCGGGGTCGCCTGGATCGCGCGCTCGAGATCTTGAAGGCGGCACCGCCTGATGTGATGAACCACAACATGGAAACGGTGCCAAGGCTCTACAAAGAAGCGCGCCCAGGCTCTGACTACGAGTTTTCCTTGAGTTTGTTGAGCCGCTTCAAAGAAGCCGTGCCGCACGTGCCCACCAAGAGTGGTTTGATGGTGGGTCTGGGTGAGACCGACGAAGAGATCCTGCAGACCATGCGCGACCTGCGCGCGCACAACGTGGACATGCTCACCATCGGCCAGTACCTAGCGCCGAGTGGGCATCACCTACCCGTGCGCCGATATGTGCACCCGGACACCTTCAAGATGTTCGAGCAGGAGGCTCAGAAGATGGGCTTCAGCCACGCTGCAGTCGGTGCGCTGGTGCGGTCGAGCTATCACGCAGACCGCCAAGCCCACCAAGCCGGGGCCATCTAAGCGAGCAGTTCTTCGACGAGGGCGTGCAGTTTGGCTTCTTCGATGTCGCCAACCAAGCGCGCCACGATGTGACCCTCGCGGTCGATCAAGATCGAGGTGGGGGTGACTCTCACCCCTCCGAAGGCATTCGAAACGGCACCTTGGTTGTCGATGATCACGCCAAACGGCAATTGCCGTGTCTGGGCGAACTGAGCAACGTAGTCGGGTGGGTCGTATTGCATGGCCACGGCCAGCACCTCGAAGCCTTTCGGCTGGTACTTGCGGTGGGTGTCCATCAACATCGGCATCTTCTTCACGCAAGTGACGCAACTGGTGGCCCAGAAGTTCACCAACATGACCTTGCCGGCCCACTGGGCTGAACTGGATTTCTTGCCGTCCAGCAGCACGTAGTCCACCGCGGGTGCTTTGGGCAGCTCGTTCAATTGCCAGACAAGGGCGCCACCACCACCAGCGGCAAGCGCCAGAGCGGACAGAACAAAAAAGCGTCGTTGTGTCATGCCCGCATTCTCAGCGCGGTGCGCAGAGCTTTACAGCCGAAAGGTCAAACCTGTGTCGGCGCGAGGCGCCAGCGTGGTCAAAAGCAAGGCGGGTAGGTCCTTCGCCAAGGTGCTTGCTTTGCAGTGGAGGCCACCATCTGGCTTGCCAGCTTGCTCCGGGGCTTGGTCGCTGATTTCAACAAAGCAATAGCCCGGTGCATCGGCCATCACGTGGCTGCGCCATTGGGTCAAATCCGGTCCGCGCAGAGCGCCATCCACCACGATGACCTGGGGTAAGGCATCGAGGCAGTGTTGAAACGCCTCGTCAATGCTGTTCACGGCATCGATGGCCCAGCCTTGCGATTGCAGGTGCGTGCCCAAAAGAGCGTGAAAGTCGGCTGAGCCGCTCACCACCAAAGCTTGCCAGCCCGCAAAGGGTTGCGTGTCGTGCCCAAAAACAGGATCCGACTCCGAGGGCGCTAAGTCAGGCAAGGCTTCGCCACGAAGCAAAGGAAAGTCGAGCCGAGTGACGCAAAGCCCAGCTTCATCTTGGCGCTGAACTTGGACTTTCAGCGCATCCGCCGTGTGCTCGACCAGCATCCAGCGCAATCCATTGAGCGTGAGAGGCTGGGTATGGCCCGCTTGATCCAGGTCGCGCAGCGCAAACCGACATTGCAACCGAGCCTGTGGCGGCCAGGGCGAGATGCTGAGGTTGAGCTCAATGGAGCTTCGGGTGTGCCAAAGCGCCCAATCCAAAAGCGCATGAAGAAGACTGGGCAAAAGGCCGGGATCGGAGATGACATTGGCATCCCTTGAGTCCAAACGCAGTTGAAGCCCGCGACTCTGCGCTTCGCGCTGGCGAATTTCCACGACTTGGTGCAGCACCGCGTGGAGCGGACAGGCCTCCTGCCCGGGCCTCACGCGCCCGCTTGCGAGGCGGCCGACTTGACTTGCCAGAACAGTGGCGTCGCGAGCGCGGCGCAGCGGCTCTCGCAGCGCCAGCAAAGGCGCACTTTTGCCCGGCGCTGTGGTGGCCAACTGCTCTTGCAGGCGTTCAAGTGCCTGGGCCAAAGGCGCCACCACCTCGGGACCAAGGTGCACCAGCAACTCAGCCAGTCGTGCAGCATCCACTGAAGCGCCCGTTGCTGAACTGGGCGCCGAACTGGGGACTTCGCTGGGTGCTAAGGCTTGGGTGGGGTCTGGCATGGCTGGGCGGAGCCGAGCTTGTGGCAATCGCGGGGCAGTGTCGTGCAACACGGTGGGCTTCGACGAAGACAGCCGCACAGTGTGTTCGGTGCCGATGCGTACTGTCCATCCCGAGATCGAGGGTGAAGGCACTGCTTTGGGCAGAACGCCAGAGGCGACGCATTCCTTGCGTTGCCCAGCGCTGGTAGCCAGGACCGGCGAAGCTTCCCAGGGGCCTGTTCCTAGGCGGATTGGCGTTGCTTGACGGGGATGCACTCAACGAGTGTGCGGCTCGTGATAATCCTCGTATGAATTGGGCTCGGACAAGTTTTGCGCTTGGCGTTACGGTGTGCGCGCTGGCAGCCTGTGCGCCCGCATTGGATTGGCGCGACGTTGTGGAGCCGGCTTTGCACCTTCAGGCTCAGTTCCCTTGTAAACCGCAACGGGTGGTGCAAGAGGATGTGGGACTCTTGCAATGTGAAGCAAAAGGCCAGCGGTTTGTGCTGGCCTGGCGTCGCTTTGACCAGCCGGGGGAGGCCCGGGTGGCGGTGGCGCAAGCGGCCGCACATGCCGCGCAGGGCATGAAGGCCACCGTGCAACCGGTGCCCGGCATCCAGATGCCGCTGGGCGCAGTGGATTGGGCGGGTAGTGGGCGCTTTGCGCTGATGGGCGGAGATCGCCCAGCCTGGGTTCAGGTTTGGGCGCGAGGGCTCGTCTTCCATCAGGCTTTGGTCCTGTCGCCGAAGGAAAGCCCAGACCTTGAAGCGGCAAGCTTGTTCTTCGATAGCTTGCGGGGGAAACCTTGAGCGAGCCTCTTGCGGTGGCGAGTGAGGGGTTGACCTCGCACGAGAAGCCAAAGACCCACTTGCTTTTTGTTGCACACGCACCTTTGGCAAGTGCCTTCCGCACACTTGCCCTTCACGCTTTCCCAGACGCCGCCCCCGACATCACCGCAAGCGACATTGACGAAGGCTTGTCCATTGAAGATGCGAGTGATCAATTGACCGCTGTACTCGCTCAACTGGACCGACCCCTCTTGGTGCTGACTGACGTTCTGGGTGCCACTCCAGCCAACGCATTGCAGCAAGCCTTGCGCACAAGGCCAGAGGTGCCGATCGTCAGTGGGTTGAACCTTGCGATGATTTGGCGGGCCTTGGGCTATCGCCAGGAGGCCCCATCGAAACTTGGCCAATTGGCATCCGAGGGTGGCGCAAGAAGTATTGAGCTGCACTTAAAGCCGCACGAACCTGCACAACCCGACCCATGCTGACTCTGAACCTGACCATTTCAAACCGCCTCGGGCTCCACGCGCGAGCCTCCGCCAAACTCACCAAGTTGGCGGGCGGCTTTGCGTCGGAAATCCATCTTTCTCGGAATGGGCGGCGCGTCAATGCCAAGAGCATCATGGGTGTGATGATGTTGGCGGCCGGTATGGGCTCTGAAGTTCTGCTGGAAGCCGACGGCAGCGATGAGCAGCAAGCCATTCAGGCGATCGCGTCTTTGGTGAACGACAAGTTTGGCGAAGGGCAATAGAGCAGTTCACTAAGCTTGGCCCACTGCTAGAGTGGGTTTCATGAGCTTTCAGGTCTTTGGCATCCCCGTCACGCAAGGCGTTGCGATTGGCCGCGCCGTCCTCGTCGCCTCAAGTCGCGTGGATGTTGCGCACTATTTGGTGCCAGAAGATGCAGTTGCAGGCGAAGTGACCCGTTGTTTGCAAGCGTGCGAACAAGTGGGCGCCGAATTGCAAGCATTGCGCGATGCGCTGCCTGCGGATGCACCCCCCGAGTTGGACGCCCTCTTGGATGTGCACGTGATGTTGGTGCGCGATCCAGCGTTCACGGGCGGAGCTTGCCAATGGATTGAAGAGCGGCGCTACAACGCGGAGTGGGCCCTGTCCGCCCAGCTAGATGCATTGGGTCGCCAGTTTGACGACATGGAGGATGACTACTTGCGCGAGCGGAAGTCAGACCTCGAGCAAGTCGTGGCCCGCATTCTCGAATCCTTGGCTCCCAAGCAAGAGCCTGACTCACAAATCGTCAGTCCCCGAGACTTCGGCGGCGACGATCCCTTGCTGCTGGTCGCAGCTGACGTGTCCCCTGCGGACCTCATGGGCTTTCGTCAAGGCGTGTTCCAGGGGTTCATCACTGACACGGGCGGCCGAACCTCGCACACAGCAATCGTTGCGAGAAGCATGGGTATTCCGGCTGTCGTTGGAACGCGAGAGGCCAGCCGGCTGATCCGCCAAGATGACTGGGTCGTGATCGACGGCGATCTGGGCTTGATCGTTGTTGACCCTTCGCCCACCGTCCTTGAAGAGTACCGATTCAAACAACGCCAGTCCGAAGTCGAACGTGCGCGCTTGGCTCGCCTGCGGGATAAGCCTGCCGTCACCTTGGACGGGGTCCATATAGAAATGCTGGCCAACATCGAATTGCCTGCGGATGCCAGCGCAGCAGTGAGTGCAGGCGCTGAAGGTGTCGGCCTCTTCCGCACCGAGTTCCTGTTCATGAACCGGGGCGATCAGCTTCCTTCTGAGGAAGAGCAGTTTGAAGCCTATCGCTTCGCTGTGGAGAACCTGAAGGGTAGGCCGCTCACGATCAGAACCATTGACATTGGTGCCGATAAGCCATTGGATAGGCCCAGTGAGGCTCGACATGAGAGCGTCTTGAATCCTGCGCTCGGACTGCGGGCCATTCGCTGGAGCTTGAGCGAGCCCGGCATGTTCAGGCAACAGCTGCGTGCCATCTTGCGCGCCGCTGAACTCGGTCCAGTGCGCCTGCTCATTCCCATGGTGGGGCATTGGCGTGAAATGGAGATGGTTCAGGAGGCGCTTCTCGCGGCGCGCCTCCAACTGGGTTTGCCCGAGCATCCAAAGCTCGAGGTCGGCGTCATGATTGAAGTGCCGGCGGCCGCCATTTGCCTCGGAAGCCTTCTCCCTTGGATTGACTTTGTGTCCATCGGAACCAACGACCTGATTCAGTACACCTTGGCCATTGACCGGGCCGATCAAGCGGTGAGTCACCTGTACGACCCATGGCATCCGGCAGTTCTGCACCTAGTGGCCAAAGTGATCGCCGAGGCCAATGCCGCAGGCAAGGGCGTCTCAATCTGCGGGGAAATGGCCGGAGATCCAGCCTTCACGAGTCTCTTGCTGGGCCTCGGACTTCGCTCCTTCTCCATGCACCCAGCGCAGCTCAACATCGTGAAGCAGGCAATCCTGAGAGCAGATGCCAAGCGGCTGGCGCCGATTGCGCAAGCTGTCATTGAGTCGCAGGACCCTCGCGCTGCAGCGCTTCAGGCTCGCTTAATCTCTTAGGCGCATCGCCACACAGTCGAGTCGCCCGAATTGGTTTCAGCGCCCTCGCACTGCACGCCAGGGCCGGCTGAAGTTTTTTCGCCGCACCCATTGCAAAGAGCTTAGATTCCGTACTACACTGACAGGCTTCGCTGTTCGGAACTAAGTTTTTGTTTTGGGTGGTGAGGGGGTTGAAGAGTGTGGTGGCTTGAGCAGATTGATCTGCAAAGGCGCGCAAAGCGGCCCGGCAAGTTCGCTTCGAGAAGAGTTCAAAAAATTTCTTCGAAAAGTGTTGAAGAGATGGTAAAAACGCTGACATAATTCGATTCTTCGCTGACGACAACAAGTCGGCGACGCAAGAAAAAGCCGGAAACGGCGATGATTGCGAAAGTTCTTTAACAAGTTGCAGCCAATAAGCGTGGGCGCTTGAAGTGGAGTCACTCCGAAAGCAATTTTGGAGACTTGCTTGAAGCGCTCACGGAAGTAGAAGTGAAGTTCACTTCGATTCCGTTGAGTGAGAAACAGATCGAACTGTAGAGTTTGATCCTGGCTCAGATTGAACGCTGGCGGCATGCCTTACACATGCAAGTCG
>JBKCVH010000169.1:0-16636 GCA_046317675.1 Burkholderiales bacterium
GGCACCGTGGCCACCCAAAAGGCCACGGGCATGTTCGTTCAGCTCACTTCGGCCCAGGGCGGCAAGCTCGTTGCGGGCAGCAGCCCCGTCGCCGGCCGCGTTGAGATTCACGAAATGGCCGTGGTGGACGGCGTGATGCGCATGCGCGAGATCAGCGCTCTGGAGTTGCCGGCCGGCAAGGCGGTGGAGCTCAAGCCAGGCGGCTACCACGTGATGTTGATGGACTTGAAGCAGCCCATGAAGGCCGGTGACATCGTGCCCGTCACCTTGGTCATTGAAGGTGCCGACAAAAAGCGCGAGACCCTGGAGCTCAAGGCCTCGGTTCGCCCCTTGGGGCAGACCAAGCCCATGCACTGAAGGTGAGGGCGGGCAGAATCGCCCCCCTCATGAGCATTCCCTACGAACTTCAAGTCGGTTGGCGCTACCTCCGCGCCGGCCGAGGCGGTCGGCGTAACGCCTTCATCTCTTTCATCTCGGGCGTTTCGATGGTCGGCATCGCCCTCGGGGTGGCGGCGCTCATCGTCGTGTTGTCCGTCATGAACGGCTTTCAGCGCGAGGTGCGCGATGCCATGCTGAGCGCCATCGCCCACATTGAAATTGCCCGCTGGGACGGCGGACCTGCCCAACAGTGGGAGGGCGTGGCCGAGGTGGCCAAGCGCGACCCGCGGGTTGCGGCCGCCGCGCCCTTCGTGGGCAGCCAGGCCTTGCTGGCACGCGGCGGTGACATGCGCGGCGTGATGGTGCGCGGCGTGGACCCCGCCCTGGAGCCCGGCGTGACCCCGATGGCGGGAAAGGCTGAAGGCCTGCAGCAACTGGCGCCCAAGCAGTGGCAAATCTTGGTGGGCCAGGAATTGGCGCGGCAGTTGGGCATCCAAAAAGGCGATTCGGTCATGCTCGTGGCTCCGGGCGGCACGGTGACACCGGCCGGGATGACGCCGCGCAATCGCAGCTTCACGGTCATCGGCATCTTTAGCGCCGGGCATTACGAATACGACGCCGGTCTCGTGCTGATGCACTTGGACGACGCCGCCATCTTCTTCCGCACCGGCGGGCCGACGGGCGTGCAGCTTCGCTTGAACGACCTGCACCAAGCGCGTGCCTTGGGCGACAGCTTGCAAACGCAAATCGGCCCCGACTGGCGCATCCGCGACTGGACGCGCGCCAACCCCACTTGGTTTGCCGCCGTGCAGGTGGAGAAACGCATGATGGGCATCATCCTCACGCTCATCGTGGCCGTGGCCGCCTTCAATTTGGTGAGCACCTTGGTGATGGTGGTGACCGACAAGCAAAGCGACATCGCCATTTTGCGCACGCTCGGTGCCACGCCCCGCTCCATCCAGGCCATCTTCATGTTGCAAGGCGCCTTCGCGGGGGTGATTGGCACGGTGGCGGGGGTAGGGCTCGGCTTGCTCATTGCATTCAATGTGGATGTGATCGTGCCGGCCATTGAAGGCTTGCTCGGCGCGAAGTTCTTGCCTGCCAACATCTACCTGATCAACCAAATGCCGAGTGACCCCCAGCAAGGCGACATCGTGCCCATCGCCGTCATCTCCTTGCTGCTGGCGCTGCTGGCCACGCTCTACCCGAGCTGGCGCGCTTCGCGCGTTCAACCCGCCCAGGCGCTGCGCTATGAGTGAAGCTGTTCTGCATGCGACGGGGCTGTCGCAACGCTTCCACGAAGGCCCGCTGGATGTGACGGTTTTGCAGGGCCTGGACTTCCGGGTCGAGCCGGGCCAGACCGTGGCCGTGGTCGGCGCCAGCGGCTCCGGCAAGAGCACGCTCTTGCACTTGCTCGGTGGCCTGGAAAAGCCCACCAGCGGCCGCGTGCTGCTCAAGGGCAAAGACCTTGCGCAAATGAGTCAGGCCGAACTGGGCGCGTGGCGCAACCTGCACCTGGGCTTCGTCTACCAGTTCCACCACCTGCTGCCCGAGTTCTCGGCCCTGGACAACGTGGCCATGCCGCTGCGCATTCGGCGCATGGACCAAGCATCGGCCCGCGTCCAAGCCCAGCAAGTGCTGGCCCGCATGGGGCTGGCCGACCGGGTGCAGCACCGCCCAGCGGAGCTCAGCGGCGGCGAGCGCCAACGCGTGGCCATTGCCCGCGCTTTGGTCACCCAGCCCGCCTGCGTGCTGGCCGATGAACCCACGGGCAACCTCGACCGCAGCACGGCCGACACCGTGTTCGCCTTGATGCTTGAAGCCGCCCGCGAACAGGGCACCGCCTTTGTGTTGGTGACCCACGACCAAGACCTTGCCGCACGCTGCCAACAGCGCTTCGTTTTGAAAGCCGGTCAACTTCAATGAATTTCGTTTTAAAGATCAGCTGCCCCGATGGCCCCGGCATCGTCCATGCGGTAACCGGCGTGCTGCTGGCCCTCCAGGGCAACATCCTTTCGAGCGCCCTACATGGCGACGCTGCCCCCCCGCGCTTCTTCATGCGCATCGCCTTTGAGAGCCCCTCTAGCCTGGAGGCTCTGCGCACCGCTTTTGCCCCACTGGCTCAAGAGCGCCAGATGGACTGGCAGTTGGTGGACGCCAGCAAGAAGGCCCGCGTGCTCATCTTGGTCAGCAAGTACGGCCATTGCTTGAACGACATCCTGTTCCGCGTGGCCACCGACCACCTGCCGGTGGAGGTGGTGGCCATTGCCAGCAACCACCGCGACTTCTACCAATTGGCAGCCAGCCACAACATCGCCTTCCACCACTTCCCCTTGCTGGGCGCCACGGCCGAGCAGAAGGAGGCGCAAGAGAAAAAGCTCGTCGAGCTGATCGACGAGCAGCAGGTGGACTTGGTGGTGCTGGCCCGCTACATGCAAATCCTCTCGCCGCTACTCTGCGAAAAGCTCGCCGGTCGCGCCATCAACATCCACCACAGCTTTCTACCCAGCTTCAAGGGCGCGCGGCCTTACCACCAGGCCTTCGAGCGCGGCGTGAAGCTCATCGGCGCCACCGCGCACTACGTGACCAGCGACCTCGACGAGGGGCCGATCATTGAGCAAGAGGTGAGCCGCATCGACCACAGCTATGGGCCAGAGCAACTGGCGGCTGTGGGCAGAGACACCGAGTGCTTGGCGCTGGCGCGGGCGATTCAGTGGCATGCGGAGCATCGGGTGCTGTTGAACGGCAAGCGGACGGTGGTTTTTAGGTAAAGGTTCGTCTTTGTTAGGCAAAAGCTCCGCGCTTCTCTTGCCTTGGCGTGACGGCGGTCTAGCCACAAGGCCATGAACTGGATCGACACCCACTGCCACTGGGATGCCCCGGAGTTTGCTGGAGACCGCGACGCCGTCTTGACCCGAGCCCGTGCCGCTGGTGTGCGGCAATTCATCGTGCCCACGGTGCAAGCTCGCGACTGGGGCAGCACGCAGGCGCTGTGCCGTGCGGCTCAGCAGCCCTATGCCCTAGGCATCCACCCGCTCTTCACCCCCAAAGCCAAAGACGAAGACCTGCAGCAACTGGATGCCCAGTTGGCTGAGGCCAAGGACGACCCCTTGCTGGTGGCCGTGGGCGAGATTGGCCTGGACTTCTTCGTGCCCGGCCTGGATGCAGTGCGGCAGCAGCATTTCTACCTGGAGCAACTCAAGCTGGCGCGCCGGCATGGGCTGCCGGTCATCCTGCATGTGCGTAAAAGCGCTGATCAGCTGCTGGCTGGGCTGCGGCGTGTGGCTGTTTCGGGCGGTATTGCCCATGCATTCAATGGCAGCCGGCAGCAGGCCGATTCGTTCATCGCACTCGGCTTTGCACTTGGCTTTGGCGGGGCGATGACTTTTGAGCGTGCGCTGAACCTGCGCCGACTGGCCGGCGAACTGCCGGAGACCGCCCTCGTGCTGGAGACGGATGCGCCTGACATTCCGCCTCAGTGGCTTTACAAAACCGCCGAGCAGCGTGCGGCCGGTGAGCAAAGTCGCAACGAGCCGTTTGAGCTGCCCCGCATTGCCGAGACCTTGGCGCGCCTCCGAGGCTGGAGCTTGGTTCAAACGGCGGCCATCACTTCGGCCAACGCCCGGCGCGTATTGCCACGCTTGGCATGCTGAGTGGCTTGGCGCCCGTTTGGCGCGGCGATGCGTGCCTCCTGATCCTTGGGAGCTTTCCTGGCGCCGCGAGCCTGCACGAGCAGCAGTACTACGCGCACCCGCGCAACGCGTTTTGGCCCTTGATGGGCGCGCTCGTGGGGGCCTTGGATTTGCCCGCGCGCCCGTATGCAGACCGACTGCAAGCCCTGTTGGATGCGCGGATTGCGCTGTGGGATGCGGTAGCGGCCTGCGACCGCCCCGGCAGCTTGGATGCGCACATTCGCGCTGCTCAGCCCAACGATGTGCGCGACTTGGTGCAGCGCTTGCCCAGCCTCGTGGCGGTGGCTTGCAATGGCGCCACCGCCCACAAGCAAACAACCCGGCTGCTGCCGGGTTGGGAATTGATTGGCCTGCCGTCCAGCAGCCCAGCGCATGCCGGGCTGTCGCTGAGTGCCAAACAAGAAATCTGGCTTCAGCGCTTACGCGGCGTGACCGGCGTTTCTGGCACCGGATAGCCCGTCGCGCCAAGGTTTGGCGGCTAGCATTCATGCGGCCCGAGTTGGACCGCACGCGGATGTTGTGTAACCTTGAGCACGACGAGAAGTGACCCAGCCCCTGCTGTGTTTCTCGTCATCGTGGGAGGCCCTTTATGCAATTTGGCGCATTGCTCAAACCCGGCATTGCCTTGATGCGGCGCACGCGATTCGCCGGCAAGCTGTTCGTGCTTGCGCTGGTGGCCGCGTTCCCCGTGCTGGTGGCGCTGTGGCAGATGTTGTCTGGGGGTAGTCCCACGCAAGGTCTGGAGTGGACCGCCATAGCCGCTGGCTTGGGCCTTGCCGTGCTGGTCTATTTGCTGCTCTCATTGCACGCCAGCGTGGTGCCTGATCTGGTGCAGGTTTTGAGTGTCGCCAACAGCATCGTTGCCGGAGATTTGCGCATTGCGTTGGTCAGCAAGAGCCAAGACGAAGTGGGCCAGTTGACGGCGTCGATGTCAAGACTGGGGCAAACCGTGTCGGCAATGGTGGCCAATGTGCGCAGCAATGCGGCCTTTGTGGCCCATTCGGGCCAGAGCATGGCCGCGGGCAACCGAGAGCTGTCAGGCCGCACCGAAGAGCAGGCGGCCAACCTCGAAGAGACGGCTGCCAGCGTCGAGCAACTGGCCAGCACGGTGCACCACAACGCGTCCACCGCCTCGCAGGCGAATGCGCGCGCGGCGGAGGTGCGCAATGTGGCAGAAACTGGCGCGGCCACCATGGCGAAGGCCATTGCCTCCGTGGAAGAGATTCAGGCCGGTGCCAAGCGCATGGATGAAATCGTGGGGGTGATCGACGGTCTGGCGTTTCAGACCAATATCCTGGCGCTCAATGCTGCGGTCGAAGCCGCCCGGGCGGGTGAGTCTGGCCGGGGCTTTGCGGTGGTGGCGAGCGAAGTGCGTTCGCTGGCGCAACGGTCTGCCGAGTCGGCCAAGGAGATTCGCCAGCTGATCAGCAACTCCAGCGGCCAGGTGGCCGCCAGCGTGGGGCAAATCCGCGCTGCGGGTGACAACATGACGCGCATCGTTGAAGGCATCCGTGATGTGGCGACGAACATGTCGCAGATATCCACATCCAGCGCCGAGCAAAGCGCGGGCTTGTCTGAAATCACCTCTGCCGTGCGCCAGATCGATGAAATCACCCAGCAGAACGCCAGCATGGTGGAGCTCGCGGTGACACAGGCGGTGGCGCTCGGAGGGCGCGCCTCCACCTTGGTGCAGTCGGTGGCGATGTTCAAACTGCAACAGGGTTCGGCTGAAGAGGCGCAGGCGCTGGTGGCCAAGGCGATCGCGCAACGCAGGTTGACGTCCAAAGACAGCTTCTTGCGCGAGCTGACCGACCCGGCGCGCGGTTTTCATGACCGCGACATGTACGTGTTTGTGCTGGACGGCAAGGGCACCTACGTCGCCTTTGGCGGCAACCCGGCCAAGGTGGGAACGCGCGTGCAGGACATTACAGGTGTTGACGGTCAGGGCCTCTTGGACGCTATCGTGAGCCAAGCGAGCCGCGAACCGGGTTGGGTCGAGTACGACATCACCAACCCGGCAACCGGCAAAGTGCAGACCAAGATGTCCTATGTGCAGCAGGTCGATGGGCTGTACGTGGGCTGCGGGGTCTACAAAAACTTGGTCGGCTGAGCGAGCCGGAACGTCAGCGGCGTGTGCAGCTGAGCGCTCCAGTCTCTCTAGTTGCTTCTCGCCTTGAGGCGGCCCAGATTGGGCTTCAGCGGTTGCGCGGCGTGATCGGCGTTTCGGGCACTGGATAGCCCGCAGCGCCGAAGGTGGTCACGATGGCTTTGTGCGTGTCGAAGTAAACCTGCCAGTAGTGGTCGGTGTGGCAGTAGGGGCGCACGGCGAGCAGTGGGCCTTCGGGGGTGAACTGCAGGATTTCGATTTCCGTCACCGTGCCCGTCACGCCGCCTGCCTGCACGAAGTCGCCCACCTTGAAGGGGCGCAGCACCTGCATGAACACGCCGGCCGCAAAGTGCGTGAGCAAGCCACCCCGAGCCGTGCCAATGGCCAAGCCGGCGCCGGCCAGCAGGGCGGCGAAGCTGGTGGTCTTGACGCCGAAGATGTCAAAGATGGCCAGGATGAGCACCATCGTGAGCATGACGCTCAGGATGGAGCGCAGGTAGTTGGATAGCGTCGCATCGACCTTCTTACCTGCTGTGAGCGCACGCGTGAAAAGGTTCAGCGCGATGCCGATGAGCCAGCGGCCAATGATCCAAGCGGCCAGCGCGGTAAGAACGTCAGGCCAAACTCTGCGCCTTGCGTTTGAACAAACATCCAAATTGCTTCGGTGTTCATGGGGGGTTCCCGGGGGGTTGAGATGGCGCGCACTGTAGAGAATGCGCAGCCCATGCTCAGCCCCCCTTCTCCGGTGTTTCCTGAAGTTACCGTCTCTGAATACGGTGGTGTGCGCGCGCTCCATTTGGATTCCATTTGGGTGCAAGGCGCCATGCGCGTGAGCAAGCCGCTCAAGCTGGAGCTGGAGTATGTGCAGCGCATGATGGCGCCGCTGCTGTGGCAGGAGCCGAGTCGCTGGCGTGAAGGCCGGGCGGTGCAACTGGGCCTCGGTGCGGCCGCGCTCACCAAGTTCTGCCACCAAGTGTTGGGCCGGGCGACCACAGCGGTCGAACTGAATCCCTCCGTTTGGATTGCCTGCCAGCAGTGGTTTGCTTTGCCGCCCAATGGCGAGGGCTTGGAGGTGGTGCTTCAAGACGCGGCCTCTTTCGTGGCCGACCCTGCGCAGGCGGCGACGGTCGACCTGCTGCATGTGGATCTGTACGACCACGAGGCGGCTGCCCCGGTGCTGGATAGCGCAAGCTTCTACGCCGCTTGCCGCGCGCTGTTGACGCCGGGCGGTGCGATGGCGGTGAACCTGTTTGGCCGCCGCGCCAGTTTTGAAGGCAGCTGCGAGCGCTTGCTAGAAGCCTTTGGCGAAGGCCACGTATGGCGTTTGGCCGCCACCAAAGAAGGTAACACCGTGGTGGTAGCCACCCGGGAAAACGCGCTCCCCGACAAGGCTGAACTGCAGCGCCGGGCCACTAATATTGAGCTTGCTCTGGGTTTGCCGGCCGCCCGCTGGTCGCGGGGCTTGAAAGCTGTTGTCCCCCTTGCATGAGCCAAGTCAAGAGCAAGCCCCTGATCGGACCTGATAACCGCCTGGAGTGGCGCGCGGTGCTGCACGCCCTTCTTGAAGACGGCTTGATCGACGCGGACCAAGCCCGGCAGACCGAGACCCGCTTTGCAGCGGGCGACTCGTCACTCCACCCGCTGGTGCGCCTGGGCCGGGCGGACCTGACCCGCAGCGGCAGCGGCCGGCCCCTTGACATAGAGGCGCTCGCTGAGTGGCTGGCCGAGCGCGCGGGCCTGAGCTACATGCGCATTGACCCGCTCAAGGTGGATGTGGGGCGGGTGGCCGATGTGATGAGCGCCGGCTATGCCGAGAAGAACCGCTGCTTGCCGGTGCAAGTGGGTTTGATGGAAGTGACCATCGCCGTGAGCGAGCCCTGGGACACGGCCTGGATCGAGCAGATCGAGAGTCACTCCCGCAAGACGGTGCGCCGGGTGGTTTGCAATCCGCTGGAGATCGCCCGCTACACCACCGAGTTTTTCACCCTGGCCAAGAGCGTTCGCGCTGCCACCAAGTCGGGGGAGCAGTCGGCAACGGCTTCGTTTGAGCAGTTGGTGGAGCTGGGCAAGACCAACAAGCAGCTTGACGCCAATGACCAAGGCGTGGTGCAGGTGGTGGATTGGCTGTGGCAGTACGCCTTCGAGCAGCGCGCCAGCGATATCCATTTGGAGCCGCGCCGCGACTTGGGCCTGATCCGCTTCCGCATCGACGGGGTGCTGCACACCGTCTACCAGCTGCCCACTTCGGTGATGAGCGCGATGGTGTCCCGCATCAAGCTGCTCGGCCGCATGGATGTGGTAGAGCGCCGCCGGCCGCTGGACGGCCGCATCAAGACCCGCACGCCGGATGGTGGCGAGGTGGAAATGCGCCTGTCGACCTTGCCCACGGCCTTCGGCGAAAAGATGGTGATGCGCATCTTTGACCCTGAGAACGCCACCAAGACGCTGGATCAACTGGGTTTTGGTCGCCACGAGGCCGAACGTTGGGCGCAGCTCATCGGGCAGGCGCATGGCATCATTTTGGTAACCGGCCCGACGGGCTCGGGCAAAACGACGACGCTCTACAGCACGCTCAAGCGCATTGCCACCGATGAAGTGAACGTTTGCACGATCGAAGACCCCATCGAAATGATCGAGGCCTCGTTCAACCAGACGCAGGTGCAACCGGCACTCGACTTCGGCTTTGCCGAGGGCCTTCGGGCCCTGATGCGCCAAGACCCCGACATCATCATGGTGGGCGAGATCCGCGACCTTGAAACGGCCGAGATGGCGATCCAGGCGGCTCTCACGGGGCACTTGGTGTTCAGCACCCTCCACACCAATGATGCGGTGAGCGCCATCACCCGCCTCACTGATATTGGCGTGCCGCCCTATTTGATAGGCGCCACCGTGATTGGCGTGCTAGCCCAGCGTTTGGTGCGCACGCTATGCCCGCTTTGCAAGCAGCCGGACTCGTCGGTGTCGATGGAGACCCTGACCGAAATGGCCAAGCCCTGGCGCATGAGCGGAAACCTGAGCGTTTACAAGCCCGTGGGCTGCTTGGATTGCCGCCACACCGGTTACCGGGGGCGGGCCGGTTTGTACGAGTTGATGGTGTTCAACGAGCCAGCGCGCAACCTGCTGCAGCACCAAGGCAGTCTGTCAAAGTTGCGCCGGGTGGCGGCGCAGGAAGGTTTGCGCTCACTGCGCTTGGGGGGAATTCGGAAGGTGGCCGAGGGCTTGACCACGCTGGAAGAGGTGCTGCGCGCCACGCCAGTCTGGGAAGCCGCAAGCTGATGGCGCGCGCAGGGCGCATCCAACGCAATTTGGAACTCAAGGAAACCGACTGATGTTGCAGGTGCTCATCTCTGGCGTAGCGGCCGGCTGCATTTATGGCCTGATTGCGCTGGGCTTTGTGCTGATCTACAAGGCAACCGAGACCGTCAGCTTCGCCCAGGGCGACGTGATGATGGTGGGCGCCTTCGTGGCGCTCTTGTTGCTGAACCACATGGCGCTGCCTTTGCTTTTGGCGCTGCCCTTGACGGTGGCCAGCATGGCGCTGATTGGCTTGCTCGTGGAGCGAGCGCTCATTCGCCCCGTGCTGGGCCAGCCAGCGTTCGCCATCGTCATGCTGACCCTGGGATTGGGCTACGTGGCCCGCGGCTTGATCACCATGCTGCCCGGCGTGGGCACCGACACGCACTCGCTCAAGCTCCCCTATGGCGGCCCCATTGCTTTGCCGGGTGGCTTGGTGTTGGCGGTGGAGCAGTTGGTGGTGATTGGCGCGACCCTGCTGCTTTGCGGGTTGCTCTTTGTCTTGTTCCGTTTCACCAAGGTGGGCATCGCCATGCAGGCGGCCTCCCAAAACCAGTTGGCGGCCTACTACATGGGCATTCCGGTGCGCCGCCTCAACGGCTATGTCTGGGCGCTGGCGGCTGGGGTGGCGGGTATTGCAGCCGTGCTGTTGGCGCCCATCACTTTTGTGCACGCCAACATGGGTTTGATCGGGCTCAAGGCCTTTCCTGCGGCCGTGGTGGGCGGCTTTGGCAGCTTACCCGGCGCCATTGTGGGTGGGGTGATCATTGGTGTGGTGGAGGCCCTGGCGGGCTTTTACCTGCCCGAAGGGTTCAAAGATGTGAGCGCCTATGTGCTGGTGTTGGTGATGCTGTGGGTCATGCCGCACGGCCTGTTTGGTGAAAGGCTGGCCAAAAAAGTATGAGGTTTCTCTTCAAGACGTCCTACGACCAGGACATAGACCTTGTTAAGCACAACGGCCAACGCTTTTGGTACGGCCTCTTGATGCTGGCCTTGCTGACGGCACCCTGGTGGCTAGAGAGTTATGGCTTGGCGCAGTTGAGCCTCATGCTGATCTACGGCGTGGTGGGCCTGGGCTTGATGCTCTTGGCCGGCTACACCGGTCTCTTCAGCATGGGTCATGCCGGCTTGCTGGGTGTGGGGGCCTATGCGCAAGCGGTGATGAACGCCCATGGCTGGCCTTTCTTCTTGAGCATTCCGCTGGCGGGTTTGTTGGCGGCAGCGGTGGGGGTGGTGGTGGCATTGCCCTCGCTGCGCGTGAAGGGCATTTATTTGGCCATTGCCACCTTGTCTTTCGGTTTCATCATCGAAGAGGTGTTCGCCCGCTGGCAGAGCGTGACCGGAGGAAATGCTGGGATGGCCGTGCTTCGGCCTCAAGCCTTTGGTTGGACCCTGAACGACGATCGCTCGCTCTACTTCCTATGCCTTGTTGTGGCGGTTCTCAGCACCCTGTGTGTGGTGAACTTGCTGCGCTCACCCACTGGGCGAGCCTTTGTGGCCGTTCGAGACTCTGAGGTGAGCGCGCAGTGCATGGGCATTCATCTGGCGCGCACCAAGACCTTGGCCTTCGCCATCTCCGCCTTCCTGACAGGCATTGGCGGAGCTCTGTATGCGCACATGATTCCCTTTCTGTCGCCGGGTGACTTCGGTGTGCTGCACTCCATCGACCTTCTGCTCTTGGTCACCATCGGAGGCCTTGGCAGCGTGCATGGCGCTTTTCTGGGCGCAATCTTCTTGGTGGCGGCGCCGCAACTGATTTCCCAACTCAAAGACTTCCTGCCGGAGCACATTGCGCAAGCACCGGGGCTCAAGCAGGCGGTGTACGGCATGGTGCTCATCGGTTTCGTCATGTTCGAGCCGCGCGGCATCTACGGCCGTTGGCTCAAGGTGCGAACGTGGCTGCAGTTGTTCCCGTTCTACCGGCGCGGTTTGTTTGCGCGGCAAAAGAGCTATCAAAAGTCGGAGCGTTTGCGATGAGCGAAGTCCTGCTCAAGGTGGACAAGCTGGTGCGCCATTTCGGCGGCGTGAAGGCGGTCAATGGTGTCAGCTTTGACGTGCGCCAAGGCGAGGTATTCGCGCTGATCGGCCCCAATGGAGCCGGCAAAACCACGGTGTTCAACCTCATCAGCCGTTTGTACCCACCCACCAGCGGACACATCGAGTTCAAGGGCCAGCGAACCACCGATCTGCCAGCACATGCCATGGCTAAGCTCGGTATTGCACGAACCTTTCAGAACATTGAACTGTTCGAGTACGCGAGCGTTTTGCAGAACTTGCTGATCGGACGGCACACGCACCTGGAGCGCTCCACCTGGCGCGAGGCCTTGTTTTTGGGCCGCGTCCGAGAGCAGGAGCGCCAAGCCCGTCACAAGGTGGAAGAGGTGATTGACTTCCTGAACCTGCAGCACTACAGGGACACCCTGGTGGCCGGTCTGCCCTACGGGGTTCGGAAGATTGTGGAACTGGGCCGCGCGCTGGCCTGTGAGCCCCAGCTGCTGCTGTTGGACGAGCCTTCGAGCGGCCTGAACGTGGAAGAGACCACGGATCTGGCCTATTGGATCTCCGACATCACGAAGTTGCTCGGCATCACGGTGTTGATGGTCGAGCACGACATGAGCTTGGTGAGCCGGGCGAGCGATCGGGTACTGGCCATGCACCATGGCGAGTTGCTGGCCCTCGGCCGGCCTGACGAAGTGCAGGCCGATCCCACCGTCATTGAGGCCTACCTCGGGACGCAGCAATGACTCTGCTCGAAGTTAAAAATCTGGAAGCGGCCTACGGACCGGTCAAGGCCGTACGTGGTGTGAGCTTGGCCGTCCAGGAAGGCACCATTGCGACCGTGCTGGGCCCCAACGGCGCAGGCAAAACGACGCTTCTCAAGACACTGTCGGGCATCATCGACCCGAAGCGGGGCAGCGTGCAGTTTGCGGGCGCAGAGATCACGGGATGGGATCCATCCAAAATCGTGCAACAGGGGCTGGTGCAGGTGCCCGAGGGGCGCGAAGTATTTCCGCTGCTGAGCGTGCGGGACAACCTCCTGATGGGCGCCTACCTGCGCAAAGACCGAGATGCGGTCGGTCGCGACTTGGAGCTCGTGCAGGAGTACTTTCCCATCCTGCGTGAGCGCGCAAGCCAAGACGCAGGCTTGCTCAGCGGGGGGCAACAGCAAATGTTGGCGATTGCTCGTGCGCTGATGCAGGCCCCCAAGATGATCCTGCTGGACGAACCCAGCCTTGGGCTGAGCCCCAAGCTCACTCAAGAAATTTTTTCCATCATCCAGCGCATCAACCGCGAGCGCGGCACCACTTTGTTGGTGGTCGAGCAAAACGCGCACATTGCGCTGGCCATGGCGGATCAAGGTTTTGTTCTAGAAAACGGCAGGATCGTGGCTGAAGGCGCCTGTGCCGAACTGCGCGAACGTGCAGACATTCAAGAGTTCTACCTTGGTATGGCCGGCGCCGGTGCGCGCGGCGAGAGGCGCTGGAAGCGCAAGAAGAGTTGGCAATGAGCAGGCTTTGGAAACCTTTGATCGCGCAGGGCGCTGCGGAGCAATTGCCGGGGGCCACCGTTCCGGAACTGTTCTGGAATGCTGTGCAGTCCCGTGGAACGGGCGTCTTCCTGCGCGAAAAGAAGCTGGGCATTTGGCGCAGCTGGACTTGGCAGCAGGTGGGCACTGCAGTGCGCGAGATGGCGCAGGGACTGCAAGCATTGGGCTCGGCCAAGGGGGATGTGGCTGCGATCCTGTCCAACACCCGGCTGGAATGGATGCTCGCTGACTTGGCCATTCAAAGTGCAGCCGGTACCGCCAACGGTATCTATCCGACGGATGCGTCCAGCCAGGTCCAGTACCTTTGCCAAGATTCGGCGGCAAAACTGATCTTCGTCGAGGACGACGAGCAACTCGACAAGGTGTTGGAGGTGCGCGATCAGTTGCCACTTCTGCGCTGGATCGTTGTCATGAACATGCAGGGGCTGGAGCGCTTTCAGGACCCCGGCGTGATGAGCCTTGAGCAGTTGCGCGAACGGGGTCGCGCTGCAGGTGGTGATCTGCACTGGCCGCAGTTGACCGCCGATGACCTGGCCATCCTTGTGTACACGAGCGGCACGACGGGCAAGCCGAAGGGCGCGATGCACAGTCATGGCGGCTTGATCTACGCCACCCGCAGTGCGGTGCACAACTTGCCCCAGAACGCAGAAGATGAACGCATCTGCTTTTTGCCGCTCTGCCATATCGCCGAGCGCATCATCGGAGCCTATTCAGGGATTTTGTCGGGCGCCACACTCAACTTCGTGGAGAGCCCGGAGACCTTCGCAGAGAACGTTCGAGAGGTGGCGCCTCACATTTTGTTTGCCGTGCCTCGCGTGTGGGAAAAGTTCTACAGCAGCGTTCACATCGCTGTGCGCGAGGCCGGGAAGTTCCAGCAGCTTTGCTACGCCTGGTCGATTGGCGTGGGTCGCGAGGTCAGCGATGCGGTACTGGCTCGTCAACCGGTGTCCGCCCTGCTGAAGCTCAAGTTCGAACTGGCCAACGCCCTGGTGCTTGGCAATGTGCGCAGGCTTCTGGGGATCCAGCGTGCCCGTGCCTTGCTGAGCGGCGCTGCGCCCATCTCTCCAGAGTTGATCCGCTGGTTCTTGGCGCTCGGTGTCCCCATGATCGAGGGCTGGGGCATGACCGAAACCTGTGCCTACGGAACCTTGACGCGTCCGGATGCCATACGTCCGGGCTCTATCGGTCCGGCGGCCCATGGCGTTGAAATGAAGCTGGATCCAGTCACCGGCGAGATGCTGACTCGCGGCCCTCATCTCTTCAAGGGCTATCTGAACTTGCCTGACAAAACCGCTGAGGTGATGGACGCTGAAGGTTGGTTCCACACCGGTGACGTGGGAACCATCGACGATGAGGGCAACTACCGCATCACCGACCGGATGAAGGACATCATCATCACGGCCGGCGGCAAGAACATCACTCCCAGTGAGTTTGAGAACCAATTGAAGTTCTCGCCCTACATCACCGATGCGGTTGTGATCGGCGATCGTCGCGCCTATCTCACCGCGCTGATCATGATTGACCAAGACAACGTTGAGCGATTCGCCCAAGAAGAAGACGTACCCTTCAGCAACTACGCCAGCCTCACGCGTGCGCCTGAAGTTCTCAAGCTCATCCAAAACGAGGTGGATCGCGTGAACCGCGAATTCGCCCGCGTCGAACAAGTCAAAGCCTTTCGACTGTTAGACACCCAGCTCAGCGCCGAAGATGAAGAGCTGACGCCGACCATGAAGCTTAAACGCAGCTTTGTGCAGAAAAAGTACGCCGTGCTGATCGAGAGCATGTACGGCGTCGCCATCCCCTAAAACCCACCCCGAAAAATCTGGAGACCCCGCATGAAGACGAAGCTCAGCCTGCTTGCACTCGCTGCCCTTACTGCAGCAACTGTCAACGCCCAGACCCAAGGCGTTAGCAAGACAGAAATCGTTGTGGGTTCTATTCAAGACTTGTCAGGCCCATTGGCGCCGTTCGGCAAGCAGGCGCGCAATGGCATGCAGTTGCGTGTTGAAGAACTCAACGAGCAAGGTGGCATCCACGGCCGGAAGATCGTGTTGAAGATTGAAGACTCGGGCTACGACCCTCGACGTGCTGTTCTCGCCGCACAGAAAATGGTGAACCAGGACAGGATCTTCATCATGGCAGGGCACATTGGCACTGCTCAAAACATGGCTGCCATGCCAATTCAGTTTGAGAAGGGCGTCATCAATTTTTGGCCATTGACTGCGGCACGTGAGATGTATGAGCCGTTGCACAAGCTGAAGTATTCGTTCGCAGTACCTTACTACGAGCAGATCCGTGTGATGTTGCCCCGCATTGCGAAGGAGAAGTCCTCGCAAAAGGTTTGTGTTCACTACCAGGACGATGACTTCGGCTTAGAAGTCTTGAAGGGGGCCGAGGCTGCGACCCAGGCCATGGGCGTGCAGATCGTAGAGAAAACCAGCTTTAAGCGCGGCGCAACTGAGTTCTCGTCACAGGTCGCGAAGCTCAAGAGCAGTGGCTGCGACATGGTTGTGATGGGCACGCTCATTCGGGAAACCATCGGAACGATGGGCGAGTCCCGAAAAACGGGCTTCAACCCTACATTTCTTGCAACGAGCGGAGCCTACACGGACCTGATTCACCGTCTTGGCCCCAAGTTCACTGACGGGCTGTATGCCGCGATGACCACCCAGCATCCTTACTTGGATGATGCATCGCAGCCCGTCCGCTTCTGGGCTACGAAATACCGCACAAAGTTCAATGAAGACCCGACAGTCTTCTCTGCATATGGGTACGTGATCATGGATGGCTTCATCCGCGGTGCGCAGAAAGCGGGGCCGAACCTGACGACTGACTCGTTCATCAAGGCCATGGACAGCATGACCATCCCTGCTGATATCTTTGGCTCACCTGAATCAAGCTTCAGTGCTACCAAGCGCTTGGGCAGCTCAGCCGTCCGGCTTTCCCAAATTCAAGATGGCCGCTGGAGAGTAGTGGCCGACTACCCGAAGCGCTGAGTCAACAGCAGATGGCGCAGTCCGTCGTGCGCCAGCGCAGGAATCGAAGGTGTGGGCTGGCCTTTACCCAGGTCGCCCTGCTCTGTTCTTGCCCCTTTGCACTGCACGCCAGGGCCGGCTGAAGTTTTTTCGCCGCACCCATTGCAAAGAGCTTAGATTCCGTACTACACTGACAGGCTTCGCTGTTCGGAACTAATTTTTTGTTTTGGATGGTGAGGGGGTTGAAGAGTGTGGCGGCTTGAGCAGATAGATCTGCAAAGGCGCGCCGAGCGGCCCGGCAAGTTCGCTTCGAGAAGAGTTTAAAAAATTTCTTCGAAAAGTGTTGACGAGCTGGTAAAAACGCTGACATAATTCGATTCTTCGCTGACGACAACAAGTCAGCGACGCAAGAAAAAGCCGGAAACGGCGCTGATTGCGAAAGTTCTTTAACAAGTTGCAGCCAATAAGCGTGGGCGCTTGAAGTGGAGTCACTCCGAAAGCGATTTTGGAGACTTGCTTGAAGCGCTCACGGAAGTAGAAGTGAAGTTCACTTCGATTCCGTTGAGTGAGAAACAGATCGAACTGTAGAGTTTGATCCTGGCTCAGATTGAACGCTGGCGGCATGCCTTACACATGCAAGTCG
>JBKCVH010000170.1:0-15019 GCA_046317675.1 Burkholderiales bacterium
CGCAAATGGCCTGCATGGCGCGGCGCAGCAGCTTGCCGCTGCGGGTTTTGGGCAACGCCGACACCACCACTACACGCGCTGGGCGCGCCACGGCGCCGATGTCTTTCTCCACTTGGGCGCAAACCCGCTTGGCCAGCTCAAGGTCCGGCAAGGCGTTGCGCGCCACCACGAAGGCCACAGCGACTTGGCCTTTGAGGGCATCCGCGACCCCAACGACGGCCACCTCGGCGACATCAGCGCAAGCCGCCACGCTTTCTTCAATCTCGCGGGTGCCCAGGCGGTGTCCGGCGACGTTGATGACGTCGTCGCTGCGGCCCAGGATGAAGGTGTAGCCGTCGGTATCGCGAAGCGCGATGTCAAAGGTGGAGTAAACCTGACGGCCTGGCACGCTGGCCCAATAGGTATTTACAAAGCGTGCGTCGTCGCCCCAAATCGTTTGCAGGCAGCCCGGCGGGAGCGGGTACTCCAACGCAAGAACGCCCTTTTGCTGAGCGCCCTTCAGGGTGCTGCCGGTTTCGGGGTCCACCAAAACGGTGCGGAAGCCGGGCATGGCCACACCCGGGCTCCCCAGCCGCTCCTGCATGGGCGCCACGCCACGCGCTAGCGAAAGGATGGGCCAGCCGGTTTCGGTTTGCCAGTAGTTGTCGACCACGGGCTTGCCCAGCGCATCGCGAATCCAGCGGGCGGTTGGCTCGTCCAGCGGCTCGCCCGCCAAGAAGAGCGTGCGAAGCGATGAGAGATCGTGCTTCTGCAAGTAAGCGGGGTCGCACTTTCTGAGGACACGCACTGCAGTTGGGGCGCTGAACATCACGCTCACTTGGTATTTCTCAACCAGGCGCCACCAAACCGCAGGGTCTGGGCGTGTCGGCAGCCCCTCGTACATGACGGTTGCCATGCCGGCAATCAAAGGGCCGTACACGATGTAGCTGTGCCCCACCACCCAGCCGATGTCACTGGTGCTGAAGTAGCTCTCGCCCTCCCGGCCATCAAAAATGAGCGCCATGCTGGTGGCCAGCGCCACGGCGTAGCCGCCAACGTCTCGCTGCACACCTTTGGGCCTGCCTGTTGTGCCGCTGGTGTAGAGGGTGTAACTGACCTGATTCGACTCCAGTGCAGCGCACGGCACAGCACGCCCCCAGCAGCGGCTCCGCTCATCGCTCCAGCGCAAATCTCGGGGGGCTTGAAGCGCAAGCGGCTGGAGTCCCCGGTCGATCCAAAGAACGCGCTGGGGTTTGTGCTCGGCCAGCCGGATGGCCTCATCCAGCAAGGGCTGGAACGCTGTTTGTTTGCCGCCCCGGCTGCCCGCATCGCAGCTGACGATCAGCTTGGGCGTGCAGTCGTCAATGCGGCCGGCCAGCGAGGCCGATGCGAAGCCACCAAAAACCACGGAGTGAATCGCGCCAATGCGGGCGCAAGCCAGCATGGCAAAGACCGCCTGCGGAACCATGGGGCAATAAATCAGTACCCGGTCGCCCTCACCCACCCCGGCATCCAGCAGGCTGGCCGACATGGCTTGAACCTCGGCCAGCAGCTCTGCAAAGCTCCAAACCTGCTCAACATCCACTTCGGTGGAAGCCCACACCAGGGCATTCGCCTCGGGGCGCCGCGCCGCGTGCCGGTCCACCGCGTTGTGGCAAAGGTTCGTGCGCCCTCCCGTGAACCAGCGCGCGAAGGGCGGCCGGCTGGCATCCAGCACTTCGTCAAACGGGTGGAACCAATCAATGCGCTGGGCCTGCTCGCGCCAGAAGCCGCTCGGGTCGTTCAAGGAACGCTGATAGAGCGCCGTGTAGGCGCCGGTCGGATCTGCGGCTGGGTTGTTCATGCGTCGTCTCCACGAAGGCTACCGGAGCATTCTGAGCCGACAGGACTGACCCCAAGCTGACGTAAGTGTTTGTCGCTGCTCAGGGTTTTTCCTGGGGCTCGGGCCTAAGCTGCTTGACAGGGACTGTCGGAAACCTTGACACTTCGCGCCGCTCGAACGCCGGGCCCCTCCCCGGGCCAGCGTCACTGGTCCGCTACACCCCTGCAACTTCCTTCGTTCGTTTGCGCCTGCTCTCCCTTTCTCGCCTGCTGATGCTGCTTTGCCTGTCGATCGGGTTGGCGCAAGCCTCGCCTGCGGCGGGCCCGCCGGCGCCCGATGGCGCCGTGACGGCACAAGCTCCGGCCACTGCGGCCAGCACGCCAGCGAATGTGCCCAACGCCCTAGACCGCTTTTTGCAGCAACGCGGCTGGACTGGGCCCGTGGGCGAAGGCGCAGAAGGCGCGACGGGCGCCGACTGGCTGACCCCCGTTCGCGATGGCGCCAAGCGCATGGTGCACGCCGCGATGGGCTTCCTCGGCGTCCCTTACGTTCGGGGCGGCAACACCGAGGAGCAGGGCTTTGACTGCAGCGGCTTCACGCGTTTCATTTTCGAGAAAAGCGTCGGCCTCGTGCTGCCACGCCGGGCCGATGAGCAAGCGCGCTTGAGTTCATTGCTCACCATCGACCGAGAACAGCTAAAACCCGGAGATTTGGTCTTCTTCAACACTATGCGGCGCACCTTTTCCCATGTGGGCATTTACATGGGTGAAGGCAAGTTCATCCATGCCCCCCGAGCTGGCGCGGTGGTGAGGGTGGAAGACATGCGCGATGCTTACTGGGACAAGCGCTTCACCGGCGCAAGGCGCGCACCCACCGTCACAACGCCCTGAGGCGGCTGGCCGGCACAATGCCCGGCCATGTCGGAGATCCGGATTCCCCTTACCAGCTTGCGGCGCGCGCCTGTGTCGAGCAAAGCGCCAAACGCTGCGCCTCACCAGCTCCCACTTGACGCGCTTCAGCGCCCGCTGCGAGACCTTCGCATATCGGTGACCGACCGCTGCAACTTCCGCTGCAGCTACTGCATGCCCAAGGAGCTGTTCGGACCGGGTTACAAGTTCCTGCCCCAACCCTCGCTACTCAGCTTTGAAGAAATCACGCGACTGGCGCGCGTTTTCGTGAATCTTGGCGTGAGCAAACTGCGGCTCACCGGCGGTGAGCCCCTGCTGCGGCGCGATCTGCACAAGCTGGTGAGCCAGTTGGCCAGCTTGCGCACGCCGGCGGGCGACGCGCTCGACTTGACCCTCACCACCAACGGCAGCTTGCTCAGCCGCCAAGCCCAGGCGCTGAAAGACGCCGGCTTGCAGCGCCTCACCGTGAGCCTTGACGCGCTTGACGACACCGTGTTTCGCCGCATGAACGATGTCGATTTCCCGGTGGCCGATGTCTTGGCGGGCATTGAGGCCGCGCGGGCCGTGGGCTTGGGGCCGATCAAAGTCAACATGGTGGTGCAGCGCGGCGTTAACGACCACGAAGTGACGGCCATGGCGGCCCACTTTCGCGGCAGCGGCGTGGTCCTGCGCTTCATTGAATTCATGGACGTGGGCAGCAGCAATGGCTGGCGCCTCGACCAAGTGGTGCCCAGCCGCGAACTCATTGATCGCCTGCAAGCCCGCTGGCCCCTGAAGCCTTTGGAAGCCAGCGCACCCGGTGAGACCGCTGAACGCTGGGCCTATGCCGACGGCGCCGGGGAGCTCGGCTTCATCAGCAGCGTGAGCCAAGCCTTCTGCGGCGACTGCAACCGCGCGCGCCTCTCCACCGATGGACGGCTGTTCACCTGCCTCTTTGCCCACCAAGGTTTGCCGCTGCGCGAAGCGCTTCGCGATGCGCAGACCACCGATGCGCAGTTGCAGGCCCACCTGCATGCGCACTGGTCGCAGCGCAGCGACCGCTACTCGCAGCTGCGACTGGCACACACCCCGGCGCTCAGTGACCCGCCACAGGGGCCACGGGTGGAAATGCACTTCATTGGCGGCTGACGGTGGCGGCCATCCCTGCACTGGGCGTGGTGCTGGCGGGCGGTCGCGGCCTGCGCATGAACGGGCAAGACAAGGGACTCCTACCCTGGCAAGGCCGGCCTCTGGCCGCCTGGGTGCTGGAGGCGATGCGCCCGCAGTTTGAACGGCTGGCCATCAACGCCAATCGCAACATGGAGCGCTACGCCGAGCTGGGTGTGGCGGTGTTCACCGACGACAACCCATCAGCCTTTGACGGACCGCTGGCCGGCATACAGGCCTCTCTGCGCTGTGCAGTGGCCCATGACTTGGCCTGGGTTTGCGTGGCGCCTTGCGATGCCGCCGGATACCCACCCGGGCTCGCTGCCGCGCTCTGGGAGCAGCGTGGCAGCGCGGCCGCCGTACTACCCCGAACACCCGATGGCCACTGGCAGCCTGGACACGCCTTGATCAACACCGACTTGCTTCCAGCGCTCAATGCTTGCTTGGCGCTGCCAGGGAAGCGCCGCACCGGTGAATGGCTGCTGGCGCAGGGCGCCGTGCCCTTGGCATGGCACCAGGAACTGCCCAACTACAACACGCCCGAAGCGCTGCAAGCGCGCGGGTGAATTTCGCACACCGAGTTGGCGCAGCACTCACACCTTTCAGGACACCGATCTCCCTAAAGTGAATGAACTTGCTGTCGCACAGTCCATTCAAGGAGATCTAAGTGAACATCAGTCTCGAAGAACGCCGCAGCCAGTCCCGCCCACCCTCCCCATGGCTTGGGGCGGTGCTGGACGAGTTGGATGTCGGGGTGCTGGTGGTGGATGCCCGTGCGCAATTGCGCCACGCCAACCGCCGAGCCCGCCAGGAGCTGACGGCAGACCATCCCTTGCTGCTGGAGGGCGGGCAACTCAAGGCCCGCGCTGTCGCTGATGCATGCAGCCTGCAAATGGCCCTGGAGGCGGCCAGCAAAAGCGACAAGCGCCGTTTGCTCACTCTGGAAGCCGACGGCGAAGCCTGGTCTGTCGCTGTGCTGCCGGTACCGTCTGAGCCCGAGCTGGCCATGTTGGTGCTGGGCCGGCGCCGGCTGGGTGACCGCTGCACGCTGCAATGGTTTGCCAGTCATCACGGCCTCACGCCCTCCGAACAGCGGGTGATGGAAGCCTTGGCTGACGGACGCAAGCCCGACGAAATTGCCGAGCACTTGAGCGTTGGCATTGCCACCGTTCGCTCGCACATCGGCAGCCTGCGAGCCAAGGTCGGCGCGCCAAGCATTCGAGCGCTCTTGCACCGCATGGCGGCGCTACCGCCGATGGCACAGCGGCTCCCGAATTAGCGCGGGTCCTGACGCGCTGACGGCGGCTAGCATGACGCCATGGACACTGTCACGCCGCTCATCCAAACCCTGCCCACCAGCCTGCAAGCACTTGCCGCCCGCGGCATTCAACGGCACTTTCCGAAGGGCACCTTGCTCATCCATGAGGGTGATCGCGGTGACACCTTGTTCATCCTGCTGAGTGGCCGGCTGCGCGTCTACGGCTCGAGCGCAGTTGCCGACCGCGAGGTGCTCTACGGCTACTGCGAAGCGGGCGACTACGTGGGCGAGATGGGACTCGACGGGGGCGAACGCTCTGCCAACGTGGTGGCAATGGAGTCCAGCCAGTGCGTGGTGGTGCAACGTGAACAGCTCTTGGCGCATTTGAGCGAGCACCCCGAGTTCGCACTCGAACTGCTGACCAAGGTGATCCGTCGCGTCAGGCAGGCCACGGCCAGCCTCAAGTCTTTGGCTTTGAACGACGTTTATGGACGCCTGAAGGCCGTCGTCGACGCCGAAGCCACCCCACAGCCCGATGGAAGCCGCTGGCTCAGCGGCGCCCGCACCCACCGCGACTGGGCGGCTCAACTGGGTTGCTCGCGCGAAATGGTGAGCCGGGTGATGAAGGACCTGGAGCGCGGCGGTTATGTCGAAGCACTGAACACCGGCCTGCGCGTGGCCAAACCGCTGCCGGCGCGCGGGTAGCCGCGCTGGTAGCGGCGCAAAAGCTCAGCGCGGCGCCACCACGCTCCTGAGCCGCGCCAGGGCCGCCTGCGCTGCAACGCGCCCCGCCGCAATGGCCTGCTTGCGCGCACTGAAATCGCTGCTGGCGACGGCACTGAGCTCAGGGCGCAGTACCAAATCCGCCTCGCGCAACTCCAAGCTGTTGATGCTTCGGCCCATGATGGCCACCGTCTGCATCAGCATGCTGAACGGGTCGGTCTTGGTCCTGGGGTCGGGTGGCGAGCTGATGTCGATGGCAATCACCACCTCGGCCCCCATTTGCCGCGCGAAACGCACCGGCACCGGCGCCACCAAGCCACCATCCACAAAGGTGCGGTTGCCGATCTCGACGGGCTGGAACACCGCAGGAACCGCGCTGCTGGCGCGCACAGCGGCGCCCAAGTCTCCCGTGCGGAAGAGCACGCCGCTGCCGTCATGCAGGTTCGTCGCAACGATTCCCAGGGGCATGGGCAACTGTTCGATGCTGCGCCCCCCGGTTTGGCTGCGCACATAGCGCGCCAAGGCTTCGCCCCGGATCAAGCCTTTGAGCGGGAAGCTCCAGTCTGTAATCGCGCCTTCGTCCATGCTTTCGGCCAGCCGGGCCATCTCGTTGCCATTCTTCCCACTGGCATAGAGGGCCGCCACCAAGCTGCCCGCTGAAGTGCCCACCACCATGTCGGGCTTGATGCCGTTCTCCTCCAACACTTGAATCACGCCAATGTGCGCAAAACCGCGCGCTGCACCGCCGCCCAAGGCCAGCGCCACCTTGGGCGCCTTGAGGACCCGAGGCGGTGGCACGCTGGGTGTGGGAGTCGGCTCCACAACAGGCGCAGCGGGCTGCGAGGGGGGGCTCAGAACGGAGCAGGCGCTGAGAAAAAGCGCGGCGGTGAGGGTGAGAAACAGGCGTGTCATGGCGGGGCCATTGTCCGAGACCGAGCCCGTGTCGCCCCTGGCGGCGCAACACAGCACCCCAAACGAGTGGCGCTGCCTACACTGCCGGCCCCATGCCAGATGCGCTGAACCTCCCCGCCCTCATCAAAGAAATCGGTCGCGGCGCGCGCGGGGCGCGTGACTTGACGCGCGAGCAAGCCTGTCTGCTGTTCAGCGCCATGTTGGCCGGCGAGGTCGATGAGCTTTGCCTGGGCGCCATCGTGTTGGCGCTGCGGGTCAAGGGCGAAAGCAGCGATGAGCTTCTGGGCTTTGCCGATGCACTGGCCAAGCACACCCTTCCCTTGGCAGCGCCGAGTGGCCCCCGCACCGTTTTGCTTCCCGCCCTGAATGGCGCCCGAAAGCTACTCAACCTCATGCCCTTGCTGGCGCTGCACTTGAGCCGCTTGGGCGTGCCGGTGCTGGTTCACGGTCGGAGCGACTTCGGCGCCGCGCGAGGCAACACCTTTGCGCTGCTGGAGACGCTAGGGCACGCACCCTGTGACAACCTGGCCCGAGCGCAAACCCAGCTTGAGCAAGAGCGCCTTGCTGTGCTGCCCACCGCCCTGCTCAGCCCGGGCCTGGATGCCCTCATGGCCCTGCGGCCGCGCCTGGGCCTGCGCAACAGCGCCCACACCTTGGCCAAGCTGCTCGATCCCTTCCAAGGTCGCAGCGTTCGGGTGGTGGCCGTCACGCATGGCGACTTCCAAGAACGGCTGGCCGAGGCATTGCCTCGGCTCACCGAGAAGGAAGGGAGCGCCGCCCTGCTCCTGAAGGGCTGCGAGGGCGAGGCCTACCCGCACGCCCGGCGCGCGCCTTCCTTGCAAGCCTGGCAGGCGGGGCAAGCGGTGTCGCTCACCCTGGGTGAAGCCGAGGAGGCTGAACTTTGGGAGACCGAGGGCGACTCGGCCACCGATGCCCAGCGCCTGCGGGCCCTCTTGGAGGCCGGCCCGCCGCACTGGCCCGCTCGGTTGCGAGAAATGGCCCAAACGCTTCATATGCTTTCTACTCATATCTGAACAACGAGAAAGTTGTTTTCAGAATAATGAGCGAACCTTAGAGTCGCGGCCTTCATGAAAGTCCGCGACCTCGACCTCTCCAGCAACCCCATCAACGCCGAGCACGAGGCGCTGGGGCTGCCGCCCATCGAGAACACCGTCACGCACCCCGGCAACCACCCGGTGCTGCGCTTTGCGATGTGGTCCGTGGTGTGCCTGCTCATGGCGGTCACCATCGCCCTCGCCTCCAGGTTGTTCAACCAGCCGCTCGGGCACAGCGGCTTCGAGTTGATCGCCCAAGCGCTTTCCAGCCGCGAGTTCTGGATGGCGGTCGCGGTGGGCCTGCTGGCCCAAACGGTGGATGGCGCGCTGGGCATGGCCTACGGCATCACCAGCACCAGCTTTTTGTTGGCCACGGGCAGCAGCCCTGCGGTGGCCAGTGCCTCGGTGCACATTGCAGAGGTGTTCACCACCGGGGTTTCGGGCATTTCCCACATCAAGCTGGGCAATGTGAACAAGAGCCTGTTCCTGCGCTTGCTGGTGCCTGGCATGGTGGGCGCTGCCGCTGGCGCTTGGGTCGTCTCCACGGTGGACGGGGCGGCAATCAAGCCCTTCATCGCGGCCTACTTGTTGCTCATGGGCCTCTACGTGATCAGCAAGATCTTCCGCAAGATCAAACCGCGCCGCGAGGAGCCCAAACACGTTGCCAAGCTCGGCCTCTTTGGCGGCTTCGTGGACGCAGCAGGCGGCGGTGGCTGGGGGCCTGTGGTCACGACCACCCTCGTGGGCACCGGGAACGATCCCCGCATGACCATCGGCTCGGTCAACCTTGCCGAGTTTTTCCTCACCTTCATCAGTGCGGGCGTGTTCGCCATGCTGGTCGACGAAAACCCCTGGGTGACGGTGGCCGGCCTGGTGGTGGGCGGTATGTTCGCCGCCCCCTTCGCTGCCATGCTCACCAAGCGTCTGCACACCAAGGCCTTGCTCGCTCTCGTGGGCAGTGTCATCGTGCTGATCAGCGCCTTCAACATCTACAAGGCCTTGGCCTGAACTCTCTCCCATGTATCGCTACACCGCTTTCGACCGCCACTTCGTGCACCAGCGTGCCGCGCAGTACCGTGACCAACTGGAGCGCCACCTCAAGGGCCAGTTGAGCAGCGACGAGTTCCGCCCCTTGCGCCTGCAAAACGGCTGGTACGTGCAGCGCCACGCGCCGATGCTGCGCGTGGCCGTGCCCTATGGCGAACTCTCCAGCCCACAACTGCGCCAGTTGGCCAAGATCGCACGCGAGTTCGACGTGGTCTCCGAAGGCCCCTTCAAAGGCCAGGGTGGCTACGGCCACTTCACCACGCGGCAGAACCTGCAATACAACTGGATCCCTCTGGAGCGCAGCGCCGAAGTGATGGAGCTCCTGGCCGCTGTGGACATGCACGGCATCCAAACCAGCGGCAATTGCATCCGCAACATCACCAGCGACGCCTTTTGCGGCATTGCGCCCGACGAGATCGAAGACCCACGCGCTTACTGCGAAATCCTGCGCCAATGGTCCACGCTGCACCCTGAGTTCGCGCACCTGCCGCGCAAATTCAAGATTGCCGTGAGCGGTGCCCTGGAAGACCGTGCGGCCATTCTTTGGCACGACATCGGATTGCAAATCGTCAAGAACGACGCCGGTGAAGTTGGCTTCCAAGTCTTTGTCGGTGGCGGCATGGGCCGCACGCCCATCATCGGCACCGAGATCTCGGCCTTCGTGCCCTGGCAGCAAATCCTCGTCTTCATCGAGGCCATCGTCCGCACCTACAACCTCTACGGCCGGCGCGACAACATGTACAAGGCGCGCATCAAGATCCTCGTCAAGGCCGAGGGGCAGAAGTTCGTGGATGCCGTGAACGAAGAGTTCCGGCAAATCTTGACCGACGACGCGGGCGGCCATGAACAGCTCATTCCCGAAGCCGAACTGGCGCGGGTCAAGGCTTGCTTTGTTGACCCGCAAGGCGTGCACGCCGAGGCGTCCATTGACGTGATCGGCCTGAGCAGCGACACCGCCTTCCAGCGCTGGCTGGAGCGCAATGTGCACCCGCACCGCTTGAGCGGCTACCGCGCCGTGACCTTGAGCTTGAAGCGCGTTGGCATTGCACCGGGCGACACCACGGCCGATGTGATGGACGCGGCAGCCGCTTTGGCCGACCGTTTCAGCCAGGGCGAGCTGCGAGTGAGCCACCGGCAAAACTTGATCCTGCCCTGGGTGCGAGAACCCGACTTGCTCGCCCTCTTTGAGGCAGCCCGCGCCGCCGGCTTCGCCACGCCGAACGCTGGCCGGCTGACCGACCAAATCGCCTGCCCCGGCGGCGACTTCTGCGCGCTGGCCAACGCCCGTTCGCTGCCGCTGGCTGCTGCCATTGCCGAGCGCTACCAAGACCTCGACGAACTCGCCGACCTCGGCGACATCGACCTGCACATCAGCGGCTGCATCAACAGCTGCGGCCACCACCACAGCGGCCACATCGGCGTGCTCGGCGTCGACAAAGACGGCAGCGAGTGGTACCAACTGACGCTGGGCGGCAGCGACGGCAGCACGTTGTCGGGCGCCGCAACGCCGGGCAAGGTGATTGGCCCCAGCTTTGCGGCAGACGAGATTGCCGACGCCGTAGAAGCCGTGTTGGAGACGTACAAGCTGCAACGCAGCGGCGGCGAGCGCTTCATTGAGACCGTCAAGCGCGTCGGCCTCGATCCGTTCAAAACCGCGGCCAACGCCGTGCGTGTGGCGACCGCAAGAGCATGAGCATGAAATTCATCGACATCCACCACTGCCCCTGGCAACACGCTGTGGGCGAAGACGGCCCAAAGCCCGACCCGGACCCAGCGCCCAACCGGCTCTTGAGCCTAGAGCAATGGCACGCCGTGCGCAGCCACTGGCCCGCTGACGTGCCGGTCGCCGTCGAGTTCCCGAACGACGCCGACATCACCCAACTCGCAGCCGACTTACCGCGCATTGCGCTCGTCGTGCTCGACTTCCCGAAGTGGACCGACGGCCGCGCTTACACCCAAGCCCGTCTGCTGCGCAGCCGCTTCAAGTTCAAGGGCGCCGTGCGTGCGCGGGGCGAAGTGCTGGTAGACATGCTGCAACTGCTGCAGCGCACCGGTTTTGATGAAGCCCAGTTGCGCGGCGACCAAAGCCAGGAAGCCGGCAAGCGCGCGCTGGCTTTCTTCGCGGAAGGCTACTACCAAGGCGATGTGCACGAGCAGCGCCCGAGCTTTGCGCGATGACTGAGAGCTCCGCCTTGCCCTGGGCCAGCGCCACCAAGGCGTCTGGCGCCATTGCGCTCTACGCCAAGTGGTCCCCGGAGCTCGACTCAAAGATTGAAGCCGCTGTGGAGCGCCTGCGCGAGGCTTGCGTTCAGCATGGCGAAGGCCTTCTGCAAAGCAGCAGCCTCGGCGTCGAAGACATGGTGATCACCGACCTGATCGCCCGCCACGGCCTGCCCATCGACATCGCCACGCTGGACACCGGCAAGCTCCACCCCGAGACGCTCGCCCTGCTGCCGCGCATTGAGACCGCCTACGGCCGCAAGGTGCAAGCCTTCAAGCCGCAGGACGAGCAAGTGATCCAGTTCGTGCAGCGCGAGGGCGACGACGCCATGTTCAAGTCCATCGACTTGCGCAAAGCCTGCTGCGGCATCCGCAAGCTGGAGCCACTGTCGCGCATGCTCGATGGGCGCAGCGCCTGGATCACCGGCCTGCGCCGCGAGCAGTCCGGCGCGCGCGCCGACGTGTCGTTTGACGAAGACGATGGCCAGGGCAGGCGCAAGCTAAGCCCCATCGCCGACTGGACTTGGGCCGAAGTTTGGGCCTACGTTGAGAAGTTTTCTGTGCCCACCAACCCGCTGCACGACCAGTTCATGCCCAGCATTGGCTGCGCGCCCTGCACGCGCGCCATCGCCGTGGGCGAGGACTTCCGCGCCGGGCGCTGGTGGTGGGAGGAATCGAACAAAGAGTGCGGACTGCACGCCAAATCATGAATGCCGCTTTGAACTCCAAAAACTTGATTCCCGAAGTCGATCAGGCCCACCTCGACGCGCTGGAAGAAGAAGCCATCTTCATCCTGCGCGAGGTCGCCGCCAGCTTCGAGCGCCCTGCCCTGCTGTTCAGCGGCGGCAAGGACAGCTGCGTGGTGCTGCGCTTGGCGGAGAAGGCCTTCAAGCTCAAGGACCCGAAGCACACCAGTGGCTTCAAGGGCCAACTGCCATTCCCTTTGGTGCACATCGATACCGGCCACAACTTCCCCGAGGTCATCACCTTCCGCGATAAGCGCGTGGCCGAGATGGAAGAGCGCTTGATCGTTGGGCACCTCGAAGACAGCATGGCCAAGGGCACGATTCGGTTGGCGCACCCGCTGGAGAGCCGCAACGGCCACCAAACGGTGACGCTGCTGGAGACCATCGAGGCGCATCGTTTCGATGCTTTGATTGGCGGTGCCCGCCGCGACGAAGAAAAGGCGCGCGCCAAGGAACGCATCTTCAGCCACCGCGACAGCTTCGGTCAGTGGCAGCCCAAAGAGCAGCGCCCTGAGCTGTGGAACCTGTTCAACACGCGCATTCGCCCGGGCGAGCATTTCCGCTGCTTCCCCATCAGCAACTGGACCGAGCTCGACGTGTGGCTCTACATCGCCCGCGAGCAGATCCCGCTGCCCGGCATGTACTTCGCGCACGAGCGCCAAGTCATGCGCCGCAAGGGCCTGCTGGTACCCCTGACAGATGTGACACCCCCCCTGGAAGGCGAAACCGTGGAGACCGTGGAGGTGCGTTTTCGCACCGTGGGCGACATGACCTGCACCTGCCCGGTCGAGAGTCCTGCGCGCAATGCCACCGAAGTGGTGGCTGAGACGCTGACCGTGACGGTGAGCGAGCGCGGCGCCACCCGGATGGACGACCGCACCTCCGAGGCGTCCATGGAGAAGCGAAAGAAAGAGGGCTACTTCTAATGCAAGCCTTGAGATTCCTAACAGCCGGCTCGGTGGACGACGGCAAGAGCACGCTGATTGGGCGCCTGCTGTTCGACAGCCAAGCCATCTTGGCCGATCAACTTGATGTGCTGGAGCGCCGCGCCGCCGGCAGCCCCATCGACCTCAGCCTGCTCACCGATGGCCTGGAGGCCGAGCGCGAGCAAGGCATCACCATCGATGTGGCCTACCGCTACTTCGCCACCCGCACGCGCAAGTTCATCATTGCCGACGCGCCGGGGCACGAGCAGTACACGCGCAACATGGTCACGGCAGCGGCAGGGAGTGATGCAGCCGTTGTGCTGGTCGACATCACCAAGCTCGACCTGACCCAGGACGACGTTCCGCTGCTGCCGCAGACGCGCCGCCACAGCTTGCTGGCGCAATTGCTGCGCGTGCCCAGCATCGTGTTTGCCGTTAACAAGATCGACGCGCTCAGCGCCCCCGCTGAGGGCTTTGCCAAGGTCAAGCGCGCACTCGATGCCTTTGCCAAGGCAGCCGGCCTGAACGTGGTGGCCACCGTGCCAGTGAGCGCGCTGCGCGGCGACAACGTCACGCAGCCGCTGGATGCGCCCTGGTGGAACGGTCCTTCGCTGTTGCAAGTTTTGGAAGGCTTGCCGACCACGCAGGAGCGCAGTGACGCACCGCTGTCGCTGCCCGTCCAGTACGTGCAGAAAGATGCCTACCAAAGCGAGGGCGCGGGTTTTCAGCCGCGCGTGCTGTGGGGCCGCATTGCGCACGGCGCCGTGAAGGTCGGCGACACGATTGAAGTCTTGCCATCCCGCCAGACCGCTGTGGTGGCCGAGTTGCGCCGCGCGGCCGACATCGTGCCCAATGCCAAAGCGGGCGAGTCGACCGGCTTGATCCTCGACCGCCAGCTCGACGTGAGCCGTGGCGACTGGATCGTCAGTCCCGGCAGCAGCCAGCCGCAGAACCGCTTCCCCGCCACCCTGGCCTGGTTGGACACGGAACCGGCTGTGCCCGGCCGCAAATACTGGGTGCGCCATGGCAACCGCTGGGTGCAGGCGCGTATCGAGAGCATCGACTCGGTGCTCGACATCCACAGCCTGCAGGCCCAGGACGCGCATGAACTGCCCGTCAACACCATCGGGCGCGTGCAAATGGAAGTGCAGCATGCGCTGCCCGTTGAGCCCTTCGAGTTCAATCGCGTGGGCGGCGCCCTCATCGTCGTCGACCCGACCACGCACCGCACCAGTGGCGCTTTGCTCGTCGACGTTCCGGTCGCTGCGCCGGCCGAGGAGGATTGGTAATGGCCAGCGTCGCCTTCGTCAGTGCCGGCCCGGGCAGTGCCGACCTCATCACCCTGCGCGGCGCTCGCTTGCTGGCCGAGGCCGAGGTGGTGCTCTTTGACGCTTTGACCGACCCGGCGCTGCGCGACCTCGCCCCGCAGGCCCTGTGGATCGACGTGGGCAAGCGCGGCTTTGCACATGCCGTGAAGCAAACGGAAATCAATGCGCTGCTGGTCAAGCATGCTCAATCGGCGGCCGGCTTGGTTGTGCGCCTCAAAGGCGGCGACGCTTCCGTGTTCGGCCGCCTCGAAGAGGAACTGCAAGCCCTGGCCGCGCACGGCATAGCCTGCACCGTGGTGCCTGGCGTGACGGCGGCGCTTGCTGCGGCTGCGCAGGCGCAACGGCCGCTAACGCGGCGTGGCGCTGGGCGCAGCGTCTCGCTGACCACCGCCATGACCCGCGATGGCGAAGTGCAGGCTGGCAAGACGGCCGACACCGAGGTCTTCTACATGGCCGGTCAGCAACTGCATGCGCTGACCCGCCGCTTGTTGGCCGCCAGCTGGCCGGGCCAGACGCCCACCTTGGTCGTCTCGCGCGCCGGCTGCGAAGACGCCATGCACAGCAGCCATGCACTCCAAGACTTGGCAAGCGCCAGCCTTCTCCACCAGGGCCGGCCGACCGTGGTCACCGTTGGCATCGGTGCTTCCGCCGTGGTCAATGTCGCGCCAAGCCCGCATGCGGCTCAGGAAAACCCCGAGACGCGCCTAAAATCGCGGGCTTTGCCCCGCCTGAGCCTCCAGCCATGACCCACGTCGTTACCGAAGCCTGCATCCGTTGCAAGTACACCGATTGCGTCGATGTCTGTCCCGTGGATTGCTTCCGCGAGGGCCCGAACTTTCTGACCATCGACCCGGACGAATGCATTGATTGCGCCGTCTGCATCCCTGAGTGCCCAGTGGGCGCCATCGTCCCCGAAGAGGACGTGCCGGGTGATCAGATTCACATGATC
>JBKCVH010000171.1:0-3382 GCA_046317675.1 Burkholderiales bacterium
AAGCACTTCTTGCTCTCGTGCACAAACTCAATCGGGTCCTCAATGGTGAGCACGTGGCCGTACTCGCTCTCGTTGAGGTGGTTCACCATGGCCGCCAGCGTCGTGCTCTTGCCGGAGCCGGTGGGGCCGGTCACCAGCACCATGCCGCGCGGGCGCAGCGCCAAGTCGGCAAAGATCTTGGGGCAGTTGAGCTGCTCCAGCGTCAAGATTTTGCTCGGAATGGTCCGGAACACCGCGCCGGCGCCCCGGTTGTGGTTGAAGGCGTTGACGCGAAAACGCGCCAAGCCCTGAATCTCGAACGAGAAGTCGACTTCCAGCACGTCTTCATAGACCTTGCGCTGGCTGTCGTTCATGATGTCGTAGACCATCTCGTGCACACCACGGTGGTCAAGCGCTTCCACGTTGATGCGGCGCACATCGCCGTGCACACGGATCATGGGCGGTAGCCCCGCCGAGAGGTGCAAGTCGGAGGCCTTGTTCTTGACCGAGAAGGCGAGCAGTTGCGTGATGTCCATGGCGCGCTTATTTGAAGGGCTGGAGGGGCTAGGCTTCGGCCCATTATGTCCACGCTCACGACCCGCCTCGCTGCCGTACATGCCCGCATTGAGCGGGCCTGCCACGCCGCCTCCCGCCCAGCCGCCTCCGTTCAACTGCTTTGTGTCAGCAAGACCCAGCCGGCCGAAGCCGTTCGTGCTGCCTTTGAAGCCGGCGAGCAGCACTTTGGGGAGAACTATGTGCAAGAGGCGCTGGGCAAGATAGCCGCGCTTCAAGACCTCCGAGCCCACTTGGTGTGGCACTTCATCGGCCCCTTGCAAAGCAACAAAACGCGTGCAGTGGCCGAGCAGTTCGACTGGGTGCACAGCGTGGACAGTTTGAAGCTGGCGCAGCGCCTGTCGAATCAAAGATCCGCCGACCTGCCGCCCCTGAACATTTGCCTGCAGGTCAACATCAGCGGGGAAGCCAGCAAGAGCGGCATCGCCCCAGCCGAGCTACCGGAACTGGCGGCGCAACTGGCCGCCCTGCCTCGCTTGCACTTGCGCGGCTTGATGAGCATTCCCGCCCCGGGCGACGTGGAAGCCCACGCGCGCCTTGCCGCCTTGCTTCAGCCCGGGATGGACACGCTCAGCATGGGCATGAGCGAAGACCTGGAGGCGGCCATTGCGGCCGGCTCCACCTGCGTGCGCGTGGGCACCGCCGTGTTTGGCGCACGGGCATGAAAAAGGCCCGCCGAAGCGGGCCTTGCTGATTCAAGCTCGGGTGGATCAGAACTCGTAGCGGGCGGTGACTTGGACGGCCCACTGCGACTCGCCACGATTCTGGCGGGTCACGAGGTCGTCAGGCGTGTTGACGTTGTAGACCATCTTGCCGTCTTGCACGCCGTTGAAGTTCACAAAACGACGCGTCGACGGGAAGTTGATTTCGTCAATACGGCCCCAGCGACGGTTGATCATGTTGCCGAAGTTCAGCACATCCAAAGACACCACGCCTTTGTGACCTGCAAACGCGCCAGGAACTTCTTGGCTCAAGCGGAAGTCGAAGCTGTTCGTGAACTTGGCAAAGGAGCCATTGCGCTTGACCGCGCCGCCCCTGGCCTTGCTCAGCTCGGGGTTGGCATCAACCACGGCCCAGAAACGTTGCTCTGGGGTTTGGCCGTTGACCGTCGCGCCAGTGAACACCACTTCGCTGGAGTTCTTCGGGATGTACAGCAAGTCGTTACCCGACACGCCGTCACCGTTCATGTCGTTGTTATAGACCCAGCTGTAAGCCTTGCCAGACCGGCCTTCGTAAACCAAACCGAAGGTGGTCTTGAGCTTGCCAATGAAGGCGCGGCTGAAGCTCACCGAGGCGTTGACGCGGTCACGAATCAGGTAGTTCGAGTTCGACGCCACGTCTTCGTTCGGGTTGAACACCGAACGGTTCAACCAGCCGGAGTTGGAGGTCGAAGAAGTCAACGGGCTCACTTCGGTGGCCGAGGTGCGGGTGTAGGCCGCCGTCCAGTCCAGACCCGGCATCGGGCGCTGCGACAGCGACAAGGTCACCGCGTTGCCGCCGCCCTTTTTGGTGCCATCCAGCAGCAGCACGTTCGTGAAGCCACGGTTTTGATTCACACGGGTGGCACTAGAGCCAGCGCAGCCCGGGCGGGCAACCGCACTTGGAACCGCCGTACCCGTCCAGCAGTCGCTGTCCAGGCCGTTGTTGCTCCAGAAGTTGTCGCGGCCATCCGGCGTCTTGCCGTTTGGAGCGCCCAAGTTCAGGTGGCGGTAGTACAGCGAATCCTTGACCTTGGTGTGGAGCCATTCAGCTCCGAACACCAGACCTGCGAAGGGCAGCTCGGCGTCCCAGGCCAAGTTGGCCTTCCAGACCGAAGGCTGCTTCGCTTCCGGAGAAACGAAGTCAACCGCAAATGCGGGCGGAACGCCTGCAATGTTCGGCTGCGCATTCGGGTCTTTCACGAAACGCAAGGAAGTGGGGCAAACGTTGGTGCCGGTTTGCGCGCAGACCGGGTTGAACAGCGCCACACCGGTGTTCTGGAACGGGTTGGTCACCCACACATTGGCTGCACTGCCTTGGAACAAGCCCAAGCCACCACGCACTTGCGACTTGCTCTTGGCTGCTGTGCTCAACGCGTAGTTGAAGCCCAAGCGCGGCTGGAACAGGGTCTCGCCGTCCATGGTGTAGCTGTTGTCGTAGCCGAAAGCGTTGCTGGCCGAGTCGTTGCGAATGGGCTTGCCATCCACGCTCATGCGGTCAATACGAACGCCACCCGTAACGGTCAGGTTCTTGTTGACGCGCCAAGTGTCCTGCAAGAACAGACCCAGGTTGCCCATGGTGAAGTTCGCTGCGCCATCTGCCAATGTGCGGCCTTGCAGCGGCAACAGCACGGAGTAGCTGGTAGGCGTTCCGGCAACGAACAGCGAAATCGGGTCTGCGCCACGGAATTGATAAACACCCTTGGAGCCGCGCTGGAAGGCGTTGTAGATGTCGTTGTCTTCCAAATCAACACCGAACTTCAGCTCATGGTCACCCAAGAACCAGTTGCCCGCAAAGTAGGCGTTTTGGGTCTTGGTTTCCAAACGGTTGAAGTGACGCGACTCTTCCTGGCCGAACACCAAGGTTTTGTCAGGAACGCCAGTGGCCGTGTAAACCAAACTGATCTGCGGCAACTCGGAGTTGTTGTTGTGAATACTGCTGTAGTCGCGTTGGCTGATCTTGAACTCGGTGGAGAAGTCCTCTGTCCAGTCTGAGAACAACTGCGCCACCTTGGTTTCCAAGGTCTTGACCGTGGTGTAGAAGTGCGAGCTCAGCGACAAGCTGTTGGCATTGATGCCGGGGTAAATCGGGTCCGACTGCTCGGTCTTGGACAAGCGCACATTGGCGCGAT
>JBKCVH010000172.1:0-9652 GCA_046317675.1 Burkholderiales bacterium
CTCGATGTAGTCGGGCGACAAGCCGGTGTACTTGGCGAGCGCGCTGGTTAATGAGGCGCGGTCTTCAGGGGCGAGTCGATCGCCCTGCAAAAGCCCCTGCGCATAGGGTCCAAGGGCGAAGACCTCCACCTCGGCCAACAAGTCGGCCAGGGGCATGGCCTGCTGAGCGGGTGCCAAGGCTTGGTGGTACCAAGCCGTGGCGGTGTAGGTGGGAAGAAAAAGCAAATAGGGCAGGTCGTTGGCATGGTCAAAACGGAACAACTGGAAGTCCAGCGCCGTCGAGATCAACACCACGCCATTCAGGTGCAAGTCATGTTTGGCCTGCAGGTGCTGGGCCAAGGCGGCAGCTCGGGTGCTGCCGTAGCTTTCGCCCATCAAATACTTGGGGCTACCCCAGCGGCCGTACCGCGTGAGGTAACGGTGAATGAACTGGCCGAGGGAGTCGAGGTCCCGCTGGAAGGCGTGGTACTCGGCCGCCTTTTGCCCCGGCAGCATGTGGGACAGGCCGGTGCCGATCGGGTCGATGAAGACCAGATCCGAATGGCTCAGCAGGCTGTCTGGGTTGGCTTCCAGGCCATAGGGCGCGCCACCGCAGTTCCCTGTCTCGTCCACCGTCACTCGCTGGGGTCCGACCAAGCCCAAGTGAAGCCAAACACTGCTGGAGCCCGGCCCGCCGTTGAACACAAAACACAGCGGCCGTGGCTTGGCGCCGGGCTCCTGCACCGCCTCGTAGGCCATGTAGAACAACTGACCGCGCACCACAGGCGCCTGGAGCTCGCCTTCCTTGACGGGGTTGTCCTGCAAGGGCAGGAAGCCCACCCGGCTGCGGTAGCGCAGCGTGCGGCCCCCGAACTCTCCTTCAAAACTGCGCTCTACTGGCTCGGAGGCCTCGGGCTGCGGGGCAGGGCTTGATGCGACGCTCTCAGGGCACATGGCTCGACAAGTCAACAATGAGGACGATGGACTCTAAACCTTCAACCGAAACCCTTTTGTGGGGGGTCGACTTCAGCAGCGCGCCCTCTCGCCGCAAGCCCATTTGGCAGGCAATCGGTGAATGGCGTGGTGAGCAAGTGCAACTCAGGGCACTGACACCGCACTACAGCTTGACGGACTTTGAGAAAGTCTTGGCCGCACCGGGGCCATGGCTTGGCGGGTTTGATTTGCCCTTGGGGCTGCCCGCTTGCTTTGTGCGCGACATGGGGTTGGGCAGCGACCTGCCCCAGGTGGCGCAGCAAATGCGTGGGAGGTTCCCAGACCGAAACGCGTGGCGCACTGGCATTGACGCTTGGCGCGCCACGCAGCCCGCTGGCCAAGTCCTGCCCCACCGAGCCTGCGACGTGCTGCTGCCCGAAGGCGCGCGCTCGACCAGCCCATTGCAAACGCGCTACGTGCCTGTTGCCTTGATGCTTTACGAAGGCCTGCCGCGCCTGTTGGCGTCTGGCGCCACCCTGCCCGGGCAGGTGGCCGGCGACCCCCACCGCATTGCCTTGGAGGCCTACCCCGGTTGGTTGGCCTTGCGCGTGTTGGGGCGCCGCTCGTACAAGAACAAGGACGACCCAGCGCGTCGGGCTGCGCGCCAGGTACTCCTAGAGGCTTTGGAGCAAGACGCTGCTGGCCTAGGGCTGAGTGTTCAGTGCCCCGAAGCCCTGCGGCAATGCATGCTGGATGACGCCAGTGGCGACCCGCTCGATGCCTTGATCTGCCTTCTCCAGGCCGCGTGGGCCAGTCGGCAGAGCCGCTGGGGGCAACCGGTGGAGCTGAACCCTATCGAGGGGTGGATCGTCGGGGCTCAGTCGGCGTCAACGAGCTTGACGATGGCCAGTGACAGGTTGTCGCCACCGCCTTGAGCACGTTGCCTGGCCTTGTTGATCAGCAACTCCGCAGCCTCGCGAGGCGAAAGACTTTGCATCACCGTCGCAAGTTCGCGCGAATTGAAGTAGTGCCAGAGGCCGTCGCTGCAGCACATCAAGACATCGCCCACTTCCACCGGCCCAATTTCGGTCACCACCGGTGTGGGTTCCTGTTGAGTGCCAAGGCAGGCAGTCAGGAGGTTGGACTGGGGGTGCGACTGGGCGTCGGCTTCGGTCAGTTGCCCTTCATCCACCAAGCGCTGGACATAAGACTGATCGTAGGTACGTTGCTTCAACTCGCCGCCGCGCACCCAATGCACACGGCTGTCGCCGGTGTGCAGCCAATGGCAGCGCCGATCCGGCATCACCAAAAACATGGCCAGCGTGCTGTGGGGCTCTTCTTCTGCCGATAGCGCCGTGAGCTTGATCATCAAGTGCGCCTCACTGCACACAAGGCGAAGCAACTCGCTGCCGTCTTCAGACTCGGGCTCGAAGCGTTCAAAGAGTTGCTGCGCGGTCAGCATCACTTGATCAGCCGCTTTGCGCCCGCCACTTTTGCCGCCCATGCCATCGGCGACCACGGCCAATACGCACTTGGGTTGCTGTGGGTGCTGGAACACAGAAACTTGATCTTGCTGGTACTGCCGGTCGCCTCGGTGCAGGCCTGTCGCGGCTTGCAGGCGCAGCGTGGGGCCCTTCTTCGCCGGTTGGGCAAAGCGCATGCCAAACGGCGGCGGGTTGGAAGGGCCTCTCACATTGACTCCCGGTTTACCCGAGCTTCCACCAGGGTTTGGCGGCGGGCACGCCGGCAACCAAAGCGTTCGCCGGATAGTTCTTCTGAAGCACGCGGCGGGTGTCCTTGGCGAGATCGGTCAGCCCCAAGCGTTCGTATGCGGTCAAAAGAATCTCCAGGGCCTCTTCGGCTGCCGGTGCATAAGGGTAGTCGGTCAGCGCCACCTGCGCGCGGTTTTGTGCGGCGACAAAAGCTCCACGATTCAGGTAGTAGCGCGCCACGTGGACTTCATGGCGTGCCAGGTTGTTGGTGATGAAGTCGATGCGGACGCGGGCGTCCTCGGCGTAGCGCGAACTTGGAAAGCGCTCCACCAAATCACGAAAAGCGAGCAGCGACTCGCGTGATGCCTGCTGGTCGCGTTCTGACACGTCCTGACCCGCAATGCGGCCGAACAGTCCAAGGTCTTCGTTGAAGTTGACCAAGCCCTTCAAGTACATCGCGTATTCCACACCGCTCGACGAGGGGTGCAGCTTGAGGAACCGATCCAAGCTGGTGATGGCCTGCGCCTTTTCGCCACTTCGGAACTGCGCCCAGGCCATTTCCAACATGGCTTGTTGCCCTAGCAGCGTGCCTGCTGCGCGCCCCTCGATGCGCTCCAGCTTCTTGATCGCTGGCTCGTAGGAGCCGACGCTCAGGTCGTCTTTGGCCTCTGCATACAATTTGTCGAGACCGGCCTGTGAATTCGGGTCGTCTTTCGGTGAGGTGCCGCAGCCAGCCAATAGGGCGCTTGCGAGAAGCAGCGTTGTGGCACACCAAGGTGCCCAAGCAAAACGATCGAACATAAGAAGCCGCGCGATGCGGCAGGACGGCCAAGTGAGGCGCAAATTATAGGAAGCAGCCAGGGCTTGCCCGAGTCGGATGATGACGACGAAACCGAGGGCTTGCCCGCCCCCGACTTCACCACTCCCCGTGAATTGGAAACCCGCGTGCCAATGGCGTGGCAAGGGCAGCGCCTGGACCGCGTGTTGGCGCAGTGGCAGCCTGATGTTTCTCGCTCCCATTTGCAGCAACTGATTGAGGAGGGCGAGCTTCGCCTCGAAGGTGAGGTGTGCCAGCAGCCCTCGCGCAAGCTCCGCTTGGGGCAGCGCTTGCAATTGAATTTGCGGCCGCCGGCCGCCATGCTGGCCTTTGTGCCCGAGGCCATGAACTTGGCCATCGTGCATGAGGACGCTGCCCTGATGGTGATTGACAAGCCCGCCGGCTTGGTCGTTCATCCGGCAGCCGGCAATTGGACTGGCACCTTGATGAACGGCTTGCTAGCCCATCACGCGGCGGCTGCCGCATTGCCTCGGGCGGGAATCGTTCACCGGCTGGACAAAGACACGGCCGGCTTGATGGTGGTGGCCAAAACGCCTGAGGCCTACGCCATGTTGGTGGCGCAGTTGGCGGCGCGTGAAGTCAAGCGCGAATATCTAGCGCTTTGCAAAGGCGCGTGGCCTGAAGACCGCCTGATTGACGCCCCTGTCGGTCGGGACCCTCGCACGCGCACTCGCATGGCGGTGGTGCCAGTGCCAAGGGGCGGGAAGTCGGCCCAGACGCAGATCAATGCCCTAGCCGTCACGAACAAAGCGTCGCTATTGCATTGCCAGCTTCATACCGGGCGGACCCATCAAATTCGCGTGCACTGCGCCCACACCGGGCATCCTTTGCTCGGCGACGCGCTTTACGGGGGGCCTGTGGTTGAGGGTCTGGGCAGGCAAGCACTGCATGCGGTCTCCTTGCAGCTCAGGCATCCAAGCAACGGCGATTGGCTGAAGTGGAGCTCTGAACCGCCGCCCGATTTCCATCAAGCCGCTTCTGTTTTTGGGCTGCCTGTCGAGTTGCCGTAGAATCGTCGATGTTTTCGGCTCTGTGCGATGTGCAGCAGAGCCCCAAGTCGCCGGGCCAAGCCCCGGCAGCATGCAATGAGTCGGGTGCACCCCGCGACATGCTTCAGCCCATACCGCAGATTGCGGCAGGCTCAGCGCCCGCGCACAGGACACCCCCCAAACGTTTGACGGAATGCGTACGGCACGATGAACGCCGAGGCAAAGGCCATCTTGGAAGCCGCGCTGATGTGCGCGCAGCAGCCATTGGTCTCAAAAGAAATGCTGGCACTGCTCGGTCCTGATGCGAGCCGTGAAGGCTTGGCCGTGGTCTTGGCCGAATTGCAAGCCGAATGGCAGGCGCGCGGCAGCCTGCAATTGGTTGAAACCGCATCGGGCTGGCGCTTCCAAACCCATGGTGCTGTGCGGTCTGCGCTGGAGGCATTGCATCCGGAGAAGCCGCGTCGCTATTCGCGTGCCGCGATGGAAACCTTGGCGGTCATCGCTTATCGCCAGCCGGTGACGCGTGGCGATATCGAAGACATTCGGGGCGTGGTGGTGAGTTCTGACATCGTGAAGCAGCTTGAGGACCGGGCGTGGATCGAAGTCATTGGCCACCGCGATGCGCCCGGCCGGCCACAGCTGTACGCCACCACCAAAAGCTTTTTAGATGACCTCGGTTTGCGGAGCTTGTCAGACCTGCCGCCGCTGGATGAGATGGGCAGCGCGCCTTTGGCCAGTGCCATGGATGACGCTCGCGGGCCGCAGCAGGCCAGCTTGTTGGACTTGGCTGCAGCGCCTGAGTTTGAGTTGAGCATTGATCGGCCGTCCGCGGCGACCTCGGTGGATGGCCCTGCCGAGCCCTCCGAAGGTGTGCACCTGCCGCACTCTGTAGTTCCATTGGCGTTTGAGGCCCTGCAGGCCACAGGCGCAACCCCTGATTCCCTGCCCGAAGAGGCCTAAACCCCATGAACAACGACGACGACACCCTTCCTCCTGCCCCCGAGGCCGTTGAGGCCAAGCCGGCGCGCCGCCCGCGTCGCAAGCCTGTGGTGGAAGCCTCTTTGCCGGAAGCAACTGAGGTTTTGCCGGCGGAGGCTCCCGTGGAAGCATCGGCCGAGCCGGCCGCCGAAGCGACTCCCGCGCCCAAGCGGCGTCGCACGCGAAAGCCTGAAGCTGAGCTGCCGGTGGAGCTGGCACAAGAGCCCGCGCCTGCAGCCGCCCCGCAAGGAGAGTCAGTCCAAGCCTCGGCCGATGTGGCAGAGCCCAGTCAGGCAGCCGCAGACGGCAATGATTCCGACCGGGTGCGCGAGCCTAGCTTGGTGCTTCAGGACGAAGCGGCCACGGCGGCGGTTCAGGAGCGTTTGCAGGCCTTGCTCGCCGAAGGCGATGAGGTGCCAGTTGCCGAGCCTGAGGCGCAACAAGAAAAGCGAGTTCTGGCGCCTGATGTTGACAGTCCCAAACTGCAAAAGGTGCTGGCGCAGAGCGGTGTTGGCTCACGTCGAGATATTGAGGCCTGGATTGCCGAGGGCAAAGTCGATGTGAATGGCGAGACCGCTCACATCGGACAGCGCATTAGCTTTGGTGATCGCGTTTACTTGAACGGCAAGCCCGTCAAGATCCGCATTCATCCGGGCCTACCCCGTGTACTCGCGTACCACAAGCCCGTTGGCGAGATCGTCACCTTCAACGACCCAGAAGGCCGGCCGACGGTGTTCCGCAATCTGCCCAAGCTTCCCATGGGCAAGTGGCTGAGCATTGGTCGACTTGATCTGAATACAGAAGGCCTGCTGCTGTTCACCAACAACGGCGACTTGGCCAACCAACTCATGCACCCGCGTTTCGGCGTGGAGCGTGAGTACGCGGTCCGCACCTTGGGGACGCTCGAAGACGAGGCCAAAGCCAAGCTTTTGGCAGGGGTTGAGGTTGAAGGGCAGACGGCGGCGTTCAAGAGCATTGAAAGTGCCGGTGGTGAAGGCGTGAACCGCTGGTATCGCGTCGTGATCACCGAAGGCCGCAACCGCGAGGTGCGCAAGTTGTTCGATACCGTGGGCTTGACGGTAAGTCGTCTCATTCGCGTGCGTTACGGCAACCTCGTGCTTCCGATTGGGCTGAAGCGCGGCGTTTGGGTGGAGCTGGCGGGTTACGACGTGAAGCAGATCCGTCGCTTGGCTGCTCCGCCACAACCGCAGGGGCAGCAAGGCCAAGTTCGGGGTGAGCGCCCCGAGCGCGGCGAACGCCTCGAACGGCCTGAGCGCCCCGAGCGCCCCGAGCGCCCCGAGCGTCCCGAGCGCGGCGAACGCCCCGATCGTGGTCCGCGCGGGAAAGGGCCGCGCCAAGACCAACTCCAACGCCCGCCGCAGGCCGAGCGTGCGCCTCGAGAGGCCGAAGAGCGGCGCCCACGAGGTGATGACGAGGACGACTTCGTTTTGCCGGCTCACATCAACCCGCTTGAACAAACCTTCGATCGTCGGTTTGCGAAGAACAAGGGCCGTGGGTTGGCCCAGGGCTTTGGCCATCATGTTCATCAGCAGGACGATGCGCGCCCCGCCCAACGGGGTGCGCCCCGTGAGCCGGACCCTCTTCAGACCTCGGTCGGCTACATCGGCGCCGACAGTTTTCATCGCCGAAGCGGCGGTGGGGGCTCGCGCAGTGGTGGCGGCGGTGGCGGTGGCCCACGAGGTGGCGGTGGCGGCGGTAAACGCCGTCGCTGAGCCCTTTCGCTAGCGCTCACATCCGTAGTCACCCTAGGGGCGGCACTTAGCTGCCTACAATCGCGGGCTTTGTCTGACCCGCTCCGTGGCCTTTTGCCATGGGCAAGCAACTGGAGAACAACATGGCGATGGAACGCACCCTCTCGATCATCAAGCCCGATGCCGTGGCGAAGAACGTGGTTGGCCAAATCTTGGCTCGCTTTGAAGGCGCAGGCCTGAAGATTGCCGCTGCCAAGATGGTTCACCTGTCGCGCGCCGACGCCGAAGCCTTCTATGGCGTGCACAAGGCGCGCCCCTTCTTCAACGACTTGGTCGGCTTCATGATCTCCGGCCCCGTCATGATTCAAGTGCTCGAAGGCGAAGGCGCTATCGCCAAGAACCGCGAGTTGATGGGCGCAACCGATCCGAAGAAGGCTGACAAGGGCACGATCCGCGCCGATTTCGCTGACAGCATCGATGCCAACGCCGTACACGGCTCTGACGCACCGGAAACTGCGGCCAATGAGATCGCGTTCTTCTTCCCGGGCATGAACGTCTACGCACGTTGATTGTTCTGTGACGCAAATGGCCACCAACCTGCTGGGGCTGGACCTCGAGGGTCTGGTGGCCTTTTGCGAGCAATTGGGTGAGAAGCGCTTTCGCGCCACCCAGTTGTACCGCTGGATTCACCAGCGTGGTGTGGCCGACTTTGCGCAGATGAGCGACTTGGCCAAGAGCCTTCGCGAGAAGCTGGCAGGCTTGGCCGTGGTTGAGGGCCTGAAGGTCCTGACCGAGCAGCGGTCTAGCGATGGCACGATCAAGTGGCTGTTTGATGTCGGTAACGGCGACGCCGTTGAAGCCGTCTTCATCCCAGAAGATGACCGCGCCACGCTCTGCATTTCTTCGCAAGCCGGGTGCGCGGTAGGCTGCAGGTTCTGCTCGACCGGTCACCAGGGTTTCAGTCGCAACCTGAGTGCATGGGAAATCGTTGCCCAACTCTGGTTTGCCGAACACCAAATGCGACGAGAGCGCGGTTCCGACGAACGCGTCATCAGCAACATCGTCATGATGGGAATGGGCGAGCCGCTGCAGAACTACAGCCAGTTGGTGCCGGCGCTCAAGACCTTTCTGGACGACCACGCCTATGGCTTGTCCCGCCGCAGGGTCACGGTGTCGACCAGTGGCGTGGTGCCCATGATCGAGCGGCTAAAGACGGACTGCCCAGTGGCCTTGGCTGTGAGTTTGCATGCGCCCACCGATGCCTTGCGCGACCCCCTGGTGCCGCTGAACAAGAAGTACCCCATTGCTGAGTTGCTGGCAGCCTGCAACAGTTATTTGGAGGTGGCCCCTCGCGACTTCATCACGTTTGAGTACTGCATGCTCGACGGCGTGAACGACAGTCCTGAGCAAGCCGAGCAACTGGTCAAGCTGCTCAAGGGCAAGGTGTCCTGCAAACTGAATTTGATTCCGTTCAATCCGTTCCCTCAGAGCGGTCTGACCAAAAGCCCTCGTGAGCGTGTCCAGGCCTTCGCAGACGTTTTGCTCAAGGCGGGCATCGTCACCACGGTGCGAAAAACACGTGGCGACGACATTGATGCAGCCTGTGGGCAGTTGGCGGGCGAGGTGCAGGATCGAACGCGAGCCAGTGAACGCATGGCGCGCGGTTCGGTGCCAGCCCCGATCGTGATCCACCGCAAGACCGCTCGCCCTACCCACTGAGGAGTTTCTGTGTCAACTTTGCTGCGCTTGCTGGTCCCCGTCCCCTTCGTGGTGATGGCACTTTTGACTGGCTGTGCAACTCAAACGGTGCGCGATACAGAACCTCGCACCGAGTTCGACACCAGCCAGGCAGAGCGCCGGGCCTCTACGCGCATCGAGTTGGCTGCGGGCTACTTCGCCAAAGGCCAGCACAGCATTGCGCTGGATGAGTTGAAGCAGGCGCTGGCCCTGCAGCCCAACTCGCGTGAAGGCCTCAATCTGCGCGCGTTGGTTCTGGCGGCGATGGGCGATACGGAGAACGCCGAGGACTCCTTTCGCCGCATCTTGCAGCTCTACCCCCGCGACCCCGATACCTTGCACAACCAGGCATGGTTTTTGTGCCAGCAGGGCAGGGTAGAGGCCGCCATGGCGGCCTTTGACGAGGCACTGGCTCAGCCAAACTACCGTGCGCCGAGTCGCACATGGCTGGCGCGTGGCGGCTGCAATATGCGCCACCAGCGCTGGGCCGAGGCGGAGCGCAGTTTGGCGCGTGGCTTCGAGTTGGATCCTGGCAATCCAGCATTGGCTTACAACCTGGCCGAAGCGCTGCTGCGACTGGGGCAAAACGAGAGGGCTCGCTTTTACGCCGCGCGCGTCAACGCCCAGCCTGACCAGGTGAATGCACAGAGTCTTTGGCTTGCGGCTCGCATTGAGCAGCGCATGGGCAATCGCAATGGGGTGCAGGAGTGGGGCCAACGCCTGCGCCGCGAGTTTCCTCAGTCGCCGGAGGCGCTAGCCTTTGGTGCCAACCGG
>JBKCVH010000173.1:0-2888 GCA_046317675.1 Burkholderiales bacterium
TCGACGCCGATCGCGCCTTGCGGCTGGCCTTGATCACGCACCACCTGCTGGGCGCCTGGGACCACTGCCACGCAGCCCTGCTGCAGTTCGAGGCGGCAGGCGGCCGCGCGGGCGCCGCGCAGGCCTATCGCGAGCGCATGCGGCGCAAGGCACCGAAGGCGGCCGGCGTGGGCGCGGGGGCGGTGGCCTAGTCGACTCTTGTCGGGTGCCCGCCGCCAGCGCGGCTTGCTTCTCATCGATTGCACCGTCTGGGCGAACGTGGGTTCAGCTAGGCATGCGATACGCCCAAAGCAGCCCGACACTGGCATCGCGGTAGCCTTGGTTGCGCCACTCCACCCTCAGGCTCACGGTGGAGGAACTGCCGAGCACGGGCGATGCCGCTTCGAACTGCTGTGACGAGCGCATGCCGGCCAGTTCCCGCCCGCTCCACTCGCTGGTGAACTTGGCACGCCAGTCGCCGGGCAAGGGCCCATAGGCCGACGCCTTCAAGCCCACCGAGACGACGGGCTTCCATCTCTCTCCGCCGTTCAAGGCGCCCACGGCCACGGTGGGCAGCAAGGAAACGTCAACCTTGGCCATCTGGCGTGTCGTGCCGCGCCCGAACTGGAGCAGGAAGCGCTTCGACACACGCCCGAGCCGCGGCTGATCGTCGACATAGCCCAGGTCGAGCCGCTGGGTGAAGCCGTGAAAGTAGAGGTCGCCGGGCACATTGGCTTCCATAGCCAGCACGTCGGCCCGAGCCAGGCGGGTGCGTCCGTTGCGTCGCTCGACCTCGAGGGCCAGCAACTGCAGCCTGGCATTGCGCAGCCCCGTGCGTTCTTCTCCGGCCAGTGACAGCAGGCCGAGTCGCCAGCCGATCGATGTCGAGTGCTGCCGGACGTCGCGGCCGAGCGTCCACTCTCCAGAACCGGGCCCAGACGCAGGATCTGCAGGGGCAGCAGCGGCCCTGTCCCCGAGCGGAAACTGCCGCTTGAGTCGGAACCAGGCGTCTCGTCGGCTCGCCTGGGTCTCGCTCAGCATCCAGTGATCGGCGCTCGTGGAAAGGGTCTGCTCAACTGGCTTCGTGAGGGGCTGGTCGGATGGTTGTTCGGGGTCCTGCCAGAACGATCGAACCCGCGCGCGGTCGACAGCGCTCAGCGAGTTGTAGGCGCTCTGGGATCGAGAACCAGGACTCGCGCGGAAGACCGGCGGACCCAGCAAGCTCCGTGCGTGAAGGATGCGCAGCGTATCGGCAGGAACGACGAAGGGCACTTCGGGGCCCGTGCGGTCGATGCCGGCAGCGCTTGCCACCAAGTCCAGGATGTAGTGCGAGCAGTTCCAGCGCGGGAACGTGTAGCGCGCTCGCTTGCCGATCGATGCCCGGACTTGCTGCTTCAACGCAGCCAAGCCCGTGTCGTCTAGGCGCAAGGGATAAATCCAGAGGCTGCGGCCCTCGGTGAAGTACTCGCGTTCCTTGTACGAGAAGTAGCTGAGCGTGAAGCCGCCTTCGATCTCGCTGACCAGGGCGCGAAGGTGGTCCAGGCCCGACCGTGTCATGCCTCCGAATTCCATCACCAGTGCCTGCGGCTCGGGTGTGGCCTCCTGGTGCAGCACCAGGAAGCTGTGCCCGAAAAGCGAAACCGGCGACGACAGATCGTGGGTCGCGAACACGATGCTCGCGCGCGTGGCTTGCTCCAGCGCGGCGCCGTCCTGTTCGCGCCCCCATTGGGCCCAGGCGGAACTGCAACCCAGGAAGAAAAGGAGCACTCCCCGAAGCCACCACCAGCCGCTGCGACTCGACCCGAAAAGACTTACGACCAAGGGACCAAAGCCGTTGCTGAAGTGGAGCCAGGGGTGGCGCCCGGGTCTAGCGCACCAGGTGCCCAGTCTTGGCCAGACTGATGCTTAGCGCGCAGGCAAAGCCTCGGTGGGTGTCATGCTCGGGCAGCAGCTTGCGCAAGCGATACACCCAAGCTTCGAAATCTGCCCCGCGTTGCGAGAACGTCGCGAACAGGGCCCTCAAAAAGGGCCCGTCTCCGCGGTGTGTCTCTTCGACGATCTGCAGCGTGTGCCGCAGAGCCTGAGCGTACGCGTGCGCCGGGCAGTACTCGGCTACTTTCCCGCTGCGGGCTCCAGATCGACCTGGATCACGTTCGGGGCGTACTTGTACATCGCGCCGGTGCCGTAGTCAGTGCTCGAACCGGGCAAGCCGCCGATGATGATGTTGCCCCAGAACGAACCTTCGACCTCGGTTGCCAACTGGACGGTGCGCTCCTTGAAGCCGTCCTTGCGAACCGTCACTGATGCGGTGGCACTCTTCTTGACCTGTCCGCTGAAGGGCGTCTTGCCGACCAGAACGCCATTGAGCAGCACGTCTGCGCCACTGACATTGGAGTTGATCTGCAGAGCTTGTTCCTGCCCGCTCACGATGGTGGAGCAGCCCGCCACCGCGACGGCTGCGGCAAGAGTGATTGCCAGAATCGAAACACGCAACACGAAATCCTCCCGATGGATTGATGAATGCCAGGCTGGAACCAGACCTACTGGCGAGCAGTGTAGGCGGAGGCCAGCTCGGTCTTGGAGAGTCGCCCACTGAGTGCGGCGAGGATTTTCCCTAGTCGCCGCTTGCAACTCAGCGATGGAGCATTTCAACGCGCCGCCGGCCGCCCCGTGCCGAGGCGTCCTTCGGATCGGGCCGAGAGGTACGCGTACAGATCCATCACGTGCGCGGTCACCACGGGCTCGCCTTGCCAGGCCGGCATGGTCAGCTCGCCACGGCGGCGCTCCACGACCTCGTCAACCAGCGCCTCGCGCGGCGAGCCCTGGCCCGGCGGCAGCAGGTCGGCCTCGTAGCGGCGCAGCACCACATCGACAAAGCGCTGTGGCCCGAGCCCTTGCAGGCGCAGCAG
>JBKCVH010000174.1:0-25269 GCA_046317675.1 Burkholderiales bacterium
GCATTGCTGGGGCCGGTGTTCCACGCTCCCAGCCCGTTGCGACCATGCGAACTCAACACCCTCGCCGCCGTCGTTGTCTGCGCGACGGCCGGGCTGGAGAACACGCCCAAACCGACCAGGGGGGGCGCCAGTACACCGGCCGGATTGCAAACCTGTGGGGCCGGCGGCGCCGGCAAGGCAAAGGTGGCACTGAGGTGCCATGCCGGGGCTGTGGCGAGACGGTAGGTGATGAAATTGCCCCACGCATCCAGGGCTTGGTCGCGAGAGAGACCCAAAGTGGCGTAGGGCACGGTGCCCAAGTTGTTCACACAGGCACTGGTCGGCTCCGGGTTCACGCCACCAATGGCGCGGTCCTCCAAGCCATCTCGCCCGGTGTTGCCAACGTTGCTGCCCGCATCTGGGCAAGGAAAGCGCTGGTTCTGCGCGAAATAGGCCACCATCGTGTCACGTACCGCCGTCATGCGATCACGCGTGGCCGAGCGCTGCGAATTCAGCAGCATGGACCCTGCGGCCGTCAAGCCCATGGTCATCACCAAACCGATGATGACCACCACCACCGCCATTTCGACCAGTGTGAAGCCTGACTGAGCCCGAGCCAAAGGCGCCGATTCCAGCTTTGCCCGGGAACCCACTGACCACCTTGCCTTCCATGCCATGGATGAGTCCTTTACTCCTGCATCGGGACCGCTTTGGTCTCGCTCGCGGCCACGCGGATCGGACTCAGGTCAAGCGCGCTCAGATCAACCTGCACACCATGTAGGTGGCATCTTCAGAGTAGGCGGTCAATGTCGGCGTGGTGGCCACGGGCAGGTTGCCGACGGCGGAGCGAAGAGAGCCCGTCGCTGGGTTGCCATCGTCGAGGCTCACATCCAATTGGTTTGCCGCCTTTCCAGGCACCGTTGCCATGCAAATCACCAGGGCGTTGTTGACCATGCCGTAAACCTGTCCCACATTGACGATGTCCACGACTCCACCCCATGGACTTCTGGGGAACACAGCGACCGACCGCGCTGTTGCGTCGCCGGCTAGAAATCCCCCTGCGTAAAGATCAAGCCAGAAGGAAACATGCTGCCAGCCATTCCATGCCCCCCAGGCAGCGACGGTGGCGTCATCAATGATGCCATTGGGCTGCGCATTCTGGCCGGTACCCGTCATGGCAGAGGCCCAATTGGCACCCCGAGCGGTTTTGCTGGCCACGCAACAGTCGTCACCCGGCATGTTGCGGTAGCGATCACGGTAGCCATTCACGCCAGAGGCAATCGAGTTGTAGAGATTGGTCGCATTCTTGACGCGGGCGCTTTCAATCAACTCCTGGCCCTTGAGTACACCGCCCAAGAGCAATCCGATGATGACAAGCACCACGGCGATTTCCACCAAAGTGAAGCCCTTCTGGGCCCGATGCGAATTGGCTTTCATGGTTTTCATGGTCTTCCTCAGGGTGTCAAGGGATACAACCTCGGTCAAAAAACCGTCATCGATGAGGTTGGGACTCGATGCAGGACGAAACTGTCAGCCGAACGGAATGGGAACTCCTCAGGGGGGGTTATGGCACTTGGCCGGCGGGCTGGAGCCCCGTTGTACACCCGAGGCAGACAAGCCGGGCGCTATGGTCTTGTTGAATGTGTGAAGTCGGTCACCGGCATCGACCCGCTGTCCATGCCAGCGCCAGCGACCACATTCGCTCACATTGGTGTGCGGTCCACTGAAGCCGACTTCAGCACGAGGGTTGCGGTCGCCACCGGACTCCCACACCAGTGGCGGCTTCCCGTCACGGGCGATCAGGCCGCTGATGGTTCGCATTGAGGAGTGCACTGGAGCGGCTACGCCCTCGCCAGAATTGCCCATGCGCGCTTGAAGCATGCGGGCTCGCTCTTGCGGGGAAAACAACAAGGTGCCCAAGGGTCGAATCTCTGCCAAACGAAGGGCAGGGCTGACGGGGGCCGCGGGCAAAGAGGCTGCGGCCTCAGGTCGGCCCGGGTCGCCATCTGGCTGCGCAAGCGTCACGAATCGCCACTGGCACTGAAACGAAATCGGTAGAGCCCCCTCGCGCTTGAATTCGCAGGATTCGACCCGAAAGCGCCCGGCCATGGACCGCTCGGCACTGCGGGTAAATCGCCAGAGTTGTTCTTCGTCTGGGCTGGAGCCGAACAAGGCCAAGTCGTGCCAACTGGCTTGGACTTGGGTCGAACTCACCCCGGAGTCCAGCGCAAAGCCGACAGAGTCGCCCGCCGCTCCGGCTGGCCGCGGTGGGCCAAGTGAGTAGCCCAGGGTCTCTCCCATCGGGATCCGAGACTGAAGTTGTTGCAGGGTCTGTACCCAAGCCGCCCGATTCGCAGGACCCCAGACCCCGAGGTGCATTAAAGCCTGAGCCTGCGGGGTCAGTCGCCGGATGTCGGTCTCGTCGCGACGTTTTTCCTCGAGGATCGACAAGGTCGCCTGCAGGCTATTTTGCTGCCCCTGCAAATCCACCCTCTCGCCCCTAAAACTGCCCCAGATCCAGTGGGCAAGCAACAAAACCAGAGCCCACGACACCCCGGCTGCGGCCAAGGGCACAGGCATGCGTCGGGCGAGCGTCCACCAGTGCTTCATGGTCCATTCCCGTTTTGACGAAACGAGTCGGGAATCGAAGGACCCGCAGCGCCCCTGCCCTTCACTTCGATCGCCAGACACCAGCTATCTAAGGACGCGTCTTCCTTTTGGCTGGCGCCGCCCGTGAGTTCACTTTGGCGCAAGGCAGAAAGAGGAGACAGGAGGACCTGAGCTCCCTCCCATCGACTGAAGCCCTTTGCCAGGGCACTGGCGTCGTCAACTTGCGTCTGCAAATCAGAGGCCGACGAGCGGGTTCGGAATAAGAGTTCCGCTCGGCTCTTCGGTTGAGCGTCTGCGGCCGCCGTGGCAGCGGGATCGGTGCCGTTCATCATGCCTGCGGACATTGCTGCAGCAGCCGTTGAGAGAGTTGTCGAGCCAGGCGTATGGCCCACGGCAGTTCCTACAGCGACCCGGTTGCCCGCCTCCGCGCAGGCAGTCTCGCCCGCCGACAAACGTCGCCACTTCAGTCGGGTCAGGCGCAGGTCCGGTCGGGCTTCCAGCACACGGGACAGTCGCTCAAGGCCTGGCCACATGTCCTGGTGCTGACCGACATGCTGGTCGTATTGCTGTTGCATTTCCCTCAAGGTATTGGCAGACAGGGGCTCTGCCGCCAAGCGCGCTTCTAACTCCGCAATCCCAGATCGCAACTGCGATAACCGGGTGTCAAAGCCGGCCTGGCTGCCCTTGGCGCTGTAGCCCTGGTACCAGCCGCAAGCAGCCAACACTGGCAACAGCATTGCCGCGCAGGCAGAGGCGACCCAGGCATTGCGCCGCCACACGCGCTCCAAATGAACCGTGCGCCGTTCGGCAGCAGCCATCTGGAGTTGCGGGAGACGCCTGGCCCCGTCAAACCACGCAAAGGGCTCGGTCTCACTCCAACTGCGCAACTCGCGCGAAAGCGCCAAAGGTTGCAGCCGGTCTTGACTCAGCAAGGTGGCCGTGTCGGGGTGGGTGCCAAGCAACAACACCTCCAGAGGGCTGCCGTTGCGTTCAACAAGCCGGGTGTTCTCCAGATGGCGCACGGTGCGCAAGATTTCTCTGGCCTGCTCGTCTGCTGATCGGGCCGCTTGAACCAGACGGGTCAGCACGGCAGCGCCGTCAACAATGGCCACCACCCGCAGACCCGCTTCGGTCACTGCAGCGGCGATGCCATTGGGGCCCTGCATCGCACGGGCAGCCTGTTTGGCCAACAGCAGGCTGCTGCAGTGCACGCTTGCGAGCTTGGCGCCCGACTCTGCCACGGCGGTCTGCAGGCGTTCGGACGGATCGATGGCCACCAGTGCCTGCCGGCTGAAGGTCGAGCCTCGGGCTCTCATCGGCCCAGGCGCCAAGGCGAAATCGCTGCCCGGGAATCGGTTGGCCAGTTGTCGAGCGACAAAACGGGCGCGGTCCCTGGCCGAGAGCTTGGGCAGCGGCAGCTCGATGATGGTTTCCTCGGGCAAATTGGTCACCACGCCCAGAGAATGACCCTCTGTGGGCGAGGCCGCTACCCAAGTGCCGCGCTGCCGCTTCCAAAAGCTGGCACCGGAGGCGGTGAGGTACATCAAGATGTCCATGTCTCACGCCTTGATCTGGGTGATGGTGTCGTAAATCGGCCCAAGCACTGCAAGCATGATCCACCCCAGTACGAAGCCCATCACCAGGGTGAGAACAGGCTCAAGCAGAGCCTGCACACGCTGGATGGACTCGTCGATGTCGCGAGAGTAGAAGTAGTTCACGTTGTCCAGAGCCTGATCGAGGGCTCCGGTGGCCTCGCCCATTCGCAACATGCGGATGACCAGCGGCGGAAACAGCGACTCGGCGGAGAAACTCAGCGACATCGGGGTACCGGCCACCACCCTTTGGCGGGCACGCTCAATCGAAGCCCGAATGACCAAATTACTGGAAATGTTTTGGCATTGCTCCAGCGCGTCAATCAGCGGAATGCCGGTGCGATACATCAGGGCCAAGCTATTGGCAAAGCGCGCCAAGGCCATCTTGGACAAGATGCCGCCCAGCAAGGGAAGCCGCAACAGCCACCCGTGCATGCGCCTGCGCGCCGATTCGGAGCTTCGCATCCAGACAAAAAAGCCTGAACCCAGAAGCACCGGGGCCAGCAACATGGCCCACCAATAGGCCACCACAGCGTCCGAGGTGGCGATCAGCAGCTTGGTATGCATGGGCAGGGCTTGGCCCATGTTTTTGAGAAAGCTGGTGAGCTGCGGAACGAGATAGGCCATCATGAAGACCACCACCGCACCGATCACAACGCAGACAAAAGCCGGGTACATCACCAGCTTCTTGGTGCTGGAGGCAAGTTCGTCCTGCCAGCGCAGAGAACGAACGATTTCGCGCAGCACATCCGGAAGCTGGCCCGAGACTTCGCCGGCCCTGACCAGATGGACCACGGTCTCAGAAAAGACATTCGGGTAGGCCGCCATGGCTCCACTCAGGGGTGTGCCGGTTTCGATCTTTTCGTACAAACCGGCGGCGAGCTGCCGCGAGGCCTCGCTGTCAGACGCGCCGCGCAAGTCAGCAAAGGCCTCGAGGATCGGCACTCCGGCCCTAACCATCATTTCCAGCTGAAACAAAAACCCGATGACTTGGCGTCGGGTCAGCTTAGAGCCTCCTATGCGGCGCCTCAAGCTCTCCTCTTTGGCGGAGATCAGCCACAGACTCACCCGGGTGAGCTGGTTCTCCAGGTCGGCTTCATTGAGCGCGTCCAGACGCCCCGCCGTGATTCGGCCCTGCGCGTCGGCGGCCCTGAAGCTGAAGCGGGGCATCAGGTCACCCCATCCGTCAGATCCACCACCCGCCCGACCTCCTCGATCGTGGTCTCACCCTCACGCACCCGCCGCAGTCCGTCAGCAGCCAAAGAGACAAAGCCCCTGCTCAGCAGATGCTCGGTCATGGTTTTGAGACTGGCCCGGCGGGCAACCAGGTCGTCGAGCTCGGTGTCAAAGCGCAGTAACTCCATGAGGGAGCGGCGCCCGCGGTAGCCGGTGTGGTCACACTCCGGGCAACCCACGGGCGCAAACAGACGCGCAGGGCGCTTCGTGTCCACCGAGAGGCCCAAGAGCTGGGCCTCGATGGGAGAAGGCGCGCACGGCTCTTTGCAGGCCACGCACAGGGTGCGTACCAGCCGCTGCGCCACGATGCCGATGATGTTGCCGGTCATTACCTCGGGGGTGATGCCCATGTCGATGAGCCGCGCAATGGCCCGCATGGCAGAGTTGGTGTGCAGGGTCGAAAACACTTGGTGGCCTGTCATGGCCGCCCGGAAAGCCATCTGCGCAGTTTCGGTGTCGCGCACCTCGCCCACCATGATGATGTCGGGGTCTTGCCGCATCAGCGAGCGAATGCCTTCGGCGAAGTCGATCTTGGCACCGTCCGACACCGAGGTTTGCCGGATCATGGGCATGGGGTATTCGACCGGGTCTTCGAGCGTCATGATGTTCACGCCCTCTTTGTTGATGTGCCCCAGCAGCGAGTAGAGCGTGGTGGTCTTGCCCGAGCCGGTGGGACCGGTGACGAGCAAGATTCCTTCCGGACGGGCGAGCATGAGCTGGATCTGGCTGAGCTGTTCCTCGCTCAAGCCTAAACCGTCGATGGGCACGATACCCCGCTTGCGGTCCAAGATGCGCAAGACCATGTTCTCGCCATGGATGGTGGGCTGCGCGGCCGCCCGGAAATCCACCACCCGACCCGAAATCGACAGCGACACGCGGCCATCTTGCGGCGCACGGGTTTCCGCGATGTTCATGCCGGCCATCACCTTCAATCGCACGGCCATGGGCGACCAGTAGCGAAGGTGCAAGGCCCGCACCTGGCGCAACACGCCATCGATGCGGTAACGGATGCGCAAGAAGCGGGGTTCGGGCTCGAAATGGATGTCGGATGCGCCGCGCAGGGTGGCATCCGCCAGCAGGGAATCGACCAGGCGCACCACCGGGTGGCTGTAGCCCTCGCCAGCCTGGAGCAGGTCCGCCTTGCCGCTTTCCAGTTCCTGGAGCACGCCATCGATGGACAGCTCGTAGCCGTACAACTGCTCGATGGCGGACAGGATTTCCGCCTGACTGGCCAAGCGCCAGGCGATAGCGGGGCCGCCGGCCAACAAGGCGCTGATCTGGTCAACAGCCAGGATGTCGTTCGGGTTGGCACTGGCCAAGACCAGGAGGCGCTTCTCGGGGTCAAGGCTGACCGGAAAGACCATGTACCGCTTGGCCACCGCTTTGGGGATGAGTACCAGCGCTTTCGGGTCGGCCACCACGCCTTGCAGGCTGATGGCTTTTTCGCCGAGGTTGTCGGCCAAGGCCCCCCGAACGGCCTCCTCGGTGGCAAAGCCCAAGGCCAGAAGACATTCCCCAAGGGGTTGCTGGCTGCGCTTTTGCTCCATCAAGGCAATGCGCAGCTGGTCCTGGGTGATGAGGCCCAGTTCGATCAACAGGTCACCGAGGCGGGGCGGCAGAGCCCCGCCAAACGTCTTGTTTTGCTCGTCGGTCATCGTGCTCTCAAGCCGGACAAAGGCAGCCTTCGACCCGTCAGGGCCTGGTCAAGTCGGTCGCGGGAAGGGCCGCCTGGAGGACCTCGATCCTTTGCCGGACCGTGTCCCGATTCACTCCTTGCGCGGTCACGCCTCCGGAATCGTCAATCCCCACCCCCTGAAGCACCTGCCGGTAGACCTGCAAGGCTTGCGGGCGGCGGCCCAATCGGTCCAGGGCAACGGCCCAATTGAAAAGGTACAGCGCGTTGGTGGGTTGCAGCGAGGCCGCGCGCCCGAGCAGCTCCGTCGCCGACGACAAATCACCCTTCTGAGCCAGCAACTGCCCCGCAGCGAACTGCGCAGCCGCAGACTCGGGCCGAGACTGCGCCACCTCGCGAGCCAGCGCCAGCACCGCAGGGTCGTCCAAGCCCAGTTCTGCCGTGGACGACAGAAAGCCAAGCTGCGCGTCGATTTGCCCGGGTTGAAGCTCAAGAGCCCGCTGGTACAGCGAGCGGGCGGCCGCTGGTCGACCCCGCGTTTGCTCGATGAATGCCAGTCCCAAGAGGGCATCAAGCTCCCGAGGAGAGTCTTTGAGGATGGCCTCGTAGGCGGGTCGGGCCCCTGCGAGATCACCCGCGGCCAACGACGAATAGGCCTGCCGGAGCCGATCCTCGGTGTCTTTGGGGCCGGTTGCCAAGGCCACCGGAGCAAGCGCGGAGGCACTAGCGCCAATGGCTGCGGTCTTGTTTGCAGGCGCTGAGCGCCCGTGAACAGCGGGGCTCGCCTCGCCAAGCTCTGCCGCCACCACCGTCTCTCGATTTGGCGGCGAAGGCACCACAGGAGCCCGTTGAACCGCCTTGGCAGGCGCCGTTCCCGCAGCGCCGGGCTGCTCTGTGGCACCGTTGGCCAGCTTCGTGGAAGCCGCAGCCGGCTCGTGGCGCAGCGCTGCCTGCACCCCCTCCGCCTGGTGGGCGGCCGGAGCGGCCGATTGCCCCTGCCCTGCAGGCGGACCCATCGGATTGACTTGGGCAGGCATGTCACCGGCCGGACCGGGGCCTGACAAGGTCCAGAGGTATGCGCCAATCAGCCCTGCTATCAGCAGGGTGGTGGCAGCACCGCCAAGCACCACGAACTGACGGCGCCGGGCAGAAGAGGCGGGGCTGGGACCCGGACGCGTTGGTTCCGGGGTGGCGTGCTTGTGTTCGGCTTCATTGGGCACAAAGCCAGGCGCCAAGGCGGCCTCTTTGAGTGCACGCACCCTCGCACTGGCCTGGGCAGGATCGGTCGAACGTCTCGTCGCCGGTTCATCGGGCTGAAATTCGGACTGCGGAGGCAGGGCTTCAGGCGCCAGGGCCAAGTTCCCCCCATCAGACAAGGTCAAACCCGCTGCCGCAGAGTCCACAGAGCCGGAGGCGTCCGCCACGACATCGGCCTGTTGGGCCTGTTGGACCTGCCGAGAGCGCGCCAGTGCCTCTAGCAGCACACTCATGTCAGTTCTCCAAAGAGAAAACGGCGGAGCCGGGGGAGCCAGCATTCATCCCCTCTCGGGCCCCTTGCAGCAAACTGCGGAAGCTCTTGTAATCGCCGTCCAGGCTGGCATCGGACACCACGGTAGGGCGAAGAAAAATCACCAACTCGGACTTCTTGCTCGTCTCGTCGCGGTGCTTGAACAGATTGCCCAGCAGGGGCACACGGTTGGCCAGCGGCACTTCGTCGGACAGGTTGTTGCGGTAGTCCTGCATCAAGCCGCCCAGAATGGCCACCCCGCCCGACTGGACGCGCAGGATCGACTCCAACTCGCGCGTTTGAACTTCCGGAATGCGGTTGGTCACCCTGCCGGCCGCCAGCGCCGGGTTGGGGTCGATGGCGTAGCCGGTGATTCGGCTGATGGTGGGCCTCAGGTTCAGGATCACCTCCCCGTTCTCGCTGATCTGCGGCACCACCGACATCAAGAAGCCTATTGGTACGGTGTTGATCGTGGTTCGGTAAACAGGGGCAGTGCCCGGCACGCCGGGTGACGCAGGCGTGCCTGGGGTGACATCGATGACGAAGTACACCTTGTTGTCCACCACTTTGAGCAGGCTGCTTTGGTTGTTGAGGACAGACACCTTGGGGCTGGACAAGACCTTGAGCGTGCCGAAGGATTCGAGCAGGGTGAGCAATCCGGAAAGGTCTTTGCCTTTGAAGACATTGGTGCGTGACAAGGTCAGCGAGATGAGGCCAGAGACCGCGCCCCCCGTGACCAGACCATCGGTGGAGCCTTTGGGGCCCACCGAGATGGAGGAGCCCGAGCCGTCCGGGCTGATCAGGGACCAGTTGATGCCCTGCTGGTAGCGGTTGGACAGGTCTACTTCGACGATGGTGGCTTCAATCAGGACTTGTCGGCGCGCCGAACGCAGCACCCGTTCGAGGAAGTCGGCCACCCTTTGGTGCTGCATTTGAGTCGCCCGAACCGTCAAGATGCCGGCTTCGGGGCTGGCAATCACGCCAGAGGACTCCCGGGCGGATCCGCCAGGGGCGGCAGCAGCAACCCCGCCGCCTTCAGCCGCTGGCGCCGTACTGGGCGCACCCGCGGCACCGCCTGACGCAGCCGGCCGGGCGGCCCCGCCATCGTTACCGGCGAGCGCGGTTGAGTCGCGCAACAGTTCTCGAACATTCGACACCAAGGTCGTCCAGAAGCGGTTGTTGGCGATGCTGCTGATGGATGAGCTCGAGCCGTTGCCGCCCCCACCGCCACCAGAGCCCCCGCCGGCCCCCTGCCCGGTGCTGGCCAGGCTGATGGTGGTCGTGACACTGCTGCTGGAATCGCGAGTAATGTTTGGATAGTCGACCCGGTAACTCTTGATATAGGGCAGGTTGGGCAGGATCGAGATGTCCTTGCCATCGATTTCGTAACGCAGCGGCACCTGGCGCGCCACACGGGCGAGTATTTCGGGCACCGTCAACTGATGCACGCTCATCGTGACCACGCCGCGAATCTCGGGGTGGATGTCCACATTCACACCCGCATCCCGCGCCACGGCAAGCAGCAGGTCCTGCACGTCCAGCTCGCGCACCGAGATGCTGTAAACCTCGGGCTTGGCCTGAGGTTGTGGCGGCGGGGGAAGCTGCGGCCTGAAACTGAAGTCGGGGGCTGGCGAAGGAACGACGGGCGGGGCCGACAGATGTTGATCGGAGACTTGCATGGCCGCAGGCACGGCGCAACCCGAGAGCAGCGCAACCATGACCAGCCCGATGGCAGCCTGGCGCCTCAACGCTGCCGACCCGATTTGCTTTGCACATCCATCAAGACTGACTAACCTAGAGCGGTCCACGTTGGGGCTTCCTTGAGGCTGAAAACAGCATGCGTTCATGCAGTATCCACGGCCAGTGAGCGCAACTTCAGCAACTGGCGTCAGGTTCGAGATGCAGAGAACAGCCAAGGGAGACGCCATAGGCGGCGTGGGGAGGCGGCCGGCGCGTCTTCTGCGGCCGCAGCATCCCTGGGCAGTTCATCGAGCGCCTCCTGCAAATCCTGGAGGGTGACGCAGCGGTAGCCCCTCGCAAATGCGCTGAGCAGCGCCTTCTCTGCCAGCAAATGAATGCGTCTGGCCCTGCCCTTGCTCAGTCGGCACAGGGCGTCCAGGGCAGCAGGCTCAAAAAGGCTCGTGACGGCCCCTGCGGCCTGGAGCCGGTGGTGCACGTAGAGGGCCGCCTCCGTCTCGCTCCAGGGCTGCAGGGTGAGCCGGTGACTCACGCGGTCCAACACGGGCCGCATTTCCACTCTCGACAAAAGCTCGATCAACTCCGGTTGGCCAAACAGGATGATGTTGATCAGCTTGTCTTTGGCCGTTTCGAGGTTGGACAGCCGGCGCACCTCCTCCATGGATTCCATGGGCATGGCGTGTGCCTCGTCCACCACCATCAACACCCGCCGGCCTTGGGCGTGGCGGCTCAGCAAATGGGCCTGGATATCAAGCAGCAGCGACTGGGACGTGCTGCTGGTTGGGGTCTCCAGCAACCCCATGTCCCAAGCCATGGCCTGCAGGATGTCCTGCCGGGACATGCAGGGGTTGGGCAGGTAGACCACATCCATGCGATCTCGGAGGTGGCTCACCAGTTGCCGTGCCAGCATGGTCTTGCCACAGCCCACCTCGGCCACAACGACTGCGATGCCGTCTTCTTCTTCGGCCACCATGCACAGAGCATCCAGGAGGCTGCCTCGTTGGCCGCCCGTGAAGAAAAACTCGGGATCGGGCGTGAGCCGAAAAGGGGGTTGACGCAAGCCGAAATGCTGGAGGTAGAGCGAAGACATGGTGGCTCCCACAAGCAATGCTGTTCGAGACCGAGTGTAGGCGCCGGCACCCTCCAACGCCGCCATCCGATCATGAGGTGCTCATCAGCGTTTGGCCAGCCCACCCTGACAGCGGGCTGCGTGCGCTGGCTCAGGCGCTCGTCGGCCGCCAGCGCGAGCAAGGCCGCCAGCGGCCCGAAGCGCCAGACCAGCGGCTGCGAAGCGTTTTGACCCCATCGGTGATGGCTCGTCGTGCACGCAAATCGTGGATATTCCAGCGGAGGCAAGCGGTCAACTGCCGGATCTCGGCTCAATCCGTCAGCGCGGCGCGGCGTGCTTCCCAGCTCATGGCCCAGGCCTTGATCTGGCTAGCAGGCATCGGCCGGCCAATGAAAAAGCCTTGCGCCACGTCGCAGCCCAGGCTCCGCAAGTGGCGCCAATCGGCCTCATCCTCGATGCCTTCGGCCACGGTTTTCATGCCCAATTGCTGCCCCATCTGCAAGCAAGCCCTGAGCAAAGGCAACAGGTCTGGGCGTTGGTGGGCGGAGTGCACAAAGGAGCGGTCGACTTTCAGCTCACCAAAAGGCACGTCCCGCAACTGCACCAGCGAGGAGTGGCCGGTGCCAAAGTCGTCAATCGACAAACCAATGCGTTTGAGCCGCATGCGGGTCAGGATGTCCAGCGTGGTGCGGGCATCCTCCATCAAGCGGCTCTCGGTCACTTCCAGCACCAAGTTCGATGCCGGCACACGGGCCGCATCCAACTGCGCCTGCAACTGGTCGGGTAGCCGAGCGTCGTTCAGCATGGCCATCGACACATTCACAGCCGCTTGCAGGTGCAACCCTTCGTCAAGCCACTGCCGAAGCTGCGGCAACACGCCAAGCTCCGGGCCGCCGCCTTCCAAAAGCGCCTTGGTGAGCTCGCCAATGAGCCCCGCCTCTTCCGCCTGGGCGATGAACATATCGGGAAAGAGGATGCCGCGCTCCGGGTGCTGCCAGCGCACCAAGGCTTCCACGCCAACCCAGCGCCCGCTGGCCAACTCCACCTTGGGCTGGTAGTGGGGCACCAACTCGCGCTGCTCAATGGCGCGGCGCAAGTCCGCCAGCGGCAGGACATCGCGCACAGGGACGGCCCTTCGCTCGCCGGTGGGCCAACGCCGCAAGAGCGCTTGCACATCGGCGTAGGCCACAGGTTTGGGCAGTGCACCCAGCACCTGCAAACCATGGGCACGGCCGAGCTTTTCAACGGTATGAAGGAGGCGCGCGTCTTCGCCACTGACCAATGCCACTTGACCCCGGAAGCCGCGCTCGGCCAGGTGCCGAAGCAGCTCCACGCCGTCCAGGTCAGGCATCTGCAAGTCGCACATCAACAGGTCGATGGTCTGGCCCTCAGGCAGGCTGTCCAACGCCGCCAAAGCGGCTCGCGCGGCGGTGAAGGGCTGCTGCTTCAAGGCACCTATTTGGCGCAAGTGCAACCCCAACAGCTTGAGCTGGAAGGCATCGTCATCGACCAGCATGACGTTCATTTCCGCGAAGGACGGAGGGCTCATAGGAGGTTCTTGGAGAGGCTCATTCGATGGGCTTGCGGAGCATGTCGTCGATGGCCTCTTCGGTGGACTTGACCAAGGCCCCAAAACGGCTGCGCTGTGCTTCCAGCCAGTCGGCATCGTCACCGCTTTGCATGTGCTCGAGGCGACTGCAAGCACTGCCAAGCGCCATGGCGCCCACCGACTGCGCCGAAGACTTGAGTTTGTGGGCCAGGCCGGCCAGCTGCGAGCGATCACCCGCCGCCATGGCCGCCAACAACTCAGCCGCCTGTTCGCGCAGCGCCGGGACGAAGCTGGCCAGAAGCTCATGCACCATGGCGGAGTCAGGGCCTACCAAACGCACCAAGGCGCTGCGATCCAGCAAGGCATCGTGGCTGGGCGCAACTTGCGGCGCAGCCGCCGCAGACCAGCGCGCCAGGGCCTCGCCCAAGGCCTTGAGCGCAATGGGCTTGGTCAAGTAGGCGTCGAACCCTGCATCCAGCGCCTTTTGATCTTCTCCCTTGAGGGCATTGGCGGTGAGTGCCAGCACACTGCTGCGCGCGCCGCCCTCGGTGCGGGCCTCTTCTTCGCGCACGGCCCGCACCAACTGCAGCCCATCCAGGTGGGGCATGTGCAGGTCGCTCAGCACCAGGGGATGCCGAACCACACGCCAGCGAGCCAGCGCCTCGCGGCCGTCAACAGCCATCTCGGCGCGGTAGCCCAGCAGCTCCAACTGCTTGGCAATCACGCGCCGGTTGATCGGGTCGTCTTCCGCCACCAAGATGGGCGGGCGCTCGGCTGTCGTCGCGCGCGGTTTGGCCGGAAGGGTAGGCTGGTGCGGCGAGGCCTGCCCCGCCAAAGCGGCCACCGCCGACAGCAAGGGGGCTTGGCGCAACACCCCCAGAGCCAGTTGCTGCGGCCCCAGTGCTTGGGCCGTGGTGCCGCCCAAACCCAACCAAAGCTGACGCAGCCCAGGCGCGGCCGGCAACACCTTTTGGCCGGGCTGGGCAAGGCAGAGCTGCAGCCCATCGGGGCTCAACTGACTGGTGCACTGGGCACCGGCCGCTTCCAGCCAACGGCGCACCAAGGGAAGCTCAACGTCATGCAGCCACTGCAACTGCAGGCCTTGTAAGTTCGCGGTGGCTTCGGCGCTGGACTGCGCGAGGTCTGGCGCCCCAGCAGGGGCCAAGGGCAACCGTACTTCAAAGCAACTTCCTTTGCCCAACACGCTGCTCACGTGCACCTCGCCACCCATTTGCTCAACCAAACGCCGGGTGATGGCCAAGCCCAAGCCGGTGCCACCAAAGCGCCGTGTGGTGTTGGCCTCGCCCTGCACGAAGGGCTGGAACAAACGACTCAAGGTCAGTTCATCCATGCCAATGCCGTTGTCCCTGACGGTCAGCAGCAGGCCTTGCGGTTCCAGCATCTTGAGTTGAACATCGACCCGGCCGAGCCGCGTGCCGCCACTGTTGGGAGCCGGCACCCATGCAGAGAACTTGATGGCATTGCCAATCAAATTGTTCAGCACCTGACGCCACCGGGTGGCGTCACCCAGCAGGCTCGCCGGCAAGGCCGCGTCGACCTCCACGCTCAGGAGCACGCCGCGCGTCACGGCCACGCTGGCCAGGCTGTCGCAAACCTGAACCAAGCTGTCGGCCGGAGCGAAGGGGCGCAGCTCCAGCTCCAGCCGTCCAGCTTCGATCTTGGAGAAGTCCAGGATGTCGTCGATCACGGCCAGCAAGTTGCGCGCTGATTCGCTGATGGTTTGCACCGCATGGGACTGCTCGGCATCGAGCGCGGTGTGGGCCAGCAACTCGCTCATGCCCAGCACGCCGTTCATGGGCGTGCGAATCTCATGGCTCATGGTGGCCAAGAACGACGACTTGGCACGATTGGCAGCCTCTGCCACTTGCCGGGCCTCTTCGAGCTGATGCTGCGCCTTCTTTTGGTCGCTGATGTCGAACACCGCCCCCACCAAGCCGAGCAAGCTGCCGTCCGGCCCACGCAGCGCCGTTTTGCTCACCACCGCGTCAATGGCACCGCCACCGCGCAGGCTGACTTGCAATTCATCGCGCCACACCATGCTGGCCACATCGCCTTCGGTGATCTCCGAGGCCATCAGCTCGGCCGCGAGCTGCGCTGCCGTGAGCCCGGGCAACTCCACCTCGCCTTGAGCCAACTCGGCAGCGCGTGCCAGCAGCTTGTCAAAGGCACGGTTGCGGCGCTGAACGTGACCGGAGAGATCGGTCGTGAACACCGGGATGGGAATGGTCTGAACCAAGGCATCAAAGAGGGCCAGGCTGTTGCGCAAGGCCAGGTTCGCCTCGTAGCGCGCTGTCACGTCAGATTGCAAAGCCATGAACCCGGTGAGACGCCCGCGCTCATCGGTCAGCGGTTGAATGTCCACCTCCAGCCAGTACCGACGACCGTCCTTGCCCTGATTGAGCAATTCGCCCTGGAACGGCTGACCCGCACGGAGCGCCTCGCGCATGCGGGCCACCAAGGCTGGATCGGTGCCGTCGAACTGCAACAAAGCACCCGGATTCTTGCCAAGCACTTCGGCTTGCTTGTAGCCCGTAATCCGTTCAAAGCCCTGGTTCACCCATTGAATGCGACGCTCTGCATCGGTCACGATGACCGCATTGGCGGTGCGTTCCGCCACATGCGCCAGCAACTCCCGTTCGGTGGCCCAAGCCTCAGACTCATCGTGGGCTTGCTGAAGGCGCAGCCGATCTTCGCGGCGCGCTGTGACATCGGTTCCGATCTCAATCCAGCCGTCATCACCGCTTACGCTGGAAGCACTGCGAACCACTTCCAGGTCCATCCACACGAAACGCCCCCCGGCGCCGGGGCGCTTGACCTCCAAGGCGGAGGAAGCCATGGGGGCGCCAAAGACCTCCTCAACCGTCCGCCCTTGAACCGTCGCCAGCGGCCGGCCGTATAGGCGTTCAAAGGCATCGTTCACCCACTCAATGCGCTGCTCTGCGTCGGCCCGCAACACCGCATGCTGCGTGCTGCGCACGATCAAGGCCAAGCGGTCCAGATCGCGCGTCATCCGACTGGCCAAAACCTGCGCACGCTGGCGGCCTGAAAGGAGCAGCCCGAGCGCCATGGCCGCCAACAGGGTGAGTGCGCCGCCAAACCCCATGACACGGCGCGGGAAGGAAAGGTCGTAGTCCGCCTCGAAGGCTGGCGTTGAACTGCTCACCAGCAAGAGCAGGTGCCCTGCCACCTCGATCCTCTGTTCCCGCTTCTGCCAACGGGCCGAGTAGGTCGACGGCTCAGCTTCCACTGCTCGCAGCCAATGCTGGTCAAAATCAAACACGAGGGCGCTTCGGCTCGCCACTGGGCCATCGAACAATTCGAAATCGAGCCGTGTGTCATTCGCATTGAATGCGCTGCGGATGGCAACGTCCGCCTTCAAAGTGGCCATCAACATGCCGACCAAGGCTCCGCGCTCAGGGTCCTCGGGCCGCTTGGCCGACTTCTCAAAGACCGGCAACAAAAAAATCAACAAGTGATCTCCCGGAGTACGCCCCGGAAGCGGCTCGGCAAGGGACAGGGTGCCGGCCTGCGTAGCCCGCCGCAGTGCCGTCTTGAATCGAGGCTCAGCGTGGAGGTCAGCGCCGGGAAGCAGCGAGGCCGGCAGTGCGTCCAGCAGGGCGCCATTGCCCTCTTGCTGGCGCACCCGCAAAGCGCCATTGGGCTCTGCAGGATTCACTTCGGCCCAGCCCAAAGCCAGCACCCCCGGGAACTCCCGTGGCAGGTCGCGCGCCGCCACGTAGTTGTGAAAAGCTTGAGGGTCAAAGGACTGCATGGCAGCCGCTGCACCGCGAGCGCCCATCAGGCCGTAGCGAACGAGGGTGAGGCGCCCTTTGACCTCCTCGATCAAACGTTCCGACTGGCGTTCAAAGTCTGTGGCAATGCGCGCTTGAATGCTGCGCTCGGTCATGCGCATCACCGAAAAACTCAGCACCAACCCCGCGATCAGGACCGCTGCTGCAGCCCAAAACCAAAGGCTTGACAGCGCTCCCCTCACCGCCGCGAGGGCGGAAGGCTGGTCAGAGAGAGGCGGACGCGCAGCAGGCAACATGAAAAATCGAGAAGCCAATTACCCGGGGAGTCTGCCCGACTTTGACGCACGCCAGTGCGCGCGGACCTGACAATCTCACGCTTATCGCTCCGGCCGGAGCCATTTCGGACATCGCCCATGGACACCCGCACCCATCCCGCCCGCGAACGCGTTGCAGCCGTGCAAGACCAGCTTCGCCAGCTCAAGCTCGACGGCTTTTTCGTTCCCTCCAGCGACCCGCACCTCAGCGAGTACTTACCCGAGCGCTGGCAGGCGCGGCAATGGCTGTCGGGCTTCACCGGCTCCGCCGGCGTGTTGGCCATGACCACCGACGCCTGCGCCGTCTTCGCGGACAGCCGCTACTGGGTGCAGGCCGAGTACGAGTTGGCCGGCAGCGGCATTGAACTCGTGAAGCTGCAGCGCGCCGCGCTGGACGAAGCCATTGAATGGTTGGGCGCGCGCCTGAAGCCTGGGCAGCGCCTGGGCGGCGACGCGCAAGTGCTGGGCCTCGCGCAGGCTGGGCAGCTGGCCAGCGCCTGCCGCACCCGGAACCTGGAGTGGGTTGGAAGCCATGACCCCTTTGCCGACACCTGGCCCGCCCGCCCCACCCTGCCCCTGCAGCCGGTGCAAGAACACCTGCCCCCGCAAGCCACGCAAAGCCGTGCCAGCAAGCTGGCCCAAGTGCGGCAGGCCATGGCGCAGCATCAGGCCAGCCACCACTTGATCAGCAGCCTGGACGACGTGGCTTGGCTCTTGAACCTACGCGGCAGCGACGTGCCCTACAACCCCGTGTTCGTGGCCCACTTGCTGCTGGACGCCCAAAGCGCACGCCTCTTTGTGGGCGAAGGCCAGATTGACGCCGCGCTGCGCGAGCGCTTGGCCCAAGACGGCGTGACCCTCGCGCCCTACCCTGACGCCGCCGCCGCCCTGGCCGCCCTGCCCGCGGGCAGCCGCCTGCTGCTGGACCCCAAGCGCAGCACCCTCGGCCTGCGCCAAGCCCTGCCGGGCCATAGCAGCGTGGTCGAGGCCATCAACCCCAGCACCTTGGCCAAGAGCCGCAAGAGCGCTGCCGAAGCCAGCCATGTGCGCGAGGCCATGGCCCAAGACGGCGCAGCCCTTTGCGCCTTTTATGCCGACTTCGAAGCGCGTTTGGCGCGAGGCGAGTCGCTGACCGAACTCGATGTCGACGCACTCATGAGCGCAGAGCGCGCCAAGCGGCCGGGCTTTGTCAGCCTCTCCTTCTCCACCATTGCTGGCTGGAATGCCAATGGCGCCTTGCCGCACTACCGGGCGCTGCCCGAGGCGCATTCGCGCATTGAAGGCCAGGGCCTGCTGCTGATCGACTCCGGCGGCCAGTACCTGGGCGGCACCACCGACATCACCCGCGTTTGGGCCATTGGCGGCACGCCCTCGCGCCAACAGTGCGCCGACTACACGCGGGTTCTGCAGGGCACGATGGCGCTGTCGCGCACCGTCTTCCCGAAGGGCACCTTGTCGCCCATGCTGGACGCCATCGCCCGCGCGCCGCTGTGGCAAGCCGGTTGCGACTACGGCCATGGCACGGGGCATGGTGTGGGCTATTTCATGAACGTGCACGAAGGGCCGCAGAGCATCTCCAAGGCCATTCCTGAGCCGCACATGGCCATGGAGCCGGGCATGATCACCTCCATTGAGCCCGGCCTCTACCGCCCTGGGCAATGGGGCATCCGCATTGAGAACCTGGTGCTGAACGTGGCGCACGCCACACCAGAAGCCGGCCTCTTCGGCGACATGCTGGCCTTTGAAACCCTCACCCTCTGCCCCATCGACACCACGCCCTTGGCGCTCGACTTGATGCGGCCCGATGAAATCGATTGGCTGAACCGCTACCACGCCATGGTGCGCGAGCGCCTGCTGCCGTTGGTTGACGGCGCAGCCAAAGACTGGCTGCTGCGCCGGACTGAAACGGTTTAACCCACGTCGTCCTGGGCGTCGCCCGCCAGGTGGTGGGTCAGGTCGATGGCCTCGACCTGCCAGCCCTGCGGCCCCGCAACGAGCCAATTCACGGCGGCATTGGGCAGCACATGGCGGCGCGGGCTGTAGAGGTCTTGCCCGCTGGCCAAGCGAAAGGCAATGTCCAACACGCCGCCGTGCGCCAGCACCAGCAAGGTCTTGCCGGCGTACTGCTGCTGCAAGTGCGCCAAGGCGGCGTGCACGCGCTCGGCAAAGGTTTCAATGCTCTCGCCGCCCGGCGGTTGGTAGCCGGGTTGGTGCTGGCCCAGTGCCGCCGCCAAGTCGGGGAACTTCTGCGCCATCTCCAGGCGCGTCAGGCCCTGTAGGGCTCCGTGGTGCCGCTCACGCAGGCGCGGCTCCAGCTCAATTGGGCGCCCGGCAGCCACTTCTTGCGCGGTTTGCAAGGCGCGTTGCAAGGGGCTGCTGACGATGGTGTCAAAGGCCACGCCTTGCAGCTCCAGCGCCAAAGCCTTGGCTTGAAGCAGGCCCTCTGCGTTCAATGGAATGTCGGTCCAGCCCTGCATGCGGTGCTCACGGTTCCATGCCGTTTCACCGTGGCGAACCAAACACATCCTCATTGCCGCACCGCCCAGCGCTTGAGGCCCCAGGTGCCAACCACCACCAAGACCACGATGCCCCCCACAAACACCCAACCGAGCGGCGTGGGGTTTTGAAGCTGCCTCAAGATTTGCGGCGCCAAAAGGGCAGTAGCTAACACCATGGGCAGCATGCCAAGGGTGTTGCCGAGCAAGAAGGTGCCAATGCGGATGGGCGTCACGCCGAGCATCAAATTCACCATCGCAAAGGGCGCCACGGGCACGAGCCGCACCAAAACAACCGCCAGCAAGCCGCGCCGTGCAACCAGCGCGTTCACCGACTGCAACCGAGGCCCGGCCCACTGCGCCACGGCCTCACGGCCCAGTGCATTGGCCAAGCCAAACGTGAAGGCACCAATGAATGCGCCCGCCAACAGGCTCGTGGCCGTCCCGACCCATGGCCCAAGCACCAGCACCGAGAGCAGCACCAAGAGCGAAAGCGGCACCGCAAGACAGCCCGCCACCACAAACACGGCGAACTGCAACACCCAGGGCAGGCTGCGAGCCGACTGCAGCAAGTGCTCCGGGTTGAGCCAAGCGCGCGCTGGGCTGAACTGCCACACCAGGGCCAGGATCAGCAAAGCGGCCATGAGGCCGAAAAGGGTGCGCAGGCGGGCGGGCGCGGGCTTTTGGGGGTTCAAGGCTCAAGGGCGAGGAGTTGGCGCAGGCATTGTGCAAGCGCACCCACCCGACTCGCCTCGAACACCGACCCGTGCAGGCCCTGCACCTCTTGCTCCTGCAGCTTCATGAGCTTTCGCCAAGGGCCAAACAGCCAGCCCTCCCAGCGGGCCAGGCCTGTCGTGCGAATGAGCTTCACAGCCCCGGCATAGGGCTGCACCCGGTAGCCCTGCAAGGCCAGCACCTGGCCCACCAGGCCGGCGTCTTTGAACATGGCACCCAAGCGACGCCCGTTCATGCTCAGCTCCTGCACATAGAGGCTGCGGGTGAGCCAAGCCAGCAGGCGCCACAGCCAGGGCTGGCGCATGAGCCAGCGCGGGTACACGGAATCAATCAGCACCAGCGCTTCCACCTCCTGCCCTTCCTGGCGCAACCAGCGCGCTGCCTCCAGGGCGGCAATCCCACCGACGGAAAAGCCGGCCAGCAGCACCGTGCCGGTGCGCTGCGACAAGATGTGCGCGCCATAGGCAGCCCCCAAGGCCTCTGGCCCGCCCACTGGCAAGGGAATGGGCGGCTGCAACATCTCCACATTGCATTGCGGGGCCAAGGCTTCGGCCAACGCCTGAAAGCGCAAGAGATCACCGTGCCCGCTGGCGGCCAGGTACAGCGTGGGTCGGCCGGGGCCGTGGCTCAACGGCAAAGCGAGAGCGGCCTTCGCGGGGCTCCCGGCCGGTTGCGGGGCCAGGCCGGGGTTGATCAAGGCCAGCACACCGGCCACCGTGGGCTGGCGGGCCAGTTGGGCGAGGTCGAGGACCCGCCCGGTCACGGCTTCCACGCTCGACAGCCAATCCAGGGCGGCGAGGCTGTCGCCCCCGAGCTGGAAAAAGTCATCGTCCAGGCCGAGTTGCTCGGGCGGGCGGTTCAAGGCCTTGGCCATGAGTTCGAGGAGCTGCCGCTCCAGCAAAGTGCTGGGGGCCCGGTGTTCCGCTGCGCGGCCTTGGCTTGGGGGCGGCAGTTGCTCCGTCAAGATCTTGCCCGTGCTACTGCGGGGCAAGGCGGGCAGCAGGGTCAAGTGGCTGGGCAGCAGCACATCGGCAAGCCGAGCGCGGGCAAGCTGCTGGAGCTGCGCCAAGTCCAGGGTGTCTGGGGTCAGCCAAGCCTGGAGCTGAAGCTGCCCGCTCGGGCCCACGTACGGCAACACACAGGCTTCCTGCACGCCCGGCAAAGCCAGCAGCTGCAGCTCCACCTCGGCCGGCTCCACGCGGATGCCGCGCAGCTTCAGTTGACGGTCTTGGCGCCCAAGGAACTGCAGGCGCCCGGCTCCGTCGATCAAACCACGGTCTCCCGTTCGGTACATGCGCCCGCCAGGCACGAACGGGTCGGGCTGGAAGGCGGCTACGGTGCGCTCGGCATCGTTCAGGTACCCATCGGCCAGCGTGGGGCCACCGAGCCAGATGTCGCCCGGGGTGCCAAAGGGCAAGGGCTGCAGGCTGGGGCTGAGCACGTAGAGCCGGGTGTCGTCCAGGGGCGTGCCCAAGGGCACGGGCTGGTCGGCCAGCTCGCCGGGGTCGGTGTCTCGGCAGGCCCAGGCCGTGGCAAAGATGCAAGCCTCGGTGGGGCCGTACACGTTCCACAGCTGAGCCCGCGTGCGGCGCAACCAGCGCCGGGCCAGCGCGGGGGGCAAGAGCTCGCCACCGCTGCAAACCACCCGAAGCCGGAGGCGCTCGCGCTCGGTGGGCGGCAGGGCCTCAATGCCATCCAGCAAGCGGGCCAGTGTGCTGGGCACCAAGGCACTGAAGCTGCACCCATGCCGCACCGCAAAGGCCGCCCAACGCTCGGGCGACTGCCGCCCTGCTGGAGTGAGCGCCACACTGGCCCCGAGCGTGAGCGGCAGCAAAAGCTCCAGCAGCGCCGGGTCAAAACCGGCCTGCGTGCCTTGCAGGCTGCGGTCTTCCGGCGTCAGGTCCCACACCTTGGCGAGCCACGCAAAGCGGCGGGCCAAAGCGCCGTGCGAAACCTGAACGGCCTTGGGCTCGCCGGTGGAGCCGCTGGTGAAGAGTGCGTAGGCGGCTTGCTCGGGCCGAGGCCACTCGGGCAAGGCCAACGAGGCATCGGGTGCATCTGCAGCCGCAACGACAAAAATTTCCCGCGCTTGCAGCCCTGAGCCCTTATCAACGATCAACAGTGGGTTCTGCAGCCGCTCCAGCAGCGCCTGCAGCCGGGCCAGCGGGCTCTCCATGTCCAGGGGCACGAAGGCACCTCCGGCGCGCGCCACGGCCAGCAAAGCCACCACCAAGTGCGGGCCACGCGGCAGCAGCAGCGCCACGGGCTGGCCCGGGCGCAGGCCGGCGGCCAGCAGCCTGGCAGCCAAGCGCCATGCGGCTTGGGCCAACTGGCCGTGGTTGAGCTGGCCTCCGTCCCACACCAGGGCTGGGCTTTCCGGGTGAAGCGAGGCTTGCTCGGCAAAGCGAGCTACGAAGCTCGGGGCCTCGGCCACGCTGGCGCAGTCCCGGTGCAAGCCGTTCAGCACCGCTTCGCGCTCGGCAGGTGGCAGCAGGGGCAGGTCGCGCAGCGGCGCATCGGGTGCGGCGCGCATTTGCTCGCACAGCCAGCGCAGGCGGCGCAGCAGCAGCTCCAAAGCGCGGGGGTCAAAGAGCGCAGCGCTGCCCTCGGCCACCAGGGCCAACTCGCGGCCCGGCCCGAAGTCGCACAGGGTGAGGCTCAGTGGAAACCGGGCCTTGCCAGTGAACAGCTGGCGAGAGGCCGTGAGCCGCGCTTCGCCAAAGCTCAAGCTGTAGTCTTGGCGTTCAAAGGAAAGCAGCAGGTCAAAGAGCCGCTCATGACCGCTTTGCGCCAAGTTCAGTTGGCGGGCCAGCTGCGAGGGCGGGTAGCGCGCATGGCGCATGGCGCGGCGCAGTTGCCGGCCCACTTGCGCCACAAGGCTGCGCGGTGTTTCATGCTCCGTCAACTTCAAGCGCAGCGGCAGCACATTCACGAACATGCCCAAGCAACTGCGCTCTGCTTTGCCGTGGCGGTTCAAGGTGGGCACGCCAATGACCAATTCCTCCCGCTGCAGCAAGGTGGCGCTGTGCCATGCCAAGGCGGCGGCCAGGGTGGCGAACTCACCCTGCCCCTCCAGCCGCGCCAATTGCTGCCACCGCGCGTACTCAGCACGCGCAAGCCACTGGGTGCTCACGAGGGCATCTGGCAGGTTCACGCGGCTGCGTGCAGCCTGAGGGAACAAGGGGGGCAGCGCCTGCGGCAACTCGGCCGCCCAGAAGGCGGCGTCGGCCAACTGGGTGGGGCTGCCGGGGTAAGCGGCGTCGTTTTCCAGGTGGCGCAAGAAGGCTTCACCATCGGCGGGCGGCGCCGGCGCGCCGCGCTGGCGGTAGCTGGCCAGCAAGGCCCAGCGCTGCGCGAACAAAGCGGTGCCATAGCCGTCCAGCAAGCAGTGGTGCGCCCACAGCACAAAGCCATGCAGCGCCGGCCCGAACTGCAGCAGCGCCACGCGCCACGGCGGGCTGCTGCTTGCGTCGCCAAGGGGCGGCGCAGCGCGGGTCCAGTCGCGCCACACGGCTTGCAGGGCATCCAGGGGCTCAAGGCCTGGAGGCGCTGGGAGCAACAGCAAAGGGGGCTCCAGGGTGTCGAGCAGTCTCTGCCCGGCGAGACCGGGCACCATGCGCAGCACAGGCTGCTCGGCAATCAAATCGGCCAGGGCAGCGCGCAGCAAGTCCGCATCGGCGGGGCCTTCCAGCACGCCGCAGCCGCCCACCAGCAAGTGGGGGCTGCCGGGCCAGGCGCGCTGGTCTTGCAGCACCTCCTGCTGGGCCAGGCCGAGCGGGAGCAGCGGCGGCACGGGCAACCCAGTCATTCGGTTCGTGGCAGCTTGCTGCGGTCCCACCCGGCAATTTGCTCCTGGGCGTAGCGGTAGCCGCGCTCCACGATTTCCTCGGCGCGCTTGTAGCCCATGAGGGAGAAGTCGCTGGTGGGGGGCTCCAGGAAGAAGTCTGACAAGCCCCGCGTTCTGCCGCGCTGCACCATGCTGCCGATGTGACCCGCGCGGTACAAGATTTGCGCAATGGAAGGGAGGCCCGGCTGCTGCTTGCCAAAGCTGGCCCGCAGCTTGTCGCGCACGCCCAAGCGCTGCAGGTCGTTGTGAACACCCAGGGGCTCGGCAACATCGACATCAATGGCAATCACCGTGCCGTGGCCGCGCCGGCGCTCCAGCCGCGTTCCCAAGCGCTGGCGCATGGCCTCAACGGGCACGTTGTCGAGGATGGCGCCATCCACCAGCAGCTCGCCGTTGTAGGGCACGGGTGGCAGCAAGCCTGCCGGGCTGTTGGAGGCCATGACCGCGCGCCAAAGCGGGCCTTGCTCCAGCACGGTGGTGCAAGCGCGGCTCAGGTTGCACGCGGCCGTGAAGAAGGGAATCCAGAGGGCATCCAGTTGCGCCTCGTGCCCGCCTTGCTGGCAGAGCTTGCGCAGGTCGCGCTCCATGCGCCGCCCGGACAAGAGCGAGACCATGGGCAGGGTGGGCCGCTCGCCGCCGGCAGCAAAGGCGCTCACCCGCTGCACCACCGCTTGGAGGTCGTGCCCCAGCACCACTTGCGAGCCAATCAAGGCGCCCATGCTGTTGCCGCCCAGCAGGTCCACGGGAATACCGGCTTCTTCGAGCGCCCGCAGCACGCCCAAGTGGGCAAAACCCCGCGCGCCGCCGCCGCCCAGCACCACCCCCACGGCCCGGCCCATCAGGAAGCGGGCCAAGCGGGCTGCATCGCCCTTGAGGCCTTCGCGCAGGGCCAGCACGCGCTCCAGTGTGGGCCGTTCCCGGTGCCATGGCGTCAGGGAGTGCGGCAGCACCGTGCTGGCGGGGTAGATGACCGCGAGCTGCTGGCGCTTGTAAGCAAAGCCGGGCTCATCCCGCAATTGGCGCTCGAAGCGGCTCACCAAGGGGCTGGCGTGCGGCGTGGCGAGGAAGACGATTTGATCGGCCTGGCGCAGCGCAAAGCGCGTCCAGGCGGAGAGCTGCGGCTCCGCCCGAATCAAGAGCAATTCGGCCGACTGCTCCCATTGGTCGAAACGGCGCATGGCCTGGGCCAGCTCCAGTTCGGTGGCCTGTACGCCCGCGGGCGCCAGCACATG
>JBKCVH010000175.1:0-2617 GCA_046317675.1 Burkholderiales bacterium
CCCATGGCCCGCGCATCGGCTTCGGCCAGCGGCAGCTCGCACAGAGCGGCGAGCGCGTGGATGCGTTGCTCCAGCGGCGCCAGCTGTTGCGCCGGCTTCAGGCCCGGCGCGGCCAGCGCGGCGGTGGCCGCCTGCACCTTCAGCAGCAAGGGGTTGGACGCCGACAGCTCCGCACGAGGGCGGACCAGCGGGCTTGCGATGGCGGGTGCTGCGTTCACGTCATCGTCCTCGGCTTTCGGGTGATGCCCGTGCTGTGACCGCAGCGGTGCCGGGCCAGTCTATCGGCCGCCCGGCGCGGCCCGTGTCGCGGTTTGCCCGTGAATCTTCCCTCTGCGTCACCCGCATCCCGGGGCTGCGGGTGCGCCCACGGCCCCGTGTGCGCAAGGGCTGGGCGGGCAGGCGGCGGCCGGTCGGGGCCGGGCGACGACCCCACGCGCCGCGGGCCGCTTGTGCCCTGGCGTCCGGCCCCAAGCGCTCACCAGGAACGTGCAGCCATGGCCGAAGACACCTCGTCAGCCCCATACTCCGCGCCATTCGAAAGCACGCCGCAGCCGGCCACGGTGCACGTCGAAGGCCTGCCCGAGGCGCTGCAGCAGGCCCGCGCCAGCCTGGCTTTCGTCGGCCCTGCCGGCCGCTTCCACGTGGCCAACCTGCGCATGGTGGTGCTGTGCAACGCGCTCATCGTACTGGCCCTCGTGGCGGCTGTGGTGCTGGTGCGGGTAGTGGGCATGCGCGAGGCCAGTCGCCCCACGCTGACGATTGCCGCCTTCGACGTGCCGCCCGCGCTGGCCGCGCGGGGCCTCACCGGCCAGGTGCTGGCCAAGGCGCTGTTCGACGAACTCATCCGCCGTCGCGAACTCGTTACCACGCTCGAATCGGGCGAGCTCAAGGGCACCTGGGCCGAGAGCCGCGTCGACGTGGCCATTCTGCAGGCCGGCTTCACGCTGCAGTCGGTGTTCCGCTACCTGCGCCACGCCACGGGCAACGAGACCTCGATCGACGGCGAGATCGTGCTCGATGGCGACAACGCCACGCTGAAGGTGCGCGTGGCCGGCAAGCCGCCCGCTGTCGTCCAGGGCGGGCTGGCGCAGTGGGAGCAACTGGTGGCTGACGCCGCGGGCGGCGTGCTCGAAGCCACCCAGCCCGCGGTGCAGGCGGCCTGGCTGGGGCTGAAAGACCAGACGCCAGCCGACCTGGCGGCGTTGTCACAGCACGTGCGCAAGTTGCAGTTGGCCAACCCGTCGCACAGCCGCGCCGTGCTGTCGGTGGCCTACGACGCCTACGGCAGCGCGCTGCTGCGCCTGGGCCGGACGGACGATGCGATGCTGGCCTTCGGCGAGGCCATGGTGCTGGACCCGGACAACGGCGTGGCCGTCATCAACATGGCCAATGCCACGGCCGACCGGCGCGACTACGACGAGGCCGCGCCGCTGTTCGCGCGGGCGCAGTCGATGAACCTGCCCGATGAAGTGAAGCTGCGCGCGCTGCGGCGCCGCATTGTCGGCGCGACCAACACCGGGGACTGCGACGCGGCCGCCCAGGCGCTGCGCGATGCGCGGGCTTCGCCGCTGTATGAGCCGTGGAAGTTCATAGTCAATGAAGCGAGGTACGCCGCAAGCTGCGATTACGAGGAAGCGCGCGCCGTCGCCATGGTGGCCAAGGCCTTTGCGCTGCACCCTCAAGATGCGCTCTACGCCAACCTGCTCGCCAGCCTGAACTTCGGCCGGCCCGAGAAGCGTTACCTCGAGCAGGGCTTCAAGGTCAGCCGCGAGGCGATCGCCGCCGGCGTGGACGACGCCTTCCTCTTCGGCAACACCAGGTCCGCCTTGATCCTGGCAGGCCGCACGTGGCCGGCCGGAAGACATCACCGCCGCCCTGGCCACCTTCGACCAGGGCATCGCCGCGGTGCCCAAGTGCGGCCTGACCTGCAACGCCGCGGCACGCCTGCTGATCGCGCAGGGCCGGGCGGCCGAGGCCAGGGCTCGGCTGGATGCGCTGATCAAGGCGGCGCCCAACTCCGACGGCGCGGTGATCGCCAAGGAGATCCTGGCCGGCCTGGCCGCCAAGCCTTGAACGCCCTGGTTGCGTAGCAAGGCTGGCGCTTGGTGGCGGGTCGGGTGTTTCCCACACCCCATCGCTCCCGTCCCACCCGTTCCCACCCGTTCGCCCTGAGCCTGTCGAAGGGCTGGTGGTACGCACGCAGGGCTCCCTTCGACAAGCTCAGGGCGATCGGACTCACAAGCTCAGCCCGAACGGATCCGGGTCCAGGCGCAGCCGTGATCACGGCCACGGAGTGGGGGCATCCGCTGTGTCCGGGCTGGGCCGATCAGCACAATTACCGCGCGCTTGCCGACGCCTCGGCTCTTGTTCACGCTCCCGTCTATAGAAGGACTCTCAACCCATGGATCGTCGACAGCACCTCGGTGCACTCCTGGCCGCTGCGGCGGGCGCCTCGCTTCCCCTGGCGGCCCGCGCCCAGGCCTATCCGAACAAGCCGGTGCGCCTGATCGTGCCGTTTGCGCCCGGTGGCACCACGGACATCATCGCCCGCATCGTGGCCGAGCGCATGACGGCCACCATCGGCCAGAACATGATCGTCGAGAACCGCGCCGGCGGC
>JBKCVH010000176.1:0-49413 GCA_046317675.1 Burkholderiales bacterium
GCTTCGTCCACACCATTTCCGGGTTGTCGTCGCGCACCAAGTCCCAGCGCATGGGGCCACGGTTCTCAGGGTCGGCGCCGCCGGTCATGCCCACCTCCACCCCGTAGTACAGGTTGGGCGCGCCGGGCAGGGTGAACTGCAAGGCCTGCGCCAAGCGCCGCTGCGGTAGGTCGGGGAGTTGCGTGGCGATGCGAGGGATATCGTGGTTGTCGATGACGACCCAAGACTTGAGCAGGGGCTCGATGCCGGCTTCGTCCACCAGCCAGGTCATCAAGCGTGCAGCCATCGCCGGCTCGGTTTCGCCGCGAACCAGCCCCAGCAGCAGGTCGCGCAGGGTGAAGTTCATGACGGCGTCAATGGACTTCAGCCAGGCAGCGGGGTGGTTGACGATCTCTCCCACCACCAGGGAGCCGGGCTTCTCGCGGTGTGCGGCTTGGTTGAGTTCGCGCAAGTAGGCGTGGCCCAGCTCGAAGGCGGTGTCAAGACGCCAGCCGTCCGCGCCATCGCGCAGGTAGCCGCGCACCACCGAATCGCGGTCCAACCACAGGTGCTTTCGCACGGCGGGGTACTCAAGGTTCAGCTCGGGCAGGTTCTGGAAACCCGTCCACGCGCGCGCGCCGCCGGGGTACTGCGGGCCGATGGCGAACCAATCGCGCCAGCGGCTTTGTGGTTTGGCCAGCGCGTCTTGGAACTTGGGCGCGTTGCGGCACATGTGGTTGAACACGCCGTCCAGCACCACCTTCAAGCCGCGCCGGTGGGCTTCAGCGGCCAAGGCCTTGAAGTCGGCGCGCGTACCGTACTCAGGGCTGATGGCCTGGAAATCGAAGGCGTCGTACTTGTGGTTCGTGTAGGCCAGGTGGATGGGGTTGAGGTAGAGCACGTCGGCACCCAGGCCTTGCACGTGGTTCAGCTTGGCGCGCAAGGATTGCAGATCGCCGCCCCAGAACTCGATCTCGTGGCTCCAGAGCTTGGCGCTTTCCACATAGGCGCCGCGCTTGGGCGTTTCGTCCCAGCCGCGCAAGATCTTGGGCGCGGGGTAGAGGTGCCGCTTGGCCTCCAGGTTGGCCGCGGGCGCGAAGCGGTCAGGCAGCACCTGGTAGACGATGGCGCCATTGCGCCAATCCTGCTCGCGGGTGGCGAAGAGGGCGCGTTCGGCAGACTCTGCCGCCGTAAGGGGCGTGGCCTTTATGGAACCGATTGCAAAAAAAGTCAAAACTGCAGCCAAGCCGATAACGGTTTTCATCACGATCCTTTGTTGGCGTAAGTGAGGAAGGGCCTTAGCCCAGTCCCGCAAGACGGGCTCAGCCCTTGACACCACCTGCAGTTAGGCCCGAGACGATCCAGCGTTGTGCCGCCAAAAACACCAGGGTGATAGGAAGGCCCGAGAGCACAGCCGCGGCGGCGAAGTCGCCCCACAGGAAGCGCTGGTCGTTCAGGTAGTACTTTGTGCCCACCGCCAGGGTCAAGTTGCTTTCCTCTCTCAGCAGCACGCTGGCCACGGGGTAGTCAATGATGGTGCCGATGAAAGCCAGTACGAACACCACCACCAAGATCGGCACGGCCATGGGCAGCAGCACGTGGCGGAAGGCTTGCCAGTGCGTGGCGCCGTCTACCTTGGCGTTCTCTTCGATCTCGACGGGGATGGTTTCGAAGTAGCCCTTGATGGTCCAAATGTGGGTGGCCACACCGCCCAAGTAAGCCACGATGAGCCCAGCGTGTGTTTCCACGCCAAGCCATGGGATGTAAGCGCCAATGGTCTCAAAGATGGCAAAGATGGCCACCAGTGCCAACACCACCGGAAACATCTGCAGCAAGAGCATGCTGTTCAGCAAGCCGGCTTTGAAGGGGAAGCGCAGGCGGGCAAAGGCGTAGGCTGCCGTGGTGGAGATGGCGACGATCAAGAACGCACTGATGGTGGCGATCTTGATCGAGTTCCACAGCCAAAGCAGCACGGGGAAGGGGGGCTCCACCAGCGAGCCGTCCGCAGCCTGGTAGCTGAAGCCCAGTGCCAGCTTCCAGTGCTCCAGCGAAATCTCCGTCGGGATCAAGCTGCCGGTCGCAAAGTTACCGGGGCGCAGGGAGATGGAGATGACGGCCAAGAGCGGGAAGATGGTTAGCGCGATCAAGGCCCAAAGGAAGGCGTGGGCGGCGAAGGTGCGCCATTTGTGGTTCTTGCTTTGAACGATGGCCATGTCAACGCCCCTCCTGGTTTGCGCGGGTCAGGCGCAGGTTCGCGATGGACAGCAGTGCCACCAAGATGAAGATCACGCTACTGATGGCTGCCGCCAAGCCGAAGTCCTGGCCCGAGTCGCGGAAGGCGATGCGGTAGGTGTACGACACCAAGATGTCCGTCTGCCCAGCCGGCAGTTTGGTGTTGAGGAAGTCGGGGCGCCCATCCGTGAGCAGCGCGATCAACACAAAGTTGTTGAAGTTGAAGGCGAATGCGCTGATCAGGAGTGGCGTGAGGGGCTTGATGATCTGCGGAATGGTGATCTTGAAGAAGTTCGTCAGGGGCCCTGCGCCAGCGAGGGCGCTGGCCTCGTACAAGTCGGCCGGAATGGCTTTGAGCAAGCCGGCGCAAAGAATCATGATGTACGGGTAGCCCAGCCAGGTGTTGACGATCAAGATCATCGTTTTGGCCAAGAACGGGTCGGCAAACCAAGCGGGCTTGATGCCGAAGAGCGCGTCCAAGATGGCGTTGATTTCGCCAAAGTTCTGGTTGAACAAGCCTTTGAACACCAAGATGCTGATGAAGCCCGGAACCGCGTAAGGCAAAAAGAGCAGGGTTCGGTAGGTGGTGCGAAAGCGCAGACCTTCCCAGTTCAACAGCACCGCCAACGACATGCCAACGGCCAGGGAAAAGACCACGGTCAGTGCGGCAAAGACGACGGTCCAAATGAAGATGGAAACAAAGGGGCCTCGGAAGTCGGGGTCGCCGAACATGCGGCCGTAGTTCTTCCAGCCCACGAAGACTTTGAAACCGGGCTGCAGTTGAGTGCCTTCAGCGCTGGTGAAGAAGCCGGTTTCTTGGTTGGGGCGGTAAATGACGCCCGTTGCTGCTTCCTGCACCGATCCATCGGCCGTGGCGGTCCAGAGGCGCTTGATGGGTGCGTACTCCCGCAGGCCGGCATAACGCAGTTCGGGGCTTCCGGGTACTTGGAGTCGCAACTGCTGCAGCACGGCGCGGTGCTCCAGCAATTCCTTGAGGCTCAGTGGCTGCTGGATGGCAAAGCTTGCCTGTGCGGGCGGTTGCATGCCCACAGCCGGCGGCGTTTTTCCGCTTCGCAGGGCCAGGCGTCCCGAAACCCATTGCGCTTCGCCCGAGGCGTTGCGCAGCACGAGGCGGTACTCCGGGCCGTCTTGATGCAAGCTGAAACCCAGTGCATCGGCTTCTTCGAACTCTGTTTGATCCAGCAAATAGGCCCTGGAGCGCTCCTCGGTGAGGAGGTTGCTGGAGGAGTAGTTGGTGAAGCCCAGCTGAAAGGTGTACAGCATGGGGAAGGCCACAAACAGCACCATGCCGGCAATGCCCGGCCACAGGTAGCGGTAGGCAAAGCTGATGCTGCTCAAGTAGACGAAGAAGGCGCTGCTGAACAGCACCAGTGCGCCCAGCCCCCAAAGGTACTGTCCCGTGCTCATGATGGAGAACACAAGGTACAGGCAGGCCATGGCGACTGCCGCCGTGACGGGCCACTTCAAAGCGCTGGCGTTCATCGGGTCACCTTCATGCGTGCGGCGGCGCCGTCCAGGGCTTCCTGAGGTGACTGCAGGCCATTGGTGATCGCTTCAAGCGCAGCGTCCATGGCGGTCCAGAAGCGACCCACTTCGGGGATGTTGGGGACAGGCCTGCCGGTGCGGGCGTTTTCCATGGTGGCTCGAATGGCAGGGTCTTTCGAGAGCTCTGCATAGAAGGCCTTGTTGGCCGGAACACCCAGCGGGACGTCGGCGTTGACGACCTTCAACTGCTCAGGGCGCAGCAGGTGGTTCTCAAGAAACTCGCGCGCCACGTCTTTGAGCTTGCTGGGGCTGCTGATCATGCAGCCGAGCACGCCCACGAACGACTGGCTGGGCTGCCCCGGCACCACGGCCGGGATGGGGGCTACGCCGAAATCAATCTTGGATTTCTTGGCGTTGTCCCAGGCCCAGGGGCCAGACACCATCATGGCCACATTGCCGCGAGCGAAGCCCGCCTCCATCTCGGCATAGCGGGCGCCCTTGGGCATGTACTTTTCAACCACAAGCCGTTTGAGCAGCTCCGCGCCCTTGACGGCGCCGGCCGTGTTGACGCCGACTTGTTTCGGGTCGTAATCGCCCAGCTTGTCTTTGCCAAACACAAAGCCGCCAGCGCCAGCCAGCATCGGCCAAGTGAAGAAGCTCTTGTTGAAGTCCCAAAGCACTGCCTTCTTGCCTTGGCGGCTGAGTTCGGCATCCAAGGCCATCAATTCATCAAACGTAGCCGGAGGCTTGGGTACCAGGGCTTTGTTGTAAATGAGGCCATTGGCTTCAATGGCGATGGGGTAGCCCCAAACCTTGCCGCGGTAGCGGAAGGCGTCCCAAGCACTGGTTTCGATCTCGTCCCGGATGGCCTTGCCGGGGCGGACTGGCACGATCAAACCGGCCTTGGCCCATTCGCCGACACGATCATGCGGCCAGCAAAAGATGTCCGGGCCCGTGCCTGCACCCGCTGCTTGCTGGAATTTCTCTGGCGCACCTTCGGGGTGCTGAACCTCGACGCGCACGCCGGTGGCCTTTTCAAAGGCATCGCCTACGCGCTGCAGGCCGTTGTAGCCCTTGTCGCCGTTGATCCAAACCAAGAGGTTCAGGTTGTTCTGTGCCTGTGCGCTCTGTAGCGCAAAGGCAGCCAATGTGGCTGCGAGCAAGACTTTCTTCACGCGGCCTCCTGGTGGCGTGACGGCGCCTGGCCCAGACGGCGGAACGCTTTGCCGTCTTTGTCAAACAAGTAGCCTGCATCTGGCGGGATTTGCAAGCTGAGTTCATCGCCGGAGCGCACACGCGCCCGGCCATCGAACTCGCAGGTGAGTGCGTCGTCCACGCCAGGGAAGGCGCAGTAGGCGAAGGTGGTGCCGCCCAAGCACTCCACAAAAGTCACGGTGGCCTTGACGGCATTGCCTTCGCCGCCCAAAACGAAATGCTCCGGCCGCACGCCCAGAGTCACTTTGTCGCCCGGGCTGGCGCGGCTCGCGTCGACGTGCACTTCGATCTGTGCCCCGTTGGCGAGCTTCAAGAGGGCCATGCGTTCGGTGGCCGCAAGAATTTCGGTGTCCACGAAATTCATCTTCGGGCTGCCAATGAAGCCGGCCACAAAGAGGTTGTCGGGGTGTTCGTAGAGTTCCAGCGGGCTACCCACTTGCTCGATCTTTCCGGCGCTCAGCACCACGATGCGGTCTGCCAGGGTCATGGCCTCCACTTGGTCGTGGGTCACGTACACCATGGTGGTCTTGAGGTCTTCGTGCAGCTTCGCAAACTCGTAGCGCATGCGCACACGGAGCGCGGCATCCAAGTTAGAGAGCGGCTCATCGAACAAGAACACTTCAGGCTTCCTGACGATGGCGCGGCCAATGGCCACGCGCTGCCGTTGGCCGCCGCTCAAGTCTTTGGGCTTGCGCTGTAGCAAGTGCTCGATGTGCAGGATCTTGGCTGCCTGCGTCACCGCCCGGTCAATCTCGTCCTTGGGCATCTTGGCCAATTTGAGCCCGAACGCCATGTTGTCGTAGAGATTCATGTGGGGGTAGAGCGCATAGCTTTGGAACACCATGGCGATGCCGCGCTCGGAGGGCGGCACATCGTTCACAAGGCGCCCTCCAATGCGCAACTCGCCGCCAGTGATGTCCTCCAGCCCTGCAATGGTGCGCAGCAAAGTGCTTTTGCCGCAGCCAGAGGGGCCGACAAAGACCATGAACTCGCCGTCGCGAATCTCTAAATCGATGCCGTGCAGGATGCGAACGTCGCCGTACGCCTTTTGCACACCCTTGAATTGCACGTTTGCCATCGGGAAACTCCGGAACTGTGGATGCGGCCCATCTCTGAGGGATGGGCTTGTTGTCGAGCAATATAGCCAGCGACATGTAGTTTCACAACAGAGCTTGCCCTGAGACCTGTTCTTTGCATGGATATAAAAATCAATGACTTACGCAAAACCTAGGGCTTTCCCGATGTAGTCAAACTACACAAATCGGGGCGTCTGGGTGATACTTTGCTTCAGTCGCTGCCTGCGGGCGGCCCGGTGCGAGGGCGTTTTGCCACTCCGCTGGGGCTGAGTTACTGCGTGCGGCATTCTTGCGACCGGCCCTTGGTCCGATCATGGATCGGAAACCAGAGCCCATCGCCGTAGCTTGAAAGACCACGCCGATGAGCCGTATTGCCGACTCCACTCCCGTTCTCCCTTTGAAGGGCCGCACGACGATGTCTGCCTCTGAACGCACCCGCACCCGCTCCAGCCTTCAATCTGCATTCAAGGCCGCCATGGCGCGCGAGCTGAGCCAGACCCCCGGCCAACCGAGCAAGGAGGCCGTGCTGCGCGCCGCTGCCCATGCTTGCCGTGACCTCTTGGCCGAGCGCTGGGTCTCCACCCAGCAGCAGGACAACCATCGGGGTGTGGACGCTCCTTCCCGTCGTGTGCATTACCTGAGCATGGAGTTCTTGATGGGGCGTGCACTGGGCAATGCCCTGGCTGCACTGGGTCTGGACAAACTGCTGCAGGAGCAACTGGACCCGCTGGGCCTGCAGCTGGGCGACGTGTTGGAGCGCGAACCCGATGCGGCACTGGGCAATGGTGGCCTTGGTCGGCTTGCCGCCTGCTTCTTGGACTCATTTGCGGAAACGGGCTTGCCCAGCTTCGGCTACGGGCTTCGCTACCAGTACGGCATGTTTGCCCAGGGTATTGATGGTGGGAAGCAAGTGGAGAGCCCGGATGACTGGATGCGCTTCGGGGCGCCGTGGGAAGTGATTCGCCCTGAGCGCCGTTACTCGGTCCGCTTTGGCGGCCGCGTGGTCAGCGACTCCAGTCACGGTGGTCATGAAGGCGGCCGCCGTTGGGTCGGTGGCGAGGTCGTTGTGGCCCAGGCCTACGACTTCATCGTGCCGGCGCATCACAGCGAACGCGTGAGCACGCTGCGCCAGTGGCAAGCCAGCAGCGCCAGCCCGATCGACTTCAATGCATTTTGCCGAGGCGACTATGCCGAGGCCAGCAAGCACCGCGTGGCGGCCGACGCCCTCAACTGGGTCCTGTACCCCGATGACAGCACCGAGGCGGGTCGAGAGCTGCGTCTCAAGCAGGAGGCCTTCTTGGTCAGCGCCAGTCTTCAAGACTTGCTGGCCCGCCACTTGCGCGAGTTTGGCACCCTGAACAACCTGGGGCTGCTGAACGCCATCCACCTGAACGACACCCACCCCGCTTTGGCGCCGGCCGAGCTGATGCGCTTGCTGATGGACGAGCACGCGCTGAACTGGACGCAGGCCTGGGCCATCACCCGCCAAGCCATCAGCTACACCAACCACACGCTGATGCCCGAGGCGCTGGAGACCTGGCCGGTGCGTATGTTCGAAGCGCTGCTGCCGCGTCACCTGGAAATCATTTACGAGATCAACCATCACTTCCTCGAAGAGGTCAAGTGCATGGCGCCGGGTGATACGGAGTTGCTGCGCCGCGTCTCCATCATTGATGAAGGCGGCCCGAACCACGCGGAGCGCCGCGTTCGCATGGCAGCACTCTCGATCGTGGCCTCGCACCGCGTCAATGGCGTGGCCAAGCTTCACTCGGACCTCTGCGTTCAGACCATCTTTGCCGACTACGCGCGGCTCTTCCCGCAGCGCTTTCACAACGTCACCAATGGCGTCACGCCGCGCCGCTGGTTGGAGCAGGCCAACCCAGGTTTGTCGAGCCTGCTGGATGCCGAAATTGGGCGTGGCTGGCGCAAGAATTTGGCCGAGCTGAGCAAGCTCAACAAGCTGGCCACCGACGGCGAACTGCAGCGCGCCTTCTTGGCGGTGAAGCGGGCGAACAAAGAGAAGCTCGCAACGCTCATTCGCAACAAGCTCGGGCCCGTGGTCAACCCCGACAGCCTCTTTGATGTGCAGATCAAGCGCATCCACGAGTACAAGCGCCAGCTCTTGAACATCTTGCACGTGGTGGCGCGCTACCAAGCCATCATTGCCAGCCCCAACAAGGCGCCGGATGGGCTTGATTGGGTGCCACGCACCGTGATCATTGCGGGCAAAGCGGCCTCGGCGTATCACATGGCCAAGCTCATCATTCAGCTGTCGCACGACGTGGCGCGGGTGGTGAACAGCGACCCGCGGGTGGGCGGCAAGCTCAAGCTGGTGTTCTTGCCGAACTACGGCGTGTCGCTCGCGGAGACCATCATTCCTGCGGCGGATTTGAGCGAGCAAATCTCCACCGCCGGCACCGAGGCCAGCGGTACCGGCAACATGAAGTTCGCGATGAACGGTGCCATCACCATCGGCACTTGGGACGGCGCCAACATCGAAATGGCCGAGGCCATGGGCGTGCTGAACATGTTCGTCTTTGGTCTGCGTGCAGAAGGCGTGCAGAAAATGAAGCAACTGGGCTATGACCCCCGTCTTTACGTCGAAGAGAACCGCCAACTCAAGAACGTGATGGACGCCATTGCCGACGGCACGTTCAGCGGCGGCGACACCGAGCGCTACCGCGCCATCGTGGACAACCTCTTGCAGCGCGACGGCTACATGCTGATGGCTGATTTCGCCGATTACGTGGCCGCACAAAGCCGCGTGGACGCTTTGTTCAGGCAGAGTTCGGCATGGGCCGAACGTGCGCTGCGCAATGTGGCAGGCATGGGTTGGTTCTCCAGCGACCGCACCATCAACGAATACGTGGAGCGCGTCTGGGCCGCCAAAACACTCTGAGGGGTTTTCTCCCATGCTGAGCCAAGCCGCGATTGAATCGCTGCAGCAGGGTCGCCACGGCGACCCTTTTTCCGTCCTGGGTCTGCACGAGGACGGCGCGGGGCTAACGCTCCGGGTGCTGCTGCCAGCCGCCGTTGAGGTCACGGCCTGGGTGAATGGCAAGCCGCATGCGCCCCTGACACGCCTAGAAGGAACCGACCTCTTTACCGGTCCCTTTGAAGGGCCGCGCGCCCAATACCAGCTTCAAGTGCTTTGGCAAGACGGCAGCCAAGGCCAGTACTTCGACGCCTATGCCTTTGGCGCCTGCTTGAGCGACGACGACATGCGCCGCCTGCGCGACGGGAACGAAGTGCGAATGCACGAAATCCTTGGCGCACACCCCATGAGCTTGGAAGGCGCGGCGGGCACGCGCTTTGCCGTCTGGGCGCCCAATGCGCAGCGGGTCTCCGTGGTGGGGCCGTTCAACGGCTGGGATGGGCGGCGCCACGTCATGCGCTTGCGACACGACGCCGGCGTGTGGGAGTTGTTCATCCCCCACGTGCAAGCGGGCGATCTCTACAAGTACGAGGTCAAGGGCTCTGACGGCGCCTTGCTGCCACTCAAGGCCGACCCCTATGCCACCTCGGCGGAAATGCGCCCCGAAACCGCCAGCGTGGTGGCCGGCTTGCCCCCCAAGCGCAAGCTGCCGGCCGGGCGTGCCGAAGCCAACGGGCGCAATGCGCCCATCAGCGTCTACGAAGTGCATGCCCAAAGCTGGCGCAAGGGGCGCGATGGTGGCTTCCCAACGTGGGAGGAGTTGGCCAACAGCCTGCCCGCCTACGTGGCCGGGCTGGGTTTCACGCACATTGAACTGCTGCCCATCAGCGAGCATCCGTTCGATGGCTCGTGGGGCTACCAAACCTTGGGCCTTTTTGCGCCCAGCCGGCGCTTCGGCGACCCGGCGCAGTTTGGCTTGTTCGTTGACGCCTGCCATGCCCATGGCCTTGGCCTGTTGCTGGATTGGGTGCCGGCGCATTTCCCGACCGACGCCTTCGGCATGGCCCGCTTTGATGGCACGGCGCTCTATGAATACCAAGACCCGAAAGAGGGCTTCCACCGGGACTGGAACACGCTGATCTACAACTTCGGGCGGTCTGAAGTCCGGGCCTTTTTGGCCAGCAGTGCGCTGTACTGGGTGGAGCGCTGGGGCGTAGACGGCCTTCGTGTGGACGCCGTGGCCAGCATGCTGTACCGCGACTACTCGCGCTCGGCCGGCGAGTGGATTCCCAACCACCAGGGTGGGCGAGAAAACCTCGAAGCCATCTCCCTGCTCAAGCATGTGAACGAGCAGGTGAGTGCCGCCGGCGGTTTTACCGTTGCCGAAGAGAGCACGGCATTCCCCGGCGTCAGCAAGCCCACCTATGCCGGCGGCCTGGGCTTCCATTTCAAATGGAACATGGGCTGGATGAACGACACGCTGCGCTACATCCATGAAGACCCGGTCCACCGCCGGTGGCACCACCATCAGATGACTTTCGGGCTCGTGTACGCCTTCAGCGAAAACTTCATGCTGCCCATCAGCCACGACGAAGTGGTGCACGGCAAGGGCAGCTTGCTGGACAAGATGCCCGGTGACGAGTGGCAGCAGTTCGCCAACCTACGCGCCTACCTGGGCTTCATGTGGGGCCACCCGGGCAAAAAGTTGTTGTTCATGGGTCAGGAATGGGGGCAGCGTGGGGAGTGGAGCGAGTCGGCAGGACTGCCTTGGTACCAGACCGACCAGCCACTGCATGCCGGCGCAAGGCGCCTGGTGGCCGACTTGAACCATGCTTACCGCAGCCACAGCGCGCTCTTCCAGCAAGACTGTTTGGCTGAGGGCTTTGAGTGGATTGCATCCCATGACGAAGCCAACTCCGTGTTCGCTTGGCTGCGCCACGACGATCAAGGCGGCGCTGTGATGGTGGTGTGCAACCTCACTCCCGTGCCGCGCCCCGGCTACCGCATTGGCAGCGACCCGCGCTTTGGCGCGTGGCGTGAATTGGTCAACACCGACAGCAGCCACTACGGTGGCAGCAATGTCGGGAACGGCGACAGCCCTGTGCCCGTCGAACCGATTTCCGCGCATGGCCGTGGGCATTCGGTGGCCCTGAACCTACCGCCCTTGGGCGTTCTATTTCTCGTACCCGCCTGATGTCATTCCAAGGTCTTCCTGAAGCCCTGCTGCCCGGCCGCGTCACGCCGCTCGGGAGCCAACCGCGTGACGGCGGCGTGAACTTCGCCGTCTTTTCAGAGCACGCCACTGCCATTGAAGTTTGTGTGTTCGATGGCGATGGCCAGCGCGAGTTGCGCCGCTATGCCCTGCACGGGCCGAGCGACAGCATTTGGCATGGCTTCCTGCCCGGCGTGGGCGAGGGCCTCGTGTACGGCTTGCGTGCCCATGGGCCTTACGAGCCGTTGCATGGGCATCGATTCAACCCGCACAAGCTTCTGCTGGACCCGCATGCGCTCGAAATCATCGGCCACTTTGGTTGGCGTGCCGAGCACCATGGCTACACCCTGGGCCACCCGGATGGACCGCGCAGCCTCGACACCCGCGACAACGCCGCACAGGCCTTGAAGGCCCGCGTGGCGGCGCCGCTTGCCGGCGAAAGCCCGCGCGCCAATGCGCCGCACTTGCCGCTCGATCGCCTCGTCATTTACGAAGCCCATGTAAAGGGCCTGACCAAGCAGTTCGACGCTGTGCCCGAAGCGCTGCGCGGCACCTATGCGGGCTTGGCGCACCCAGCCGTGATCGCTCATCTGAAGCGATTGGGCGTGAACGCCATCGAGCTGCTACCGGTTCACTACACGGTGGATGAGCCGCATTTGGCCGACAAAGGCTTGCACAACTACTGGGGCTACAACTCACTCGGCTTCTTTTGCCCCGACCCTCGCTGGGCACAGGCGAAAGATCCGACCGCCATCCGCGAAGAATTCCGTGAGATGGTGCGCTCGCTGCACGATGCCGGCATTGAGGTGCTGCTCGATGTGGTCTACAACCACACGCCCGAAGGCAATGAGTTTGGGCCCACGCTGTCTTTCCGAGGGCTCGATAACGCCGCTTGGTACCGACTGCAGCCTGACGACAAGAGCCGCCACGAGAACTTGACCGGCTGCGGCAACACCTTGCACTGCGCGCACCCGCGTGTCACTCAGTTCGTGCTCGACTCCCTTCGCTACTGGGTGCAGGAGATGGGTGTCGATGGCTTCCGCTTTGACCTTGCGCCCGTGCTGGGACGTGGCGACCGCGGCTTTGGCTCTCATGCGGCGCTGTTCACCGCCATGCGCCAAGACCCGATCTTGGCCGGTGTGAAGATGATCGCCGAGCCCTGGGATGCGGCCTATGACGGCTACCAGCTGGGTCATTTTCCCGGTGCCTTTTTGGAGTGGAACGACAAGTTCCGCGATGCCGTGCGCTCCTATTGGTTGAGCACGGGGGTGAGCCGCGGCGAGTTCGCCCGCCGCTTCACCGCCAGCAGCGATGTGTTCCACCACGGCCAACGCGAACCCCTGGCCAGCGTGAACTTCATCGCCTGCCATGACGGCTTCACGCTGGCCGACTTCACCAGCTACAGCAAGAAGCACAACCACGCCAACGGCGAAGACAACCGCGACGGTCGCGACAACGAGCTCTGCAACGCCTTTGGGCCTGAGGGCCCCAGTTCAGACCCGTGTGTGCTCGAAAGGCGCGACCGCGTGCGCCGTGCGCTCATGGCCACGCTCATCTTTGCGCAGGGCACGCCCATGCTCAACGCGGGCGACGAGATCGCCAACAGCCAGCAGGGCAACAACAACGCCTATTGCCAGGACAACCCCACCGGGTGGGTGAACTGGAGCCAGGGCGATGCACAGCTTCAAGCCTTTGTGGCCCGCTGCTTGCAGTTGCGCGCGCAAGAGCCTTTGCTGCGCCACCCCCGCTGGTTGGTGGGCACCGCCAAGGCGGCCCGTGACGCGCAGGTGAATTGGCTCACCCCGTCGGGCCACGCCATGCAAAGCCAAGACTGGCACAGCGGTAGCCAGCGCGCCTTTGTGGCCGAGTTCAAGTGCGGTGCCAACAGCCGCCGGCTCGCTCTCCTTTTCAACCCCGAGGCCGAGTGCCTTCCCTTTACCTTGGTGCATGGTCCATGGGTCCTTTTGCTGGATTCTGGTGGCGCTCTGGCTGAAGGGGCCTTGGTGGCCGGGCAACCTCTACAACTTGCCGCCCACAGCTTGGTGCTGTTGGGCTCAACCGAATCAGGAGCATCCAGCGCATGAATCTCGATCAACGTTCCAGCGGCGTGTTGCTGCACATCACTTCGCTTCCGGGGCCACATGGCATCGGTGACCTTGGCCCTGCTGCCTTGCACTTTGTGGACTGGCTGGAGTCTTGCGGCCAGCGCGTTTGGCAGCTTTTGCCCACCACACCGATTGGCCCAGGCGATTCGCCCTACCAGTCGGTGTCGGCCTTCGCGGGTTCGCCTTTGATGGTGGCTTTGGAGCCGCTGGTTGCCCAAGGCTGGCTGGCGCAGCCCGTGCTGCCGGGTTTCGACGACCATGCCGTGGACTTCGGCAAAGTCGTGCCTTGGCGCTTGGCGCAACTGCGCGCCGCCTATGCCGGCTTCGTGGCGCAGGCCGATGAGGCCGCCCAGGCTGAACTCGCGGCTTGGGTCGAGAAAGAGGCCTCCTGGGCCGACGACTACAGCCTCTTCATGGCCCTGGAGTCGGCCCACGCTGGTGCATGCTGGTGGGACTGGGCGCCGGAGCTGCGGGGGCGCAAAAAGGCGGCGCTGGCCAAGTTCCGCAAGGAGCACACGGCCGAGATCGGCTTTTGGCAGTTTGTGCAGTGGCAGTTCGACACCCAATTGGCGAAGGTCAAGGCCTATGCCAATGCCAAGGGCGTCGCCATCATGGGTGATCTCCCGATCTTCATTGCCCACCACAGTGCCGACTGCTGGGCCCATCCCGAGCTCTATTACCTCGACGAAAACTTCCAGCCCACGGTGGTGGCGGGCGTGCCACCCGACGACTTGGGGCCGCAAGGCCAGCGCTGGGGCAACCCCCTTTACCGCTGGGACAAGATGAAGCGCAGCGGTTATGCGTGGTGGATCGAGCGCGTGCAGCGTGCACTGGCGCAGGCGGATGTGTTCCGCATCGACCACTTCCGGGGCTTTGCCGGCTATTACGAAATCCCCGCCAGTTCGCCAACCGCCATGGAAGGTCAGTGGGTCAAAGGCCCGGGCCAGAGCCTCTTTGATGCCATCAGCGCCGCGCTGGGGCCCTTGCCCATCATTGCCGAGGACTTGGGTTTGATCACCCCTGACGTGATCGAGCTGCGCGATGGCTGCGGCTTCCCTGGCATGAAGATCTTGCAGTTCGCTTTCGGCTGCGAAGGGGATCACGAGTTCTTGCCCCACATGTACGGCAAGGACTGCGTGGTGTACACCGGCACCCATGACAACGACACGGCCCAAGGCTGGTGGGCGGCCGCGAAGCCACGCGAGCGGGAGTTCGCTGCCTGTTACCTGGCCTGTGGCGGTCACGATGTGCACTGGGCCATGATCCGCGCCGCTGCCAATTCGGTGGCCAACATGGCGGTGTTCCCCATGCAAGACGTGCTGGGCCTGCCGGCCAAAGACCGCATGAACACGCCGGGTACGCTGGGCGGTAATTGGACTTGGCGCTTTACCTGGAACAACGTTGGGCCAGAGCCGGGAAGGGTGCTTGGCCTCATCACGGCGGCCAGTGGTCGTGGGCCCTTCAAACACCTCGGCTTGCAGGGATAAGTCCCTCAAGCTCAAGAGCGCCGGGCTGCAATCCGGCGCTTTTTCTTTTCTGCGACGCCAACCACGCCGCTCGACTTTTCACCGGCCGACATCTTCCAGTAGTTGTTTCTACGGTCAGCCGGGCCAAGCACCGAGGCTGAAATCAGCCTGACGCGCGTTCGGCATTGATCTCGAAGCGAAAACAGGAGCCCACTCCAGGGCTGCTCTCCACTTCGATGTCCCCCCCGCCCATCAGGCGGATCAGCCGCTGCGCGATGACGAGGCCGAGCCCACTGCCGCCAAAGCGCTGGGCAATGCTGGCATCGCCCTGCGCAAAGGGCTTGAACAGGCGGCGCACCTGCTCCGGGCTCATGCCCATGCCGGTGTCGGTCACGGAGATGCCCAGCCGAAGCCCGCCGCCATCGCGCCAGCTGGCGCGCTGCACATCGACGCGAACTTGGCCCTGAGCGGTGAACTTGAGGGCGTTGCCCACCAAGTTGCTCAAGACTTGGCGCAGGCGAAGGGTGTCTCCCATGAGCTGCTGCGGCACGCCGGGCTGCACCCGAGCCTGTAGCGCCACGCCTTTGTGGTGGGCGCTGGCGAGCAGCGGCTGCAGGGCGTCTTTCAGGCAATCGTGCAAGGCAAAGGCGCGGTGGTCGAGCTGCATCGCGCCTGCATCGAGCTTGGCCAAGTCGAGCGTGTGGTTGATCAAGTCCAGCAACTGCCGCCCCGAAAGCAAAGCCATGTCCAGCAACTTGCGCTGGCGCTCACCCAGTTGGCTGGTCAGCACCAGCTCGGTGAGGCTGATGACCCCATTGAGCGGCGTGCGCAGCTCGTGGCTCAGCTGGCTGACGAGCTGGCTGGGGTCGGTTTGCAGTGCGTCAATTGGGCAAGCGCACAAGAGGGCGAGATCGGGTTCGCTGCCTTGGGTCAAGTGGACCTGGTACCAATCGCTGTGCCGTGTGCCAAGCCGCAGCCGCGCCCGCCAAGGCCGCCCGGCACGCAAGTGAGCCCAGGCCTCGGTGGCGGTGCTGTGGTCGCCCAGCAGGGCCACCAAGTCGGGCTGCGCCGGCATGCCGCGCGAGGCCAGCATGGACTGCAGCGCCGGGTTCGCGCTCAGCAAGCGCCCGTTCGCCAAATCCACATGGCCCATGGCGATGGGCGCCTGGAGCCAGGCGGCATCGGCCGGAAGGGCGAGGGCTTCGTTCATGAAGGGCGATCGGTGCTGCAGCAACTCGGGCGCCGGCTTTGTAGCACCTACTTGCGCCGTGTCACGCGACGAATCTCATCCACGATCAACAAGATGGCGCCCAGGGTGATGGCGCTATCGGCAACATTGAACGAGGGGAAGGCCCAACCACCCCAGTGGAACTGCAGGAAGTCGACGACGTAGCCATGGATGAGGCGGTCTACTGCGTTGCCGATGGCGCCGCCCAAGATCAAAGTCAGCGCCAGCGCAAACAGTTTTTGATCGCCTTGCTTGCGCAGCATCACGATGATGAACACCGTGGCCGCCAAGGCGATGGCGGTAAAGAACCAACGCTGCCAGCCGCCCGCGCCCGCTAGAAAGCTAAAGGCCGCCCCCGGGTTGTGCGCGCGCACCAAATTGAAGAAGCTGGTGACGTAGCGCCCTTCATGCAACTGGAAGTGGTTGACGATCAGCGTCTTCGTGTACTGGTCGAGCACGATGATGATGGCGGCAATCAGCAGCCATCGCCACCAGCCTTTGACCACCGGCGTGCCGGCCATCAGGCAAAGCTCCTGGTTTCGCCGGCGCCATGCAGGTTGTCGTCACAGCGGCCGCAAATGCGGGGGTGGGCCGGGTTGCGGCCCACGTCATCGCGGTAGTGCCAGCAGCGTTCGCACTTGGCCGCCGTGCTGGGCAGAACCTCGATGGCGAGCGCATCGCCGGCCAGCAGGCTGACGTCGGAGACGATCAAGATGAACTTCAAGTCATCGCCCAAGCTGGCAAGCGCAGCGTGGTCCTCGTTTCCGGCCGTCAAGCGCACGGTGGCTTGCAGAGACGCACCAATGGCGCCTTGCCCACGCACGGCCTCCAGCGAGCGATTCACCTCGGCACGCACGGCCAAGATGCGACTCCACTTGGCGATCAGTGCTTCGTCAGGCGCAGGCAGGTTCCAGAAGGTCTGTGCAAACACGCTGCCCTCGCCGAGCAGCGGCCAAGCTTCCTCGGCAGTGAAGCTCAGGAAGGGCGCCATCCAGCGCAGCATGGATTGGGTGATGTGCCAGAGCGCAGTCTGCGCCGAGCGCCGCGCCGCACTCTTGGGTGCGGTGGTGTAGAGCCGGTCCTTCAGCACGTCCAGGTAGAAGGCGCCGAGGTCTTCGCTGCAGTAGTTCTGCAACTTGGAAACCACCGGGTGGAACTCGTAGACCTGGTAGTGCGCAAGGATCTCCGCCTGCAGCTGTGCTGCACGCGCCAGCGCGTAGCGGTCGCACTCCAGCAGGTGCTCCAGTGGCAGCGCGTCCTGGGTCGCGTCGAAGTCGCTGATGTTGGCTAGCAAAAAGCGCAGCGTGTTGCGAATGCGGCGGTAGGCGTCTACCACGCGGGCAAGGATCTTGTCGTCAATGGCCAGGTCACCCGAGTAGTCGGTCGCTGCCACCCAAAGCCGAATGATCTCGGCGCCCATCTTGTCGCTGACGGTTTGCGGTGCGACCACATTCCCGACCGACTTGCTCATCTTGCGGCCCTGGCCGTCCACCGTGAAGCCGTGTGTCAACAGGCCCTTGTAGGGCGCGCGGCCGTGCAGGGCACAACCCAGCAGCAGGGCCGAGTGGAACCAGCCGCGGTGTTGGTCATGGCCTTCCAGGTACAGGTCAGCTTCGGGGCCTTCCGAGTGGGCCAAGCCGGCATGGCTGCCTTTGAGCACGTGCTCGAAGGTGGAGCCGGAGTCGAACCAGACCTCCAAGATGTCGTTGCTCTTGGTGTAGTTCGCACCCTCGCTGCCCAGCACATCCTCGCTGCTCAAGCGGCTCCAGGCCTCCACGCCACCGGCTTCCACGATGTCAGCCGCTTGGTCCAAGATGGCCATGGTGTTGGGGTGTAAATCGCCGCTTTCCTTGTGCAGGAACAGCGGCAGCGGCACGCCCCAGGCGCGCTGACGGCTGATGCACCAGTCGGGCCGGTTGGCAATCATGTCGCGCAGTCGGCCTCGGCCGTTCTCTGGGTAGAAGGCGGTCGCGTCAATCGCCTTCAGTGCCAACTCGCGCAGCGATTCCAGCGGCGCTTCTTTAGTGAACACACCCTGCGTGCCGGCATCGGCCGCATCCATGCGGATGAACCACTGCGAAGCGGCGCGGTAGATCACCGGCGTCTTGTGCCGCCAGCAGTGCGGGTAGCTGTGCGTGATGCGCTGCGTGGCCAGCAAGCGAGAAGCCGCCTTAAGCGCTTCGAGGATGACAGGAACTGCCTTCCAGATGTGCAGGCCACCAAACAAAGGCAGGTCGGCGGCATAGACGCCATTGCCCTGCACCGGGTTCAGCATCTCGTCGTGCCGCATGCCGTTGGCCATGCAGGAGAAGAAGTCATCCAGGCCATAGGCCGGGCTGCTGTGCACGATGCCGGTGCCGTCGGCATCGGTGGCGTAGTCGGCCAAGTAAACCGGCGCCGTGCGCTGGTAGCCCTCATGGCTGCGCGCCAGGGGGTGTTCAAAGCGAAGGCCTTCCAGTGCCTTGCCGGCGCAGGTGGCCACCACTTCGCCTTCAAGGCCCCAACGCTTTAGGCAGTCCTCAACACGAGCCTGGGCCACCACAAAGCCGCCTTGGGGCGTTTTCACCAGGGCGTACGTGATGGCTGCGTTGAGGTTCAGCGCTTGGTTGGCCGGTAGCGTCCAGGCGGTGGTGGTCCAGATCACCGCACTGACTTCAAAGTCCAGCCCAGAAAGGCCGAAAGCGGCGGCGAGCTTTGCAGGTTCGGTGCAGGGAAAGGCAACGTCCAGCGTGTCGCTTTGCTTGTCGGCGTACTCGATCTCGAACTCGGCCAAGGAAGAGCCGCAGTCAAAGCACCAGTACACCGGCTTCAAGCCCCGGTACACAAAGCCCCGCTCCATGACCTTTTTGAAGGCCCGGATCTGTCCGGCCTCGTTCTTCGGGTCCATGGTCGCGTAGCGGTGCTGCCAGTCACCCAGCACACCGAGCCGTTCAAAGTCAGCGCGCTGTAGCGCGATTTGCTCGGTCGCGTAAGCGCGGCTCTTGGCCTGCATCTCGTCGCGGCTGAGGCTCCGGCCGAACTGCTTCTCGATGGCGTTCTCGATGGGAAGACCGTGGCAGTCCCAGCCCGGCACATAGGCGGCGTCAAAGCCGGCCAACTGGCGCGACTTCACGACCATGTCCTTGAGCACCTTGTTCACCGCATGCCCGATGTGGATGGCACCGTTCGCGTAAGGCGGGCCGTCATGCAGAACGAACTTCGGCGCGCCTTGGCGGGCCGCGCGCAGCTGCTGGTAGCGGCCTTCGTCTTGCCAGGCCTTGATCCAAGCGGGTTCGCGCTTGGGCAGGTCACCGCGCATGGGGAAAGCGGTGTCGGGCAGGTTCAGGGTGGCGCGGTAGTCAGGCGTCGAGCTCATGGCGGGAACTGCGGCAGTGCGCAGCCTTAAAAAGTCAGGGGAGGGCGCTAGGTGGGAGGCCGCTGGGCGCGGCAGGCCCTCAAATTCGATCGCGGGTGGTTTGGCGGCGCTCAGCAGCGTGCGAAGCAAACCAGGCACGCGCCGCAGCCACATCGGCAGCGATGGCAGCAGTGAGGGCTTCGAGCCCTTCATAGCGGGCTTCGTCGCGGAGTTTGTACAGCAGTTCCACGCGGACGAGTTTAGCGTAGCCCCCCTCGGGGCCGAGTTGCTCGGGCCAGTCCAGGCAATGGGTTTCCAGCAAGACGCGACCGCTGTCATCCACCGTGGGCCGCTTGCCGAAACTGGCAACGCCGGGCAAGGGCGCGGCCGTAAGGCCATGGGTGCGCACCACATAGATGCCTTGGGCGGCCGGCTTGTCGTGGTCGAAGCGGAGGTTCAAGGTGTTGAAGCCACCGCCGAGCTGCCGCCCCAGCTTTTGACCGTGCAGCACATGACCTGAAATCGCGTAAGGCCGGCCGAGAAGCGCTTGAGCCTGTGCCATGTCGCCACGCGTCAGGGCATCCCGCACGGCGCTGGAGCTGACTCGCAGTCCGTGGACCTCGTAGCTCATCATGCGAGCCACATCAAAGCCGAACTGGCCGCCCAAGGCATCCAGCGTCGCGTAGTCGCCTTGGCGCTTGGCGCCAAAGCGGAAGTCGTCCCCAACCAGCACGTAGCGCGCCCCCAGGCCATTGGCGAGCACCTGCTGCACGAAGTCGCGCGGCGACAGGCCTGCCAAGGCAGCATTGAAGGGCAGCACGATGACTTGGTCGATGCCGCAGCGCGCTAACTCGGTGAGCTTGTCGCGCAGCAGCGCAATGCGTGCTGGCGCCAACTCGGGCTTGCCGGCCAATCTTGCAAAAAAGTCGCGGGGGTGCGGCTCAAACGTCAGCACACAGGACGGTACGCCCCTGTGCTGGGCTTCGCTTCGCAGCAATGCCAACATGGCCTGATGGCCACGATGAACGCCATCAAAATTACCGATGGTCAGCGCGCACTGCGGCGCCACGGCACGATGTTGGAAACCCCGGAAGACCTGCATGGCGCCGGATTATGGAAGTCGCGGTGGAGCGGAAAACAACAAAGGCCGCTGGAGGGCGGCCTTTGTGGGGGGAAGACGAACCAGCCTAGGCTGGCACAAGACTTAAGCCTGCTTGCGGCGGCGGCGCACCACAGCAGCGCCCATCAGACCCAAACCGGCGAGCGCCAGCGCGCCTGGCTCAGACACGCGGTTGTTGGTGCTGGTGTTGGTGTGGCCAGAGACCGACAACAGCTTGAAGAAGTCGTTGCCGTTGTTCAGGTTGCTGCCGGTGCCAAAAGCTGAGTTGTAAGCCGTGATCAGCCAGAAACTCGACGAAACACCGGTGGTGAAGTTTGTGGTGCCAGACGCACTTGTGGCGTAGTTACCGACCACGGTCCAACCCGCCATTGAACGCGTGTTGGCGACGTTGTTCAAGCTGCCCATGTTCACTGCCCCGGCGCCTGTCCAAGCCAGCACCGTGAAGTCGGCGTCGGTCGTCATCCAACCGGTTCGCACTGCACTCAAAGTTGTGCTTTGCGCAAACTGAAAACGTACCGCGTCCACAAATCTGTCGTTGTCGAGGGCGTGCTAGGGACTGCTGCCTTCACCAACGTCAGCGGAATTGCCATTGTTCACGCCGAAACCCGAGCCGCCTTGGTTTGTGAGCGTTGCAGCAGCCCAAGCGCCGCCAGAACCGGTGTTTGCCCAGCCGGTAACGGTCGCGTTGCTGCCGTTGGCTTCCGTGTTGGCGATGGTGCAGCTGACGGCGTTCACTGCATTGCAGGTGCTACCAGAGTTGGTGGCCGTCTTGCTCCACGTCGCGGCTTGAGCCGATAGGCTGCACAAACCGATGAGTGCGGTGCTAACCAGCGTGTTCTTGAAATTCATGTGATGCTCCGAAGGGCTATTTGATGCTGTCGGCTAGTCTGCAGAATCCGTGCCAGCTTCGTTACGTTCTTGATTCGTAGAGACAAACACTCTGAATCAGGAGGTTCGACGGCTTTGCTTGGGAAGGACTGTAAGCTTTTGCGACACTCCTCAGACCCCTCACTTGAGGGTGAGTAGGAGCTCCTGGGCTTCTTTAACGCTTTCAAGGCCTTGGCTCTGTTGCAAAGCAGCACGAAGCTCAGTTCGGGCTTCGGCATTTCGGCCCAGTTTTGCCAAAACGGCCGCGAGGTGGTAGCGAATCTCTGCGTTTTCCGGAGCGCGCAAGCGTGCATCTCGGAGCAGTGAAAGGGCTTGATCGTGTTTTCCGTTGCGGTGCAGAGCCCAGGCATGGGTATCGATGACGACAGGAACGCCCGGCGCCGCCTTCATGGCGCGCTCAGTCAAGGCCAGGGCTTCGATGGTTTTGTTGGCACGCAAAAGCAGCAGGGCGAGGTTGTTGAGCGCATGCGCATCGTTGGGGTTGCGGCGCAGCAATTCTTGGTAAGAGCTTTCGGCCTTCGCCCAACTGCCTCGGCTCGCTTGGTGCTCCGCCAAGGCGCGCCGAACGGGAACATCGCCCGCCTGCTTGCGAAGCCATGCCTCTGCCACGCCTTCGGCAGCATTGCCCTTGTCATGTTCCGCAAGGTGCAGGAAGAGTCGCATCGTCGTGGCTGTTGAAGGCTGCACTTCATGCGCAGTGCGCAGCGCAGCCAGGGCTTCGGCGGGTTTTTTGTTTGCCATCGCCAACTCGGCGGCCAGCAGCAAGGTTGCGGCGTCCTTCGGGCGTAGCGCACGCAGCCGGCTCGTATGGGTGGCTGCGGCTTTGAGGTCGCCTTGCTGCATAGCAATGGTGGCTTGGAGCACCAATGCACGAGGTGCGTCCGGTACGGCTTCGAGAACTTTGGAAAGGGTGTAGCCAGCTCCAGCCAAGTCACCTGCGGTGAATTGAAGATTGGCAATCTCGATGTAGCTATCGGCGCCGAACGGCATACGGCGGGAGGCCTGCACCAGCGTTGGTTTTGCGCCCGCTAGATCGTTATTGGCCAACTGCGCCCGGGCATAGGCCACCAAAACCATCGGATCTTCTGGGCCCTTGTTGAACAAGACTTTGGCAGCCTCCAGCGCTTGGGGAGCTTGATTGCGACTTAAGTGAAGGTCGACCAAAGCAAAGCTGGGGCGTAATTCGCGCTGCCCCGCCATCGTGACGGCCTTTTCCAGCCAACGCACTGCTTCGTCCAGCTGATTCTGTGAACGACTCAGGCCCGCAAGCTCCAGCATGGGTTCGACGCGTTTCTCATCGGCGCGGTGCAGCTGCTCCAAGCGTTTGCGAGCCTCTGCGACCTTGCCCTCGCGTGCGTCGAGACGGGCCAGGCTCATTTGTGCCTCGGCCATGGTGCGATCGAGTTTTAGGGCGTTGTCGAAGCTGGCTCGGGCGCCTTTGAGGTCGCCGTTAGCGGCTTGCGCCATGCCGAGCAATTGTTGGTTGCTGGCGGTGTTTGGCCCCAGTTGTGTCACGGCGCGAGCCACTGCGACCGCTTTAGGAGCCTGCTGGGTGCGCAGATAAAGCAGTGCCAAGGCGGTGCCGGTCGGGGCGTGGGTCGCGTCACGCTTCCAAGCGTTCTCTAGTTCGCGTTGCGCATCCTCAAACTTGCCGGAGCGCATCAGAGATTGGCCGAGCACGCTGCGCAGTTCGGGACTGTCGCGACTGCTCAGGGCTTGCATCATGAGTTGCGTGGCCTTGGCATTGCGGCCTTGTAAGCTATGACCGCTGGCCACCAGAGCTATGGCTTGGATGTCTTGCGGTTGCGAACGCAGGTAGTTTTCCAGCACTTGAATGCCGTTCTCAACCTGTCCCTCGTTGTAGAGGATTTGCGCCAAGAGCTTCGACGACGGGTTGCGTGGTTGTTGCTTGATCAAGTACTCGAGATAGGGCTTGGCCTTCTGAGGCTCGTTCAGTGCGTAGTGCGAAAGCCCCCCCAGCATCAGCAACTGCGAGCGAAAGCGGAGGAAGTCGATCGGTACCGGCGCGATCAGCTCGGCAACCCGGCGCATGGCCGCCTGCGAACCCGCCTTGTCGCCTTTTCCTTCAGCGATGACCGCTGCAAGGTAGTCGGCCCGGGGGTCCTTGGGGTGCGCTTTGCGCAGTTCGGTGATGTCGGCCATGGCGCGATCGGGCTGGCGCAAGTCGAGCCAAATTCCCGCGCGTGCGATGCGAGCTTCAAGGTGCAGTGGTTCGCGAGCCAAGGCGGCGTCATAGGAGGACCGAGCCGCATCCAGTTGATTGTTGGCGTGGTGCGCGCTGCCGCGTTGGTATAGCGCTTCGGCACTGCCTGGGTCGAGCTTCAAGGCGCGGTCTGCGGCCGTCAAGGCGGCTTCAAAACTGCTGGAGCGAATGCGTACCGGTACCTCCGCCAGCCAAGTTTCCGGATCATTGGCGTTGAGCTGGCGCGCTTGCTCAATCGAAGCAAGTGCTGCCCGGTCGTCACCCAGATCGCTTTGCGCCGCAGCGCGCACCAGAAGGAGCTTGGATTGCTGCAGCGGTGGCAAGCCCTGAACCTGCAGGTTGGGGTCCTGAAGCATCTGGGTTTGCTTACCTTGGGCAACCAGGGCTCTGGCCAGCAACTCGGCGATTTCGCTTCGATTCGCCCCAAGCCTCATGGCTTCGAGAAAGGCTGCCTCGGCGGCACCGGGGTTGCTGTCCTCCAGCGATGCTTTGCCGAGCAGCAGCAGAGCCGGTAGGAACTTGCGCTCTTCGGCCAAGGCGTTTTTCAACTGCACGATGGCGCCGGCCAAGTCCTTGTTCTCGTATCGCTTTAAAGCATCTTCGTAAACGCGACCGGCCTTCGCACCTTGCGCCGATACAGGTTGTAGCGCGGCGAGAGCAATCAACAGGCTTGCGACGAGGGGGCGGAATGCCATGGTTTAGAACCTTCGATCCAAGATCAGGGTTTCGTTATCGCGCTTCATGTTGAAGCGCGATAGAAATGAGTTACCCAGCAATGCAAAGGGCATGTCGCGGTCGGCCACGGTGGCCTGTACGCCGCTGATTTCTACGTCGCCCAAGCGCACACGATCGAGGGTAATGAGGTGCCCGCTGATGACGCCGTTGGCAGTCTGAAGTTGCACCGGCTGGCCTGTGGTGTAGCGAATTCGCATGCGATCGGCATCGCGCTTGCTGATTGAAACGGTGGTGGCGCCGGTGTCCACGAGGAAGCGCATGGCGTGCCCGTTGATACTGCCCAGGGCCTGAAAGTGACCGCCCGAGCCCGCCTGCAGCACGATTCGTTGGCCTTTAGCCGGCCCGCCGCCACCGCCTTGGGCCACTGTGGCCGCGCCCAGTCGAAGGTCTTGCCGCTTGCCGTCGATTTCCACCACGGCGCGGTTGTCGCCGACCTCAATGAGCTTGATGCCATCGATGGACTCTCCGACGCGAAGCGTTTTCACTTGGCCGCCAATGACCAGTAGCGCTGCCGATCGGCCTAAGCTGCCGTTCAGACTGACCGTTGGGGCCGCTTGTGCCCCGAGCAGCCCAACCAGCGACAGCAAGCAGAGCGCCGTTCGCATGCGAATCAGTCGCGGAAGTTGTCGAAGGTCAGCGGCATGTCGTCGATTTCTTTGCGAAGCAAAGCAATCGTGGCCTGCAGGATGTCTTTGTCCTTGCCAGTGACGCGGACGGCGTCGCCCTGGATGCTGGCCTGGACCTTGAGCTTGCTGTCCTTGATCTTGCCAACGATCTTCTTGGCCAAGTCGCTTGGAATGCCGTTGCGCACCGTCCAGACCTTCTTGACCTTGTCGCCGCCGAGCTTCTCGATCTTGGCGCTGCGGTCAAAGTAGGTGATCTCGACCTTGCGCTTTGTCATTTTGTCCAGCAGCACGGTTTCCAATTGCTCCAGTTGGAAGTCGGAATCGCCCGTCATTTCGATCGTGCTTTCCTTGTCTTTGCCCTTCAACTCGACTTTGGCGCCGGTGCCTTTGAAGTCAAAGCGGGTGCCAACTTCTTTGGAGGCGTTGTCCACTCCATTGCGAATTTCAACGAGATTGGGTTCGAGGACGGCGTCAAAACTGGGCATGTTGGGCTTCTGGTTTCAAAGTACAGGGAGAATTCTCCGCGATGGACGCTTACCCAAAGGCGCCGACGGTCGAGAGCGACGTCGATCTGCGCAGCTACAACAGTTTTGGATTGCCGGCGCGGGCGCGCCGGATGGTGCGCATTCGCTCGGATGCCGACCTGCGCTGGGTGATCAACCACTCGGACTGGGGTCGAGCCAGCAAGTTCATTTTGGGCGGCGGTAGCAATCTGGTCTTGACGCGCGACCTTCAGCCCTTGGTGCTGAAGGTTGAAGTGCCCGGCCTGCAGCTTTTTGATGCAGGTGACGACTGGATTGTTGAGGCCGGCGCGGGCGAGCGCTGGCATGACTTGGTGATGTGGACACTGCAGCAAGGCGCACCGGGTCTGGAAAACCTTGCTTTGATCCCTGGCAGCGTGGGCGCCTCGCCGGTCCAGAACATTGGCGCCTATGGCGTGGAGGTGAAGGATCGCTTCCACAGCCTGGACACCCTGGACCTGATGACCGGCCGCATCGTGCAACTGGATGGCGCCGCGTGCCACTTTGGCTATCGCGACTCCGTGTTCAAGCGGCATTTGGCGGGGCGCAGTGTCATCTTGCGGGTGCGCTTTCGCTTGCCCAAGCGCTGGGTGCCGGAGATGGGCTACTTGGATTTGCAGCGCGCCCAAGAAGCCGCAGGCGTGAAGGAGCCCACGGCGCAGCAGATTGCCGATTGGGTAATTGCCATTCGCCGCGCCAAGTTGCCCGACCCCGCCGTGATTGGCAACGCGGGCAGCTTTTTCAAGAACCCGGTAGTGAGCAGCGAGGTGTGCCGTGAGGTGATTGCACGTGAACCGAACATCGTGCATTACCCCTTGGAAGATGGCCGCTGCAAGCTGGCCGCCGGCTGGCTCATTGATGCATGCGGCTGGAAGGGCAAAAGCGTGGGTGGAGCGGCTGTTTATGAGAAGCAGGCGTTGGTCCTCGTTAACAAGGGCGATGCGCGCGGTGCCGAAGTGCTGACGCTGGCCCAAGCCATCCAGGCCTCGGTGTTCTCGCGCTTTGGCATCCGCTTGGAGCCGGAGCCGGTGGTGGTCTGATGGGCAGCGAATTCGTTCGAGATGACATCGGGGTTCTGTGGGCCTATCAGCTCTTTCCGGACGAGCCGGCCCAAGCCCTGGATCCGGATGCCGCTCGCCGATGGCTGGACAACCCCGAGGCCGAAGGCTTTGTTTGGCTGCACTTGAACTTGGCCAACAACGGGGCCTTGCCCTGGCTGAAGGGCGCGGCCGAGGTGCCCGATGCCTTTGATGAGGCGCTGTCCAGCGGCAGTCGTTCCACGCGGATTGAGCGCGACGAAGATGCCCTGATCGGCGTGGTGAACGATGTTAGCTTTGACTTCGCGTTCGAGCCCACGGATACCGCCACGCTTTGGGTGCTGGCCGACCGCCGCTTTCTGGTCACATGCCGGCGCCAGCCACTGCGCTCGGTGGACAAACTGCGCAGCGCCGTCAAGGCGGGCTTGCCGTTCCGCTCCAGCGTGGACCTTTTGGCGCACTTGATGCGAGACCAAGCCGATGTGCTGATCGACATCGTGCGCAAGGTGTCAGACCGCGTCGACGACGTCGAGGATGAACTGCTTGCGGGCCGCTTGGAAACCAAGCGCGTTCGACTTGGCAAGCTCCGGCGCTTGTTGCTGAGACTGCAGCGCCTCTTGGCGCCAGAGCCCGGTTCGCTGTTCCGGCTGCTGCAACACCCGCCGGCTTGGATGGCGGAGGGCGACATTCAGGAATTGCGCCAGTCCACCGAGGAGTTTTCAGTGGCGCTGCGCGACATCAGCTCCTTGCAAGAGCGCATCAAGCTGCTGCAAGAAGAAATTGCTGCGCAAGTGGCCGAGAGCAATGGCAAGACCCTTTTCGCGCTGACGGTGGTCACCGTGCTCGCCTTGCCGGTCAACATGACTGCCGGCCTCTTCGGCATGAATGTTGGGGGGATTCCCTTTGCCGAGGGCAAGCACGGCTTTGCCTTGGTGGCCGGCTTGGTGGTCGGTTTGACGGCGCTGCTGGCTTGGCTGGCGTTCCGCGACAGGGACCGCTAGCCGAGCCCCTTACATGCCGACGTAGTTCGGCCCACCGCCGCCCTCGGGCGTGATCCAGACGATGTTCTGCTTCGGGTCCTTGATGTCGCAGGTTTTGCAGTGCACGCAGTTTTGTGCATTGATCTGCAGTCGGTCGGCGCCGGTTTCCGTCTTCACGTATTCGTAAACACCGGCTGGGCAGTAGCGGCTTTCCGGGCCTGCATAGAGCGCCAAATTGGTGGCCACTGGCACAGACGCGTCTTTCAGCGTCAAGTGCGCAGGCTGGTGCTCTTCGTGGTTGGTGTTGGAGATGAACACCGAAGAGAGCCGGTCGAAGGTGATCTTGCCGTCGGGCTTGGGGTAGGCAATGGGCGCGCACTGTGCTGCGGGGAGCAGGGCTTCGTGGTCGCGTTTGTGGTTGTGCAGGGTCCAGGGCGGGCTTTGCACGCCGAGCTTGGGCAAGAGCCATTGCTCGATGCCGGTCATCAACTGACCGACCGTCTTGCCCTTCTTGAACCAAAGCTTGAAGTTGCGGGTTTGCTGCAATTCTTCGTTCAACCAACTGGCTTCGAAGGCTTCGGGGTAGCTGGTCAATTCGTCTTGCGCACGACCAGCGGCCAGTGCTGGCGCAATGGCTTCCGCGCACAACATGCCGCTCTTGATGGCCGCGTGGCTGCCCTTGATGCGGGCAGCGTTCAAGTAGCCAGCATCGCAGCCCACCAGCGCACCGCCTGGGAACACGGTTTTGGGCAATGCTTGTGGCGTGCCGTTGTTGATGGCGCGGGCGCCGTAGCCAATGCGCTTGCCGCCTTCAATGTGAGCCCGAATGGCGGGGTGGGCCTTCCAGCGCTGCATTTCCTCAAAGGGGCTCATGTAGGGGTTCTGGTAGTCCAGCCCGATCACGAAGCCGAGCGTGACCTGGTTGCCCTCGAGGTGGTACACGAAGCCACCACCAAAGCTGTCGCCTTCCATGGGCCAGCCAGCGGTGTGCACCACCTTGCCGGGCTGTGCCTTGTCAGCGGGTACTTCCCACAATTCCTTGATGCCGATGGCAAAGGTTTGTGCGTCTTTGCCCTCGGTCAGCTTGAACTTTTCCAGCAACTGCTTGCCCAAGTGGCCGCGCGCGCCTTCGGCAAAGATCGTGTACTTGCCGTGCAGTTCCATGCCGAGTTGGAAGGCATCTCCGGGCGTTCCGTCTTTGCCAACGCCCATGTTGCCGGTGGCCACGCCTTTGACGCGACCTTGCTCGTCGTAAAGGACCTCAGCAGCCGCAAAGCCGGCAAACACTTCCACCCCCAAGCCCTCGGCCTGCTGTGCCAGCCACTTCACGAGGTTGCTGAGGCTGATGACGTAGCAGCCATCGTTGTGGAAGTTGCGTGGCACCAGCCAGTCGGGGGTGCGCGTGCTGCCGGTCTCGCTCATGAAGAGGATGTCGTCGCCGCTGACCGCTTGGTTCAAGGGGGCGCCGAGCTCTTTCCAGTTGGGGAACAGCTCGGTCAAGGCGCGCGGGTCCATCACGGCGCCCGAGAGGATGTGCGCGCCGGCCTCTGAGCCCTTCTCCAGCACCACCACATTGATGTCAGCGTTCAACTGCTTGAGGCGGATGGCGGTGGCCAGCCCGGCTGGCCCGCCGCCCACGATGACGACGTCGTACTCCATGGATTCACGCGGGCCGTACTGGGCGAGGATTTCTTCATGGGTCATGGTGGGTGCCTCAAGGGGAAATATTGAGCTGGACTCGAATCGGCGCGGATTCTAGGGAGGATGTTAGAAAAACGAACGATCGTGCTTTTTTGTAGAGTGCTGGCCCCAAAGCCGTTGCGGGATTGCCCTCTGCTAACGTGAACCACTTAACGCTTCAGCCCCATCCAACACCATGAGCTACCCCATTGATCTGTCCGGCCGTGTCGCCCTTGTCACGGGCGCTTCCAGCGGCCTAGGTGCGCAGTTTGCGCGCACCTTGTCCAAAGCCGGTGCCGCCGTTGTGCTGGCCGGCCGGCGCATTGAACGCCTGAACGACCTCCGCGCCGAAATTGAGGCCGAAGGCGGCGACGCCCATGTGGTGCGCCTGGATGTGACCGACCTGGCCTCCATCAAAGCCTGCGTGGCCCATGCCGAAACCGAGGTGGGCACGCTGGACATTCTCATCAACAACAGCGGGGTGTCCACCAGCCAGCGCATCGTGGATGTGAACGAAGAAGACTGGGACTTCGTGATGAACACCAACCTGCGCGGTGCCTTCTTTGTGGCGCAGGAAGTGGCCAAGCGCATGTTGGCGCGCTCCAAGGGCTCCGCGCCAGGTACCTTCACGGGCGGGCGAATCGTCAACATTGCCTCGATGGCTGGCTTGCGCGTGCTGAGCCAGATTGGCATTTACGCCATGAGCAAGGCCGGCGTGGTGCACATGACCCGTGCAATGGCCTTGGAGTTCGGCAAGTACGGCATCAATGTCAACGCCATTTGCCCCGGCTACATCGACACCGAGATCAACCACCACCACTGGTCTACGGAGCACGGCAAGCAACTCATCAACATGTTGCCCCGCAAGCGGGTGGGCAAGCCGGAAGACTTGGACACCACGCTCTTGATGCTATGTGCCAAGGAAAGCCATTTCATCAATGGCGCCATCGTGCAGGCAGACGATGGCTTTGGAGTTTGAGCTCAGCGCGGTCGAGGGCCGCGTGCTGGCCGTGTTGGTCGAGAAGCAGCACACGGTGCCCGACAGTTACCCGCTGTCCTTGAACACCCTGACGCTGGGCTGCAACCAAAAGACAGCGCGCGACCCGGTTTTGAGCCTCACCGAGCCTGAAGTGCTGGCAGCCTTGAACGGGCTCAAAGACCGCAGTTTGGTGTTCGAAGTGAGCGGCAACCGCGTGACCCGGTTCGAGCACAACCTGCGCCGCGTTTACGGCGTTCCGGGCGCGGCGGAAGCGCTGCTCACGGTGCTCTTGTTGCGCGGTCCGCAAACCACGGCCGAACTGCGCTTGAACAGCGAGCGCCTGCATCGCTTTGCGGATTTGTCCTCGGTGGAGGGTTTCCTCGATGAACTGGCTGCCAAAGCCATGGTCATCAAGCTTGCCAAAGCCCCGGGCGCCCGCGAGGCACGCTGGGCGCAGTTGCTGTGCGGGCCGGTGGTTCAAGAGGCCGTTCAGCCTGGCGCGCAAGATGATTTGCGAGCAGAGGTCGAGGCCTTGCGCGCCCGCATCGCGCGCTTGGAGCAAGCCTTAGGGCTTGAGCCATGAGCCAGCGTGCCTGGCTGGCCGAGGGCGTGCGGCGCATTGAGGCTGACATTCAGCGCAGCGCCGACACCCATTTGATTCCGGTGGATTGGCCGGGCTTCCCTGGCATTCGCCTCTACTTGAAAGACGAGTCCATTCACCCCAGCGGCAGCCTCAAGCACCGCTTGGCCCGTTCGCTGTTTCTCTATGCGCTGTGCAATGGCTGGCTGCGGGAAGGCGCCCCGGTGGTGGAGAGCTCCAGTGGCAGCACCGCCGTCAGCGAGGCCTACTTTGCCCGTTTGCTCGGCTTGCCCTTCATTGCGGTGATGCCCGCCACGGTGAGCCTTGAAAAGCAACGCGCGATTGAGTTACAAGGCGGGCGTTGCCACCTCGTCGCCGACCCGACCACGGTGTACGCAGAAGCAGCTCGCTTAGCGCGGGAAGGTGGCGGCCACTACATGGACCAGTTCACCTATGCCGAGCGGGCCACCGACTGGCGGGGCAACAACAACATTGCGGAGTCCATCTTCAGCCAGTTGCAGCTGGAGCCGCACCCCATTCCGAATTGGCTCGTATGCAGTGCTGGCACGGGTGGCACGCTGGCTACTTTGGGTCGCTACGTGCGGTACGGGGGCCACGCCACCCAAATCTGCGGTGCTGACGCCGAGCAGTCGGTTTTTTTTGAGCACTACCTCAGCCGCGACCCTTCGCTGACGCTGGACAGTGGCTCGCGCATTGAAGGGATTGGGCGCCCCCGCGTTGAGGCTTCCTTCCTGCCCGATGTGATTGACGCCATGGTCAAGGTGCCAGATGCGGCCAGCGTGGCTGCCATGCAGTGGCTGAGCGAGCGGCTTGGGCGCCGAGTTGGCCCAAGCACCGGGACCAACTTGCTGGCGAGTTTGGCCTGTGCACTGGACATGCGCGCTGCCGGCAAGCAGGGTGCCATCGTGACTTTGCTTTGCGACAGCGGGGAGCGCTACCGCGACAGCTATTTCGACATGGACTGGCTGACTGCGCGTGGGCTTCACGATGAATCGCTCCAGTTGCGGGTACGGGAGGCGCTGGAGGGTGCTGATGCGACATTTTCGATGCGCCTCGCTGGGGTACTCGCGCACTAGCAGCGTGCGAGGCCTGGGGTCTGGGGGGCCTGGGCGGCGCTCAACTTCACAATACCCAGTCGTTTGGCATTTTTGGAGCAGATTCCATGGTTCGCATTGCAACCAGCGCCCTGTGCGCGGTTTTCTGTTTGTCGTTGGTGGCCTGCGCCGCACCTCAGCCCACGGTGGGCAAAGAGCCAGTTCGCGTCACGGAAGGCGAGGTGATTACAGGTTCCCGTTTGGCTCGTCGGTCGGAGGGCAACGGGCAAACTGTGAAAGTCCAAAACGGCCGAGAAACAGCCAACGCTCTGCGCGGCACGATGGAGAACCGCCCACAAGGTCAGTAAGCTGACCTGAAGAAAAAAGCCCCGCACGCGGCGGGGCTCTGTGATTGGAGGAGGCCTTGTGGCCTCTCAGCTCACTTCAAGCTGTATTGCAGGTTCAGGTAGTAAGAACGGCCGCGTGGGTCGCCGTAGGTGGGGTCCCAAGTCACTTGGAAGTAGCGCGACTGGTTGGTGAACGGCGGTGCGGTGTCGAGCAGGTTCAAGACACCGGCGCGCAGGCGCAGGTTCTTCGAGAAGCGGTAGCTGCCCGTCAGGTCCCACAGCGAGTAGGCCTTGACGTCGCGGTTGTTCCACTCAGGTGCAGCCAAGCCTTCGACGTTCTGGTCGCGGTAGCCGGCCAGGTAGGTGTTGGCCAGGGTCAAGCCCAGGTCGCCCATGTCCCAATCGACATTGAGCTTGTGGCGCCAGCGTTGCACAGCCTTGTCGTCTTTGAAGCGACCCAAGCCATCCACCAGCGGTGAGCGGGGGTCGGTGCTGAACTTGTACTCGGTCACCAAGGTGCCCGACATGCCGGCACCGAAGCGACCGAATTCCGTGTTTTCACCGCGCCAACGCAGGGCCACATCCAAACCGGAAGTGTTGAGCTTGCCGCGGTTCTCCTTCTTGACCGTGATGACATCCACAAAGCCGTCCGAGAAGCGCTTCACGATGGCTGGGTTGTTGTAATAGATCGGGTTGCTGAAGATGGTTTCTTCGCCGATTTCCGAAATGATGTCGGTCTTGCGAATGGCCCAGTAGTCCAAGCTGCCGTTCCAGCTCCGCGATGGCTCAAACACCACACCGAGGCTGAACTGCTTGGATTTTTCTGGCTTCAACTCGGGGTTGGAGAAGCGGTCGACAAACAACTGCCCCACTTCGCCGGACACAGGGTCGCGCACGAAGCTGGCGGTGGTGCCAGCGCGCACGGGGCGGAACATTTCGGAGATGGACGGTGCGCGGAAGCCCGTGCCGAACGAAGCCCGAGCAAGCAGCGTGCGATCGGGCCGGAAGCTGATGCCGATCTTCGGATTGGTGGTGCTCAGCTTGGGCGAAGTGCTGTTGGTTCCCGCGTTGTAGACGCCGTCGTAACGGTCGTGACGGATCGCGAACTGGCCTTCCCATTGCTTGGTGAACGGTGCGCTCAATTCAGCGAATGCACCCATCACATCGCGCGAGTTCGTGGTGTCGGCCAGCAAGGCGCCGGAGCTGGAGCGGTCGCCGACCACATCGTTGCCCTTGAGAACATCGCTGGAGCGGAACTCGGTCTTCTCGCGGCGCACTTCAGCGCCCAGGGCCAGCATCAGGTCGCCGCCGTCCAGGCTGGCCAGAGCGCGGGTCAATTTGCCGTCCACGCTGGTGGAGCTGCCTTCTGCAATGCGTGCGGCGCCATCCAAGCGGATGGAGTCCATGAAGGTCTTGCCGGCTGCGGTAGCGGGCTGGAACGGGTTGTAGGCGCCGCTCAAGATGCCGGCACGCATGCGGGTGTTGGAAACCCAGCCGGAAATGTTGGTGTCCGTTGCCTTGTTCACGCTGTAGTTCAAACCGGCGTCGTAGTCCCAGTCGCCAAAGCGGCCCACAGCACCCACAACAACCCGCGTGGCTTCGCTCTCCACGCGGTTGGTGCGCTTGCCGGCGTCGGTCAGGCGGAAGCGGAAAGCCACCGGCGTGGTGATGCCCGTGACGGCCTGTAGCGAGGCCGGCAAGGTGATGCCCGCGCTGGTTGGGATGCTGCCCGAGGTTGCGGGAGAGGCGGCGTAGTCGGTTTCCGTCTTGCTCAGCAGGCCTTCGACGAACAGCTGATGGTCTTCGGTCAGCTGGAACGTGGCGCGGCCCACGATGTTGGCTTTCTCCGAAGTCGGGTAGATCTCGGTATCGCCCATGTAGTTGTAAGCACAACCTTCCCGGCCACCGGGGCCGGTAGGCGCCACGGAGTTGGGGTTGAGGCCGCCCGTGCAGGAGGCCTTGCTGAAGTTCACGCGGCGCGACGGGGCAGTACCACCACCTGGCGTCCACGTGCCATTCACGCCGCTGCCCTTCAGCGCCGTGTTGGGGTTGGCCAGCACGAAGTTGTTCAGCGCGGTGAGTTGAGCGGTCGTCAGGTCGACGTTGGCAGGGTAGGTGTTGCTCGACAGCTGCGGGGCCAAACGGCCAGGCAGGTTGTACTCTTGAAGGAACTTCCGTTGGTTCGAGTTCAGCGGGTCGAGCTTTTGAACGTCAACGGCGGCAAAGACATTGAAGCCGTCTTTGTTCAGGTCGCCATAGCCGGCCGAGGCGTTGAAGCTTTTCTTGCCAGCGCCACCTTCTTGGGTGCTGAGGGCGTAGACGCTGAAGTCGGCGCCTTGGTAGTCCTTGCGGGTGATGAAGTTGATCACGCCGCCCATGGCGTCGGTGCCGTAAATGGCGGACGCGCCGTCCTTCAGCACTTCCACGCGCTGGATGGCGCCGGAGGGAATGTTGTTCAAGTCCACGCCGGCGTTGTCGCCGGGGGTGGCGAAGTTGGCCAAACGGCGGCCGTTCAGCAACACCAGGGTGCTGGAGACGCCGAGGCCGCGCAAGTTGGCGCCGTTGAAGCCGCGCTGGGCGCCGGCTTGGTCGCTGATGCTGGCGCCGTCGGTCAGGCCGCCGACGTTGGAAGTGAGCTTTTGCAGCAGTTCTGCGGCGGTGGTGACGCCGATCTTGTCGATGTCAGCGCGCTTAAGAATTTCAACGGGCAGCGCGGCCTCGCCGTCAATGCGCTTGATGCTGGAACCGGTGATTTCCACGCGGTCCAGCTTTTGAGGGGTTTCCTGGGCGCTGGCTGCCGTAGCAGCCGCCGCCAGGGCGATGAGGCTCAGTTGAAGAAGGTTGCGATGGCGCATGGTGTGGGTCCGGCAGGGAAGGGATGTGCAAATTTTGGAAACAAGTGCCGCTACGCCGTCAGCGGGTTCTGGAGCAGGGGTCGCTTGGCTGCAAGTCGGTGTCGCTTGCAGTGAAGGTGCGTGGTGCCTGGGCCGCAAGGTTTGCTTTGAAGCGACACGGACTTGCAGCCGCTTGGTCAGATCGGGGGTGACCCGCTGACGGCTGCGGCTCACTTTTTCTAACAATGTGCATCGCCCTGGGGTTAGCCCGGGGACTGCTGTGTCATCGCATTACTTTTGGTTGCGTTCATGTCCATTGCCCGTCGCGCCCTCATCGCTTTGTTTCCCCTCATGCTTGCCGCCCAAGCCACCAGTGCCCCTGTAAGCCCGGCCCCCCGCCAAGGCTTGGCGGTGGCCATTGGTGGGGCTTTGAAGCTGGACAACACCGAGGTCTGGGACCGCTTGGTACTGGAGGCGGGCGGCCCCGGCAGCCGGTTTGCGGTGTTTGCCATTGCCTCTGACACCCCCGAGCGCGGCGGCGAGCGCTTGGCCGATGCGCTGCGCAAGGCCGGTGCTGTCGCTGAGGTGATTCCCGTCGCCCCCAAGCTCAAGAATGTGGACTGGAAAGCCAACCGCGACGACCCCGCTTGGATCGCCAAGGTGGCGGGCATGCAGGGCGTTTTCTTTAGCGGCGGCGCGCAGGAATTGATCACCAGCACCCTGCAGCCCAATGGCCAGCCCACCGAAATGCTCAAGGCCATTCGCCAAGTGTTCGAGCGCGGCGGTGTGGTGGCTGGCACCAGTGCCGGCGCCGCCATCATGAGCGAGTGGATGTTCCGGGATGCTCAAGACACCCTGGCGGTTCTCAAGGGCAAGCTTCGGGAAGGACATGAAATTGACCACGGGCTCGGCTTTGTAGGCCCGCAGCTGTTCATTGACCAGCACTTCCTCAAGCGCGGTCGCATTGGCCGCCTCCTGCCCATCATGCAAGCCAAGGGGTACCGCTGGGGCCTGGGCGTTGAGGAGAACAGCGCAGCACTGATTCGCAACGGGCACATTGAAGTCATTGGTGCGCGCGGCGCGCTGTTTGTGGACCTGAGCGGCGCCAGCCGCGACCCGCAGGCAGCAGGGTTTAGCGTCAGGGGTGCGCTCTTGACCTACCTCGATCGTGGCGACCGGCACGAGCTGCTCAGCAACACCACCAGCCCCCACCCTGAAAAGCTTGCTGGCAACCGTATTGACCCGAACAGCAGCGCGTTCAAGCCCTTCTTCAAGCGCGCGAATTTCTACCCCGACATGCTGGGTGACAACACCATCGTGAATGCAATGGCGCAGTTGCTCGACAGCCCCGATCGTGAACTCAAGGGCCTGGCTTTCAACGGCCGAGCGCTGCTGGAACGCAAGGCCGTGGACACCGAGGGCCACAAGGACCCAGACCCCACGCTCGGCTTCGAATTCCGTCTCTACAAAGGGCCGCAAACCCAAGGCCAATACACCGGCGCTTGGGGCGGCGAGGACTACAGCGTCCAGCGCATGCTGCTTGACGTCTTGCCGGTCCGGTTGCGCTCGCCCTTGTACGAGCCGGCGCTGCGCAGTGCGGCTCCTGCGCCTTCCACGACCCAACCTGCACGCGCTGCTGCTCCGGCACCGCGCTGAACCTCATGAAGACACACATTCACACGCTGCCGGGCAGTGCGGCGGGCACTTCGCGCGCCATCACTCGGCACCACTTCGGGCCTGAACTGGCAAGCGGTGCGCGCCGCGCGCTCATTCAGGCGAGCCTTCATGCCGACGAAATTCCGCCCATGCTGGTGGCGCAGCACTTGCGCCGGCGTTTGCTGGCGCTGGAGCAGGCCGGTCGCTTGCGGGGCGAGATCGTGCTGCTGCCCGCTTGCAACCCCATCGGTTTGGCGCAGCAGGTTGCCGGGCGGATGCAAGGCCGGTTTGAGCTGAGCACCGGGCACAACTTCAACCGCCACTACGCCGACTTGGCCGCACTGGCTGCCGCCCGCGTGCAACTGGGCGACAGCGCCGCCGACAACACCCGCTTGTTGCGCTCGGCGCTGCACCAAGCCCTCTCGGCCACGCCGGCCTTGACGCCTCTGAACGCTTTGCGCCAACACTTGCAGGGCTTGGCCATTGATGCCGACGTGGTGCTGGACCTGCACTGCGACAACGATGCCGTCATGCACCTTTACGGCACACCCCACCATGCTGCGCAGTTGGGGCAACTCAGCGCCTGCTTGAAGTCGCCCTTGGCACTCATTGCCGAGGAAAGCGGTGATTGGCCCTTTGATGAAGCCTGCTCCATGGTGTGGCCCCGTTTGCAAAAGCTGTTGGGCGACCGCCACCCCGTGGAATTGGCCTGCTTTGCGGCCACGGTGGAGCACCGCGGCGAGACCGATGTGGCCCATGCCTGGGCCGAGCAAGACGCCGAGGGCTTGCTGCGTTTTCTTGGCGCTCAGGGTTTCATTGAAGGCATGGAGGCGCCGGAGGCCTTCGAAATCTCCTTGCGCCCCTTGGCGGGTTGCATGCCCATCGCGGCCCCTCATGCGGGCTTGCTGGTGTGGCACGGCGGCGTGGGGCGCGAGGTCGCTGCGGGCGAGGTGCTGGGCGAGTTGATCGACCCTGTGAGCGGAGAATGCTCCGAGCTGAAGAGCCCTGTGAACGGCTTCCACTTTGCTCGGGAGTTGCAGCGCTGGGCCCATGGTGGGCAGTCGGTGGCCAAGGTTGCCGGCTTTGACGCCACAAGAAGCGGCAAACTCCTATCCCTCTAAACGACTGAACGCCCTCGCCATGCAATCTCTCACCGTTGAAAACTTACACAAGAAATACGGTGAGCGCGAGGTTCTGCGGGGTGTGTCCCTGGCTGCCAATGCGGGGGATGTGATCACCCTGATCGGCTCCAGCGGCAGCGGCAAAAGCACGTTTTTGCGCTGCCTGAACCTGCTGGAGCAGCCCAACCAAGGCCGCTTCCTGTTGGGCGATGAAGAGCTCAAGTTGGTGCCCGACCGCGATGGTTCCTTGCGCGCTGCCGATGCCAAGCAGCTGCAGCGCTGGCGTGCGCGCCTGGCTATGGTGTTCCAGAACTTCAACCTCTGGGCGCACCGCACGGTGCTTGAGAACGTCATCGAGGCGCCCGTCCATGTGCTCGGCGTGCCCAAAGACCAAGCCATTGCCAAAGCGGAAGCCTTGCTGGCCCGTGTGGGCGTGGGCCATCGCAAAGATGTGTACCCGGCGCAGCTTTCGGGCGGCGAGCAGCAACGCGTGGCCATTGCCCGCGCCTTGGCGGTCGAGCCCGAGCTGATGCTGTTTGACGAGCCCACGTCGGCGCTCGACCCCGAGTTGGTGGGTGAAGTGCTCAAGGTCATGAAAGACCTGGCTGCCGAGGGCCGCACCATGATCGTCGTGACGCACGAGATGGGCTTTGCCCGCGAGGTGAGCAACTACACGCTCTTCCTCCATCAAGGCAAGGTCATTGAAGAAGGCCACCCCAAGGACATCCTGCTCAACCCGCAAAGCGAGCGACTCAAGGCGTTTTTGTCGGGCGGCCTGAAGTGATGGAAGTTGCCGTCTGCTTGCTGCCTGGCGGCTCGCGCATGGCGGCACACACGGTGCAAGAACTCCTGGAAGTGGCCAACGGCCTGCTGCCGGAGCCGCGCTACCGGGTTCAACTCGCCGCCCTGGGCGACCCGCTCCTGGACCGGCCCTGGGACCAGTTCTGGCTCATCGCCCCTTGGCGCCTTCTGGCCGGCAGCGATGCCTTGGCCCGACTGCCAGAGCAATTGCAGCGCCTGGCCCACCACCGCCCGCTCATGGCTGGCGTGGAGGGCGGCGCCCTTTGGCTCGCCGCCGCAGGCTTGCTCAAGGGCCGCCGTGCCGCTTGTGCCGATTGGCTGGCCACGCACTTGCAGCAGCAGCACCCAGACGTGATCTGGAGCCAAAGCCTGTGGGAGCTGGATGCCGTACCCGGTCAGCCTGCGTTTCTCAGCTGCCCCAAGCCGCTCGCCTTGCCTGACCTTTTGTTGGCTTGGCTGGCGCGTGAACATGGCGACGCCTTGGCGCGCCAATTAGCAGGCCGTGTAGGCCTGTCAGCAATCCGTGCACGCGACGATCGCGTGCTGGGCGACACCGGTGGCCACGCCCTCATGCCACCCAAACTGGCCGAAGCCCTCGCTCTGATGCAAGCCAACCTTGCCGAACCTCTCCCTACGGATGACGTGGCCCGACTCGTCGGCCTTTCGCGCCGGCAACTGGAGCGCCTCTTCAAACAGCACCTCGACGCGCTACCCAGCCGCCACTACCTGGAGCTTCGCCTGAACCGCTCCCGCGAGTTGCTGCAGCGCACGGGGCAGTCCATCCTGCAAGTGGGCTTGGCCAGTGGCTTTTCGAGCGGCCCGCACTTCAGCAACGCCTACAAAGCGGCCTTTGGTTGCACGCCCCGAGAGGAGCGCGCCCGTGAAGCCGGCGTGCTGCGCGAGCAGCGACAGCAGCATGGCGAAGGCGGCGGCGCAGGGCGAGAGGTGCGTGCAGCATGAAGCCTTGGTTGCTCCGCCCCGTTGGCACCCCCGACCTCGATGCCTTGCAGCGCCTCGCCGCCGCGGCTGGCCCCGGCATCGGCTCCTTGCGCAATGACCGCGCCGTCTTGGCCGAGCGCATCGAGCGCTCGCTCCAAGCCTTTTCAACAGAGGACGACGACGCCAGCGGCGAAGAGACCTACCTCTTCGTGCTGGAGGACCGCAGCACCGGCCAATTGGTGGGTTGCAGTGGCATCACGGCCCGAGCCGGCTACGGGTCGCGCTTCTACAGCTACCGCAACGAATTCGTGGTGGCCTCTAGCCCCGGGCTGGGGCTCACGCAGCGCACCCACACGCTGCACCTGTGCCATGACCTGACCGGCACCACCTTGCTCACTTCGTTTTACATCCGACCCGACGTGCCCGAACCGGCAGCGCAACTGCTCTCGCGCGGGCGCTTGCTGTTCATCCGGCAGTTCGCCGCGCGCTTCTCCGACCGCATCGTGGCGGAGTTCCCCGGCCTTTTGCTGCCGGGCGGGCGAAGCCCGTTCTGGGACGCCGTGGGTCGCCGCTTTTTTGCCATGGACTACCCGCAGGCTGAAGCCTTGGCGGGTGGGCGCTCCAAGGCCTTCATTGCCGAACTTATGCCGCAGTCCCCCGTTTACGTGCCCTTGTTGCCCGAGGCAGCCCAGCGGGCCATCGGCCAGTTGCACCCCGACGGCGAGCTGCCGTTCGACATCCTTCAGCATGAGGGTTTTGACGCCGACAGCTACATCGACATTTTTGACGGCGGCCCCACGGCCGAGGGGCGCTTGGAAGCATTGCGCAGCATGCGGGTTGCCCAAAGCCTGCGCTTGCCTCGCGCGGGGGCGGGCGCTTGGCTCGCCTGCAGCCCACGCCGCGATGCGTTCTGTGCGGTGCTGCTGGATGCCGAGGACGCTCCGGTCCAAGCGCTTGGCAGCGACGAAGGATTGGCCGTGCCCCTGGACCTGGAGGCGCTGGAATGAGTGAAGCCTTCCGCCTTGTTTCGCAAACCCATGCGCCAGCCGGTGCCTTGGCCCCCGCAGAAACCGGTGAAGGCCATTGGTGGCTGGCCGAGCCGATGGAGGCCGGCGCGCCGCTTGCCTGGCTCCACGCCCAGCCGCGCATCGGTCTGGGCCGACCTCGCTACAGCTTCCACCTGGGCCGCGTCGTTCATGCGGCAGCCGAGCTCGGTTTGCACCAGGTGCAGCACACTTTGCAACTTGGGCATGACGCCACGGGAGAGAGTGAGCTCAGCAGCCTGTATGTGAATCCGGCTCTATCTGAAGCTCAGTCGCAAGCCGTGATGGAGGCCCTGCTGCAGGCAGCCCTTGAGGGCTTGCGAGCGCAGCGCGCCAGCCAGCCGGATGCCTTGGTGTTGGTTGAACTGCCGGGCTGGAGCGACGCGCAAGGGCGCCACCCGTTCTGGGACGGGCTGGTGCAACCCTTTTTGCCGTCAGACGTTAGCGCTGCGAGGGCGCGCTTGGGCACGGCATTCAGCAGCCATCTCGGCCCCTTGCTACCGCGCCAACTGATTCACACCGCCTTTTTGCCGGAGGCGGTCCAGGCTGTTTTGGGCAGGCCCGAAACGCGGTATCTGCCTTGGCTGCAGGCTCTACGTGCAATCGGATTTAGCGATTGGCGGCACTTGCGAATAGACGATGGCGGGCCCATCTGGGCCCGCTCTCTGGCTTAAGGCCTTGCGCCGCGCTGCAGCGCCACCAAACCCACGCCGAGCACCAGCAGGAACAGCAAGCCGCTCCAAATCTCATAGGGCAGGCCGAGCAGCCGGTAGGCGGCGGCCTCTTGGCAGTCGGCCGTGATCATGAAGACGGCCGGCCAGCGGCTTTCGAGCTCCAAAGCGGTCAGGATCTGGTCCGCAACCGTCATCTTGCAACTGGCGCTTTGAGCGGCCACTTCGTGCTGGTAAGTGGCGGCCACCAAGCCGCCCATGGCCAGAAGCACCACCGGGATGGCCGTGAGCCGAGCCGCCAAGTGGGCGCGGTGCAGGTGCGCGTGGTGCTTGAGCCACCAGGCTATGGCGCCGCCCAGCAAGCAGCAAGCCGCCAGCAACATGATGATGCCGCGCTGAAGAATGCACCATGGGCAGGGCCGCACATCAAAGGCGTGCTGCGCCACCAAGGCGGCGGCCAAAGAGGCCAAACACAGCAGGCCCGCCCAAATCAGCAGTCGCGGCGCGTGGCGAAACCAGCGGTCGATCATGCGTGCAGTTCCGCGATCAGTTCGATCTCAACGCAGGCGCCCATCGGGATCTGCGCCACACCAAAGGCGCTGCGTGCATGCGCACCCACCTCGGGGCCAAACACTTCCATCATCAGTTGCGAGGCGCCGTTGGTCACCAAGTGCTGTTCGGTGAACTGACTCGTGCTGTTCACGAGGCTCATGAGCTTCACGATGCGTTTGACGCGGCCGAGGTCACCGCCGCAAGCGTGCTGCAGCGTGCCAATCAGGTCGATGGCGATGGCGCGCGCGGCTTGTTGCCCCGTGGCGGTGTCCACGTCAAGCCCGAGCTGGCCGACCCAGGCTTTGCCATCGCGCTTGGCAATGTGGCCTGACACAAAAACCAGTGCGCCGGTTTGCACGTAAGGCACGTACGCGGCGGCGGGGACAGCCAAGGCGGGCAGTTGAATACCCAGTTCGGCGAGGCGTTCTTGCGGGGTGGAAGTGGACATGCCAGCAAGCCCGGCAGGAAACCCCGGGCGTTAAGGAAAAGGGCGCAAATCGTAGCGGCGATGATCGAGCCGCGATGCTCCAGCCCTTGCCTCATCAGCGCCCGACCCCCGATTTGCCCCAACCAGCCAAGCCGCTAGGGCCTTGGGTTTTGGGTGGGGCCAGTGCCATCACATTGCTCAGCCTGGCCGCGCTGCAGCACATGGCGGCTTTGCCCCCGGTTTGGCTTTGCGCCGTTCTAGGCTTTGCTGCGGCCGGCTTGACCCTGTTGCTGCGGCGCTGGAAGTGGGTGCGATTCAGCCTTGGCGCGGTGGCTTTGGTAGGTTTGGCGCTCGCCTGGGGCAGTTGGCGCGCATCGGAGCGCATGCAGCCGCAACTTCCCGCCGCGTGGGAAGGGCGCGATCTGAGCTTTGAAGCCCGTTTGCTCGACTTGCCGCAGCGGCTGCCCGGGCACGGTGAACGGCCCTTGCTGCGATTGCAAGTGGCGCCGATGGATGCGGCGCAAGATGCCGATGGCGCCCAGTTGCAGCTCCCCGAGGGGCTGTCTCTTTGGATGGAAGACAGTTCCAAGATGGCACCGAAAGCGGGCGAACGCTGGCGGTTCAGTGCCCGACTCAAGCGTGTGCATGCGCTCCAGAACCCCGGCTTGCCCGATGCGGAGCTGTGGCTGCTGGAGCGCGGCATTGGGGCCCAAGGCAATGTTCGCAGCGCTGAGCGCCTGGAAGCGGCACCCTGGTGGAGCCTCCAGGCGCTCAGGCAGCTCCTGCGTGACCGACTGGACGCCTGGGTGGATGCGCCCCGTGCCCGTGCCGTGTTGTCGGGCCTCTTGCTGGGCGACCAAGCCTCACTGAGCAGCAATGACTGGGCGCTGCTGCGCGACACCGGGGTGGTGCACTTGTTCTCCATCAGCGGGCTGCACATCACGGGCTTTGCTTGGCTGGCCGCATTGGCCTTGGGTGCTCTTTGGCGCCGGCAGCCGAGCTGGTGCTTGCGCTTGCCGGCACCGCTGGCGGCGCGTTGGGGTGGCGTGCTGCTGGCCACTGGCTACGCCCTTCTTGCGGGCTGGGGCGTGCCTGCGCAGCGCACGGTGGCCTTGCTCATGCTGGTGGCCTTGCTGCAAAGCAGTGGGCGTTTGTGGCCCTGGCCGCTGGCGCTTTGGATTTGCGCCTTGCCCATCGGCCTGGCGGACCCTTGGGCCCTGGTGCAACCCGGCTTTTGGCTCAGCTTTGTGGCGGTGGCTTTGCTGATGCAGCAGGGGCAGGGCGCAAGCGTGGGCGCCGGCGAAGCGGCTTGGATTCGCAGCCTGCGTGAGTTGCTTCGTACGCAAGCCGTGGTGACCCTTGGGCTGGCGCCTCTCTTGGTGCTCTTTTTTGGGCAGCTCTCTGTGGTCGGGGTGCTGGCCAATCTGGTGGCCGTGCCGGTGGTGACGGTGCTGATCACGCCGCTGGCCTTGCTGGGCGTCCTGTTGCCCTGGGCCTGGATGCTGGCCCCAGGGGTCACCCAACTCCTCTTTCAGTTGCTGGGCCTCATGGCCACCTGGCCCGGCGCGGTGTGGAGCCTGCCGCAAGCGCCTTTTGCGCTGCAGGCGCTGGCCTTGCTCGGCTTGCTATTGGCGGCCATTCGATTGCCGCGCTGGCTTCGGGCCGCGGGCTGCCTGCTTGTGCTGCCCTTGTTCCTCTACCAGCCCGCTCGACCGCCCGCGGGGCACTTCTACCTGCGCGTGTTCGATGTCGGGCAGGGCAGCGCCCTTTGGCTCCAAACCGCCACGCACGACGCCGTGCTCGACGCCGGACCGAGCTGGGGCCCCGCGGGAGGCCAAGACGCTGGCGGCCGCGTGCTCTTGCCCAGCCTGCGAGCTGCGGGTGTGCGCCGCCTCGACGTGCTGGTGCTCAGCCATGGGGATGCTGACCACTCAGGCGGCGCGAACAGCCTTCGCGCTGGGCTGCCGGTGGCCATGGTTCGCGCGCCCAGGGCCGATGGTCGGCTTGCGCCGCTGCGAGCTGAGGATTGCCACGCCGGCTTGAGTTGGACCTGGGACGGTGTGCGCTTCGCCGTTTTGCACCCCCCGCCGGGCCAAGCTGCACGCAGCCCCAATGCAGCCAGTTGTGTGCTGCGCGCGGAGGCAGTGAATGGCGCCAGCTTGCTCGTGCCGGCTGACTTGGAGGCCCCCGAGGAGTTGCTGCTCCTGCAAACGGGCGCGCCGCTCAAAGCGGACGTCCTGCTACTGCCGCACCACGGCAGTCAAACTTCCTCCAGCGCAGCCTTTCTTGACGCGGTCAAGCCCCAGTTGGCACTCGCGCAAAGCGGCTACCGAAGCCGGCATGGACACCCCGCCTTGAGCGTTCAAAACCGCCTGCGAGAACGCGGTGTGCCGCTGCTGACGAGCGCCGATTGCGGTGCCTTCGATTGGGATAGCCGGCTTGCACCAAGCCGAGCGGGCTGCTTGCGGCAACAGCGCGCGCGCTACTGGCACCCGCAGTTTGAGCCGGCAGGACCAGCCGTTGATCCGATGGGGGCGGGTCCGCTTCCCCCTGAGGCTCCGTAAGAATGCAGGCATGAAGAGCCCTTCGCCTGACCCCGACGTGTTGAAACAAGCGGATGCCGCCATGGCCGCTTGGCAGTTGGGCCGTGAGGAGGAAGAGGCTGCCCGCCTTGCGCAAGACGCTGGCATGGCCGAGGCCGCACTGCCTCAGCGTGAGCGCTTGCTGGCCGAGGTGGGTTTGCTGCCCCAGCTGCCCGGCGTTTATCGATTCTTCGATATGCGCGAGCAGTTGCTCTATGTGGGCAAGGCCAAGTTGCTCAAGCGCCGGGTGAGCAGCTACTTCCAGCGTGACCATGCCGGCACGCGCATTGGCTTGATGGTGTCCCGCATTGCCCGAATGGAAACGACGGTGGTGCGCACCGAGGCGGAGGCGCTGCTGCTTGAAAACACGCTGATCAAGACGCTCAACCCCCGCTTCAACATCTTGTTCCGCGACGACAAGAGTTACCCCTACCTGCGCTTCACGGCACACCCGTTCCCGCGCGTTGCCTACTTTCGGGGCAGTGTGGACAAAAAGGGGCGCTACTTCGGCCCATACCCCAACGCCTATGCGGTGCGGCAAACCATTGAGCTGCTGCAGCGTGTGTTTCAACTGCGCAGCTGTGAGGACGCCGTCTACGCCCACCGCAGCCGCCCCTGTTTGTTGCATCAGATCAAGCGCTGCAGCGCACCCTGCGTGGGCTTCATCAAGCCGCAGGATTACGCCGCCGACCTTGCCCGTGCTGAACGCTTTTTGCGCGGCCAAACCAATGAAGTGATGGGCGAATTGCAGCAGCGCATGGCCCTGCACGCCGAGCAGTTGGCGTACGAGCAGGCGGCTCTGGTGCGCGACCAAATTGCCGCGCTGGCCTCGGTGCTGCAGCAGCAAGCCGTAGAGGCCAGCAGCGGCAGCAGCGTGGAGGCCGATGTCGATGTGGTCGCAGTTCTCGTGAAGGGCGGGCGCGCTTGCGTGAACCTCGCCATGGTCAGAGGGGGGCGCCATTTGGGCGACCGGGCGCTGTTCCCAAGCCAAGTGCAGGAGACCTTGGCGGTGACAGCCGCAGAAGACGACGAGGCCCCGCCGCCAGACCCCCATCAACAAGTTCTTGACGCCTTTTTGGCCCAGCATTACCTTGAGGCTGTGGTGCCGCCATTGATCTTGGTCAGCCATCCGGCGTCCAGCGGCTGGGCCGAAATGCTGAGCCAGCAAGCCGGACGCAAAGTGCAGCTTCAAGACCAGCCGCGCGGCCCGCGCCGCATTTGGCTCGACATGGCGGTGCAAGGCGCAGAGCTCTCTTTGCAGCGCCTGCTGGCAGAGGAAGGCTCCAAAGCCGCCCGCACGCTGGCTCTGGCCCAGGCGCTCGGGCTTGAGCTCGACAAGCTAGACGAATTGCATATCGAATGCTTTGACATCAGCCACACCGCCGGCGAGGCGACGGTCGCCTCGTGTGTGGTCTTCAAAGGGCACAGCATGCAGTCGGCGCTCTACCGGCGCGTCAATATTGAGGGCATCACCCCGGGAGACGACTACGCCGCCATGCGCGATGTGCTGCAGCGCCGCTACGGCAAAGTCGCCGAAGCCGGCGGGCCCTGGCCTGACATCGTGCTGATCGACGGCGGCAAGGGGCAGGTCGGCGTCGCGCGCTCGGTGTTCGAGAGCCTCGGCGCCGAGCTGTCTCGTTTGGTGGGCGTCGAGAAGGGCGACGGGCGGAAGGTGGGTTTGGAAGAATTGGTGTTTGCCGATGGTCGGCCCAAACTCAGCCTGCCCGCCACCTCTGCTGCGCTCATGCTGGTCGCCGAAATTCGCGACGAGGCGCACCGCTTTGCCATCACCGGCATGCGCGCGCGGCGTGCGAAAACGCGGCTGCAAAGCTCTCGTCTGGAAGACATCGCGGGCATCGGCCCTCGAAAGCGAGCTGCGCTGTTGCAGCGCTTTGGTGGCGTGCGGGGCGTGCAAGCTGCCAGCGTTGAAGAACTTGAAACCGTGAAAGGGGTGTCGCGTGAACTGGCCCAACTCATCTATCGCTCATTCCGCTAGGGCGCTTTTGTTCTTGGCCCTGCTTGCGGGGTGCTCAACCAAAGCGCCACCGCCGCCAGCGCCCGCTCCGCAACCGCCCGCCCGGGCGCCTGCCGTGGAGCCAAGCCCTCCGGTCGCGCCAAGCCCAGCACCGCCACCACCCAAAACGGCCAGCGGCCCAAGGCGCCTTGCCTTGGGGGCGCCCTCTCCGGTGCGCAACCTGGAGCACCTCAAGCGACAAATGGCGGAGCGGCTCATAGCCATGCATCCGGAGGAGACCTACACCCACAAGGCCGGCTTTGAAGTGTTGGCAGCCCCGGTGTATTTGGTGGAATTGAAAGCCGATGGCCACATCCGCAGCATCCAGGTTCTGCGCCGACCCTCGGTGGCAGACGACACCGTGCAACTGGGCATGGATGCCATCCGACGTGCCGCACCTTACGGCAATGTGACCGGCATGCGTCCGCCCTGGGCTTTTACCGAAACGTTTTTGTTTGATGAGCGCCGTCGATTCAAGCCACGCTCACTGGACTAGCCCCTGCACAATGCCCGCATGTTTCTGACCGTTCCGACCCTGCTCACTTGGGCACGCATCGTTGCCATCCCATTGATCATTGGGGTGTTCCAGTTGCCGATCGCGCAAGAGCAGCGCAATCTGATCGCCACCATTCTGTTTGTGGCGGTCGCACTGACCGACTGGCTGGACGGCTACCTTGCCAGGCGACTGAATCAAAGCTCGGCGTTCGGCGCCTTCCTAGATCCAGTCGCTGACAAGTTCCTCATCTGTGCCTCCTTGCTGGTCCTACTCGATATGCAGCGCCTCGGCTCCTTTGGCGCGTTGATGGCGCTGGTCATCATCGGTCGCGAGATCGCCATTTCGGCCCTGCGCGAATGGATGGCTCAGATTGGCGCGTCGCGCAGCGTTGCAGTGCACATGGTGGGCAAACTGAAGACCACGGCGCAGATGGTTGCGATACCGTTTTTGTTGTTTGACGGACCTCTATTCGGCGTCATGCACACCCGCGTTTGGGGTCAGGTACTGCTTGCGGGTGCAGTGGTGCTTACGGTCTGGTCCATGGTCTATTACATGCAAAAGGCATTGCCCGAGATTCGCGCCAAAGCGCCTTGAAGGAGACGGCTCTCGGCCGTGCCTTTAGAATCCGCCCCCCACCGCCGCACAGGTCGAGGGCTGCACAAGCAGCATGGCGCGGTCAGGCTTTCGTGGTCAGAACGCATGCAGGAAGTACGGAGCACTCCGAAATGAACAAGACAGAGTTGATCGAGCACATCGCCGCTGAAACCGAACTGAGCAAGGCAGATGCGCAGCGGGCGCTTGAGGCAATGATCGGTGGCATCAAGTCCACACTGAAGACCGGCGGAACGGTGTCGCTGCTAGGTTTCGGAAGCTTCAGCGTGACCAAGCGCGAAGCCCGGACCGGACGCAACCCCAAGACGGGCGACGCCATGAAGATCAAGGCCGCCAAAGTCGCCAAATTCAAGGCCGGCAAAGGTCTCAAAGACTTCATCAAATAATTTTTGTTCTGGCGTGGGTGCTTAGCTCAGTTGGTAGAGCGGCTCCTTTACACGGAGTAGGTCGGCGGTTCGAGACCGTCAGCACCCACCACCCCCAGCAGTCCCGTCAAGGCGAGCCCAAGGGCTCGCCTTGTTCACGTCAGGCGAACTCCGGTTCGCATCCAGATCCCAAGGTTTCCAGCGATGTTTGAGTTCCTTCGCAACCACATGAAGTGGCTGATGGTTTTGTTCCTCGGCTTAACCTTTGTGGCCTTTTTGGTGCCCCAGGGTTACAGCAGCTTTTTGGGCGATGCCGCATCCAAGCGTGTCGCTTCGGTCGACGGCAAGAAGATCACGCAAGCCGAGTGGGATGCCGCCCAGCGGCAAGCGTCGGAAAGGCTGCGGGCGCAGAACCCAAATGTCGACGCCAAACTGCTGGACAGTGAGGAGTTCCGCTTTCAAAGCCTTGAGGGTCTTGTGCAGCAGCGCGTGCTTGACCGCGCTGCCCAAACGCAGCACCTAAATGTTGCCAATGAGCGCTTGCGTGAGCGCTTTGTTCGCGACCCCCAAATGGAATGGGCGCGCTTGCCGAATGGCGGCCTGAACAAGGCCGTGGCAGCTGCCCAAGGCTTGTCCGAAACGGGTTTCATTGAGCGCTACCGGCAAGACTTGCGTAACCGGCAAGTCGTATCGCCCATCCAAGGTTCCGGCACCGGGCAGGAGATGGGGCAGACACTGGCGGCAGGGTTGGCCTTTGACGCGCTCTTGCAGCAACGTGAAGTTCGCGTTCAGCATTTCACGCCGCAAGAGCAAATGGCACAGGTGCAAGTTACCGATGCCGACGTGGAGGCGTTCTACAAGGAAGCCGACACCCAGAAGAAATGGTTGCGCCCTGAGAGTGCGCAGATTGAGTACGCGGTTTTGGATGTAGAGGCGCTTAAGGCGACTGTGAAGGTTTCCGAAGCGGAACTGCGAGCCTTTTACGACCAGAACGCGTCGCGCTACAGCACGGCCGAAGAGCGTCGAGCGCGTCACATCCTTTTGACGCTTGACGCGAAGGCTCCGGAAGACAGCGTCAAAGCGGCACAAGAGAAGGCCAACAAGTTGTTGGCAGAACTCCGCAAAGATCCCGATCAGTTCGCAGAACTGGCTCGCAAGAACTCTCAGGATGAGGTCTCTGCGGTCAACGGTGGTGACCTCGACTTCTTCGCTCGTGGCGCCATGACCAAGGTCTTTGAAGATGCGGCCTTCGCGCTCAAGGTTGGCGAGATCAGCCCCATCGTTCGCAGTGAGTTTGGAC
>JBKCVH010000177.1:0-13786 GCA_046317675.1 Burkholderiales bacterium
CCCTCAAGCTCGGCCAGACTGTTTGACCGGAGCGAACGCAGTGAGAGCAGGGAGTTTCTGGCCGGCCCTTGCCTTGGCGCCAGAGACGGGAACCCCCAGCCACAGGCTGGGGGCGAGCGCATTCGGGGCTTGAACTTTTGCCTCCTTTTGGTTCAAGCCAAAAGGAGGTGCGGGTGCAGGGGCGCACAGCCCTTGCGGGCTGCAACTCAATACGACAACCCAAGCAAAAACGCGCCACAGATCGTCAAGGGTCACTGCCCCTTGGACAGCCGCCGCATCCGCTCACTCGGCGTAACGATGTCCGTCAATCGAATGCCGAACTTGTCATTCACCACCACCACCTCACCCTGAGCAATCAAGTACCCGTTCACCAGCACAGCCATCGGCTCACCAGCCAACGCATCCAGCTCCACCACCGACCCTTGAGCCAACTGCAGAATGTTCTTGATCGGAATCCGCGTTCGACCCAGTTCCACGGTGAGCTGCACCGGGATGTCCAGGATCATGTTGATGTCGTTGGTGGTGGTGGGCAACGACGTGGGCGCGAAGGCATTGAACGCGGCGGGGGCCACCTGCTCTTGAATCGTGGTGGTGCCAGCGCCGGGCGAGTCGAACATGTCGTCCGAGGGCTGGGCAGCGCTGCCGCTCTCAGCAAGAGCGGCTGCCCATTCGGCGGCCAGGGCGTCTTGGTCGTCTGCGCCGGTTGGTTCGTCAGGTGCCATGTCGTGCTCCCAACCAGGACTGATCGGCCCCGGTCAGCATTTCGTTGATCTTGATCGCGTACTTGTTGTTGCTGCTACCGTAAGTGCAATCGAACACGGGTACCCCGTCCACTTTGGCCTTGATCATCGGATCCAGGTCCAGTTCGATGAAGTCGCCCACTTGGAAGGAGAGCAGCTGCTCGATGGTGGCGGGCGCCGTGGCCAACTCGGCCACCAGTTCCACCTCAGCGGCCTGAATTTGCGTTTTCAGGAGGTTGATCCAGCGCCGGTCAGGCTCGCTGCTGTCGCCCTGCGTGGTGCTGTAGAGCACATCGCGAATCGGCTCCAGCGTGGAATAGGGGATGCAGAAGTAGATGGTGCCGGTGGTCTCGCCAACTTCTAGCGTGAAGCTGGAGCTCACCACGATCTCACTGGGCGTGGCCACGGTGGCGAACTGCGGCTGCATCTCGCTGCGCACGTACTCCAGCTCAAGCGGGTAAATGCCCTTCCAAGCTTTTTGGTACTCAGTGCAGATGACCTCGACGAGCCGGAAGATCACCCGCTGCTCGGTGGGCGAAAAATCGCGGCCCTCAATGCGGGCGTGAAACTTTCCGAGGCCACCAAAGAGCGCGTCAATGACGGCAAACACCAAAGTGGGGTCGCAAACAATCAAGCCGCTGCCACGCAAGGGCTTGACCGCCATGATGTTGAAGTTGGTCGGCACCACGATTTCGCGCAGGAAGTGGCTGTACTTCTGCACCTTGATGCCGCCAATCGCGACCTCAGGGCTCTTGCGAATGAAGTTGAACAAGCCAACGCGGATGTTGCGGGCAAAGCGCTCGTTGATGATTTCCATCGTGGGCATGCGCCCACGCACGATCCGCTCTTGGCTCGCGAGGTTGTACTCACGAATGCCGCCTTCCTGGACTTCTTCCTGCTCCAGCTTCTGGCTTTCACCCGTGATGCCCTGCAGCAGTGCATCGACTTCGTCTTGCGAAAGGATCTGCTGATTCATTTCGGATCTTTCTCACTGCCACCTGGCAAAAGGCGTGCTTGCGCCAAGCCGCAGGTGCGGCTTGCAAACTGGCGCAAAGCGCTTGGGGTGGAGGTGATCACTGGACGATGAGCTGTGAAAAGAGGACGTTGGTCACGGGAAGGAGTTGTGGCTTTTTCTTCTTCTTTTTCTTCTTGGGCTTTTCTTCGTCGGTTTCCTCTGGCGCGGCCGCCTCTTCCAGATCCATCTCAATGCCCAGCGGTCGCACTGCCTCGGCCTGTATCTGCTTTTGCAGCAGCTCTTTGCCTTCCTTGCTCAAGAGGGCGTTGGCTGTTTTGTAGGAGAGCACCATCAATACGCCCGAGCGGATGGCAGGCATGTAAGCCTTGAGCGTGTCGGCGGTTTTCTGGTCCACCACCTCCAGGGTTACACCGACCTGGGCATAGCGGTCCACGTCCTTGTCGGCCAAGTTGACGGTGAAGGGGTCTATGGGCAAGTACACAGGCGGTGTGCCTGGCTTGGGCGCCTTCACTTCCACTTTGGCGCTGCTGTGCGTGTCGGCGTCTTCGCCTTCCTCGCCCTCGACAGGTGCCTTCTTTTTGAGCAGCATCACCGCCGCACCGGCGCCGACGAGCACGACCACGAGCGCGATCACGATGATCATGATCAGCTTCTTCTTTCCGCCTCCAGCGGGGGCGGCTGCGGCTGCGGCTTCGGGCGCTGCGGTGGCCATGGGAGCTCCTTCGGGTTCAAATGATTATTCGGCGGTTGAAGGTGCAAGCATCGCCGAATGAGGAAGGCATTTCAGGCGTAAAGGTCCAACAAACCCACACGTTGACCGGGTTGTTTGGGGGCGCCGCGCGCTTCATTGCCCAGTTCGGTCGCGCTTTGCCACTGCCTGCGGCCATCGCCGCCGCGTTGGCCTTCCGCTTGCTGTTGGCCTTGCTGTTGGGCCTGTTGTTGACCTTGCTGCTGCATGTTCTGCTGTGCGCTGTGCTGCATCGGTTGCTGCGTGTTGTGCTGCAGCTGCGGCTGCACGTCGCCGCCGCCCCACTGCAGGCCCTCGGCCGCAAGGGCTTGCGCCAGTTGCGGTAGAGCGGCTTGCAGCGCTTCACGGGTTTGTGCCTGCTCGGCCACAAACCGGACTTGAGCCACTTGGCCGTCCAACTGGATGCGAACCTGGACCGGCCCCATCTCAGCCGGGTTCATGCGCAACTCGGCTTCTTGCACGCCATGCCGGCTCCAAATGGCCACCTGGGCCCCAAGTTCGTCGGCGAAGCCCGGGCTGTTCACGGGCGCAGCCACGGTGGCTTGGGTGCTGCTGTTGGTGGGCGAAGCCGTTGCTCCCGGCGCTGGCGAGCTGGCCCAGCCTGCAAGGCTGAAGCTGCTTTTGACCGTGGGTGATTCGGCGGGAGCCTCGGCGGCGGCGCGCTGCTCCTTGACTGGGGCATTCACCGTCACGGCTGCAGCCGCGCCAGTGGGTGCCGGATTGGATGCCACCATAGGCTGGGGCGCGCCGCTGGAGACCCCCTCTTTCACTGCAGGCACTTTCTTGGTGTCTGCGGCCGTTGCGGCATCGCCCGGCGGCTCGGACGCCACCTCCGGGCTGACGCTTGGGCTGGGCTCGACCTTCCAACTGGCGGCGGTGCGGCGGGTGACTTCTGCGGGCAAAGGGCTAGCAGGCACCTGCAAAGTTGATGCACTGCCCCGCTCATCGGGCGGTGGCGCGCCGTCTGCTTCCGCTGTGGTGCTTGCTCGATGGAGCTGATTGGCCGGGGCGAGGGCTGGGAGGAGGGCCTTATCGACCTCTGACCCCTGAGCTCGTGCTGGTTCTCCCAGATTGAGAGCCTCCTCGGCCAGCGGAGCCTCGGTGGTGCGACCCAATGGCCAGTCAGCGAGCGCTTCCGGCGCTTGGCCGGCTGGCGCGGGGGGGGCGGCGGTCACGGTTGCTTGGGTAACGCTGCGCAGTTTGACCTTTGGCGCCTGGGGTGACTCGGGTGGGGGCTCGGCCGCAGGTTCCTCGCCGCCCGATTCCCTTGCGGAACTCGCCTGGGTGCCGCCTTGGGTTGGTGCTGCAGGGGGGCTTGGTGGGTGTTGCGCTGTGCGTGCCGGTTCTTGCGGCGGTAGGCGCGCGGGTTCGGCGCGCCTTTCGTCCACGATGCCTTCGATCTTGCTGCTCTGCCGCGGTTCGGTTTGCGGCCGGGGCCGGGCTTCGGCTTGCGCCGCTGCCGCTCGTGGCAAGGGCTGCGGCGCAGGCGCTGGGAGACTTTGCTGCTGCGCGGTCTTCAAGAGCGAGGCGAAGCCGCGCTCCTCCGAGCTGCTCAGGCCGACCTGCCGGCTATCCAGCAAGCGCTGCGCCGTCAAGGCCTCTAGGCCGGAGGTGCTGTGCGTGGGCTTGGCTGGGTTCATGCGGTCACTCCGATGGGGTAGGGTGCTTCAGCGAAGGTTCAGGCGCGCGCGCTGGGCGGCGAACTCGTCACTGGTTTTTTGCTCGGCACGCATTTGTTGCACCAAGGCTTCCGCCTGCCGGCGTTCAATGAGTTTTCGCGCCGTGGCGACCTTGATCTCGCGTTCTTGCAGTTGCAGCCGTGCGCCCTCCACGCGGGCATCGAGCAGGGCGGCCATACCGGCCTGCTGCCCGATGGCATCCGTGAGGCGCAGACCAAACTGTTGGTGGGCTTGCAGGATCTGCACTGCGGCGCCTTCACGGAACTGCCCGAACCAGCGCTGGTCGTACTGTTGTTGGTACTCGCCCAAGTCTTTGTGCTGCGCATGGGCATGTGCCGCGCGCTGCTGGGCTTGTTGCAGGGCCACCAGGGCTTCATCGCGGGCGCGCTCGGCCTGCTCAAGAAGCAATTGCAGGGTGCTGACATCAGCCATGGAGGGTGCCTTGCAATACCGCTTGCAACTGGCTCACGGACTGCGACAGGTTTGCCGGCGTGTGCATGTCTTGCTGCAGCAATCGCATCATGTCGGGCTGCAGGCGGATGGCCAAGTCGAGCTCGGGGTCGCTGCCGGGGCTGTAGGCGCCGAGTTGGATGAGGTCGCGGGCCTTGTTGACCTTGGCCAGCAACTGCCGCAAGCGCCTCGCGGCCTCGATGTGCACCGGCGGCGCGACGGCGTTCATCACGCGGCTGATCGAGCGCTCCACATCAAGCGCCGGGTAGTGGCCAGCCTCTGCCAGTTCCCGGCTGAGTACAAAGTGACCATCCAAGATGCCGCGTGCGGCGTCGGCGATGGGGTCTTGCTGGTCGTCGCCCTCCGAGAGCACGGTGTAGAAGGCGGTGATGGAGCCGCCACCCGCTTGCGCGTTGCCACTGCGCTCGACCAGCATGGGCAGCTTGGCAAAACAGGAGGGCGGATAGCCTTTGGTGGCCGGCGGCTCGCCGATGGCCAAGGCAATCTCGCGCTGCGCCTGGGCGTAACGGGTCAAGCTGTCCATCAGCAGCAGCACGTGCTGGCCGCGGTCGCGGAAATGCTCTGCAATCGCGGTGGCGTAAGCAGCACCTTGCAAGCGCACCAAGGGCGGTGCGTCAGCCGGGGCGGCCACCACCACGCTGCGCGCCAAGCCTTCTTCTTCCAGGATGTCCTCAATGAACTCCTTGACCTCGCGTCCGCGCTCGCCAATGAGGCCCACCACAATGACATCGGCGGCCGTGTAGCGGGCCATCATGCCCAGCAACACCGACTTGCCGACCCCCGTGCCGGCAAATAGGCCCAAGCGCTGACCCCGGCCCACGGTGAGCAGCGCGTTGATGGCGCGCACCCCGGTGTCGAGCGGGGTTCGGACCGGATCACGGTCCATGGCATTGATGGGCCGGCGCGCCATGGGCTCACGGGTGACATCCTGCAAAGGCCCGCTCTTGTCGAGTGGGTGGCCGAAGGCGTCCACCACCCGACCCAGCAAGCCGGGCCCCATGGGCAGGTGCAGGCCGCGGTCGGCGTCGCGGCGCCAGGGGTGGCTGGCTGCGCCCAATTGCGGTGCGCGGGCCGGCAGCGTTCGGGCCTTCACGGTGGCGCCGTTCACGAGGCCATGCACTTCATCGGTGGGCATGAGGAAGGCGCGGTCGCCCCCGAAGCCCACCACTTCAGCGCGCGCAGGGCGCTCGCCAGCACGGGCGTCGGGGCTGTGAATTTCGCAGAGGGAGCCCACCGGCACGTTCAAGCCGCTGGCTTCCAGGACCAAGCCGGCCACGCGGGTGAGCTTGCCGGCCGGCTCAAAGGGCAGGGGCTCGGCCGCGTGCTGCTGCAGGTCAGCCAAGAACTGCTGCCAGCGCTCGGTGCGGGCGGTGCCGCTCACTCAGGGCTCCTCGTCGGAGGGCGGGGGCTCTGGCTTCCACTCACTGCGCTGACCCAACTGGCCGGCCGCCGCTTGCCAGCGCTGGGCAATGCGGGCGTCCACGCTGGCGATGTCCGACTCCACCATGCAGCCGCCACGTGCCACCAAGGGGTCGGCCATGAGGCTGGCCCCTCGGGCTTCGAGGGCCTCGCCGGCGCCGCTTTGCACCAAAGGCAAGTCGGCGGGGTTCAAGCGCACGCGCACATGGCGCGCGCTCATCATCAAGCTCTCCACCGCTTCAGCGGCGATTCGCGCAATGTGCTCAGGGTTCTGCCGCAGCTCTTCCCGAATGACCTGCTGCGCCAGGGCCACCACGCTGCGCGTGAGGGCCTGCGCCATTTGAGTTTCCAGATCGCCCAAGGCCGCATCAAACGACTGCACCAGTGCCCCCAGCTGGACTGCCACTTGCCGCGCATGGCTTTGCTTGAAGGCGTCGGCCGAGGCTTGGCCATCGCGCAGTCCATCTTGGTAGCCGGCTTGGCGCGCGGCCGCCAACAATTCGCGCGGGTGCGGCGGCGGTGGGGGCGGTGGAGCCTTGGCCTCGACCGGCGCCGGGGCGCTGATGGGCGGCCGGCTCTGTGGATGGCCGACAAAGCTGTCCGGCTTCCAGGCTGTGGCTTGCTCGATCTCTTCCTTCGGGATGAAGCGCCCGTAGCTCGGCTTGGCCGTCCCGGCGGGGGAGGGCACGTTGAGCCGGTCTTTGGAGGCTTTGCTCATAAAGGGGGTTGGCGCAAGCATGAACGAAGGCGCTCCACCTTACAAGAACTGATCGTCGCCACCCGTGGCGAGCACGATCTGGCCTTCGTCGACCAAGCGACGGACGATTTTGAGCATTTCCTTTTGCTCGGCTTCCACCTCGGACAGGCGCACCGGCCCGCGCGATTCGAGGTCTTCGCGCAGGGTTTCGGCCGCCCGGGTGGACATGTTGCGGAAGATCTTCTCGCGCAGATCTGGACTGGCTCCCTTGAGCGCCAGCACCAAGGACTCGCTCTGAACTTCCTTGAGCAGCGACTGAATGCCCTTGTCGTCGACCTTTTCGAGATCGTCGAAGGTGAACATGTTGTCCATGATCTTCTGGGCCAGCTCTCCATCCAACTCGCGGATGTAGTCCAGCGCCGAAGCCTCCACCGAGCTGCCCATCATGTTGATGATCTCGGCCGCCGACTTCACGCCGCCCAGCGAAGATTTCTTCATGCGGTCGCCGCCGGCTAGGATTTGACTCATGACTTCGTTCAAGTCTTTGAGCGCGGTCGGCTGGACGCCATCGAGCGTGGCGATGCGAATCAGCACCTCATTGCGGCTGCGCTCGCCCCAGAGTTTGAGCACATCGGCCACTTGGTCAAAATCCAGGTGGGCCAAGATGGCGGCCACGATCTGGGGGTGTTCATTGCGCAGCAACTCCGCCACGGAGGCCGGGTCCATCCACTTCAAGCTCTCGATGGACGACACATCAGAGCCTTGCAGGATGCGGTCCAGCAGCAGATTTGCCTTGTCTTCGCCCAGGGCCTTGCGCAGCACTTGGCGCACGTATTCGTCGGTGTCGCTCACCAGCATGCTTTGAGAGCCGGCCACTTTCTCAAAGCGGTCCAACACCTCTTCCACCCGCGTGCGCTGAATGACCTTCAGCTTGGCAATGGTCTCGCCCAGCCTCTGAACCTCTTTGGGCGACAGGTGCTTGAAGACCTCCGAGGCCTCTTGCTCGCCGATGCTCATCAGGAGGATGGCTGCGTCCTCTACGCCTTTGTCGTCCATGCTTACCCCAGTGAAGGTTCTTCACCCTGCATCCACGCGCGCACCACATTGGCCACCGCGAGCGGATTGCCCTGCGCGAACATGCGCGCACGCTCGAGTTTCGTCGCATCAATGGGAGCTTCCAAGGCAGGTAAGCCCAGGGCTTGGGGTGCGGGAAGCGCTGGCGTGTCGCCCACCACTTCGCTCAGAGTGGCGCCTTGCGGGACCTTTTCATCAACGATGACCGCCGGTGGGAACGCTGCCTTGATGGCCGGGCGCACCATGCCAAACACAATGATCAGCGCCACGAGAACCAGGGCCAAAGGCACGGCGCCCATGGCGAAAAGGTCGCGAGCCCAGGTTTGTTGCCACAGCGGCAGGTTGCTCTCCACGACCTCGGGCTTGACGAAGGCGCTGGACACGACCTGGAGAGAGTCGCCACGCTGCTCGTTGAAGCCGATGGCTTGGCGCACCAGCTGCGTCACGCGGTCCACTTCCTCTTGCGGAAGGGGCTCGGTGGTGGTCTTGCCCTTGGCGTCGGTCTTGGTGCGGTGGTTGAGCACCACGGCGGCATTGAGGCGGCGGATCTCGCCTGTGGCGGCGCGGGTAACCCGAACGGTTTTGTCCAACTCGAAGTTGATTACAGAGTCGCGCCGGCTGCTGTTGCCCGCACCTTGCTGGGTACCTTGAAGCGGTGCGCTGGCGCCATTGATGGGGGCCTGTGCGGGCACCGGCGGCTGGTTGGTGACGGCGCCTGGAACCCCGCTGGGCAAAGCGCTGTTGCCGTTGATGCTTTCATTCGTCTGCTGGCTGCGAACGGCCTGAGTTGCGCTCGCGCCTTGATTGGGCGCATAGGCCTCGCTGGTCTGCTCGGACTGCGAAAAGTCGAGGTCGGCGGTGACCGTGCTGCGCAGGTTGCCGGGGCCCACGATGGGTTCAAGCAGGGCCTCAATGCGCCGTGCCAAGTTGCTTTCGAGTTGGTTCTTGTACTGCTGCTGGTGGGCATCCAAGCCGAGGCCAGCGCCTTGCTCATCGTTCCCAGAGAGCAGCTTGCCGGTTTGATCGAGCACGCTGACCGCCTTGGGTTGCAACTCGGGCACGCTGCTGGACACCAAGTGAACGATGCCGGCAATTTGAGCCCGGTCCAGCATGCGCCCGCCGCGCAGATGCAGCATCACGCTCGCGCTGGGCTTTTGCTGCTCCCGAAAGAACCCGGTTTGCTGCGGCATGGCCAAGTGCACGCGGGCATCCGAGACATCGGCCAGCGCCGTGATGGTGCGGGTGAGTTCTCCTTCCAGGGCCCGCTGGAAGTTCAGCCGTTCGTTGAACTGGGTTTGCCCAAGGCTGGGTTTGTCAAGCAGCTCAAAACCCACCAAACCGCCTTTTGGCAAGCCGGCAGCGGCCAGCTTCATGCGAACGTCGTACACCTGCGCCGATGGCACAAGAATGGTGCCACCCGGTTCAATGCGGTAGGGCACTTGCTGCTGGGCCAACTGCGCGGCAATGGCGCCGCCGTCTTTGTCAGACAAACCCGTGAACACCGGGCGGTAGTCGGCACTGCGGGCGCCGCTGGACAAATACACAAGGAGGGCCACCAGCAGCACCAGGCCCAAGCCCAAGCCGATCTGATTGCCTCGCGGCAAAGCCTGCAGCCGCTGCCCGAAAGTGGCGGGCGTGGCGACGACATCGGCGAGAGGGGCGGTGCTGGCAACGGCCGTATTCATAGGGGCTGATTGTTTGAGCCCCCTGGCCTCAAGTAAGGCGCAAGAAGGCCGATAAAGGGCGCCCTGTTCTTGCCTCTGCTTGGTGTGGGTCTGCGTAAGCTGGCGCCACCATGGATCCCGTTCAGCTCAAGCCCTTCGACTTTGCCGCCGCCGTTCAGCGCGCCGGCCTTTCACTGCCGGCCGCGCAGGCGGGCAAGGTGCAGGGCGGCAATTTCCAAGATGCCATGGCCGAGGCGCTCAAAGCAGTGAGCGGGCAGCAAAACGAGGCGCGCCGCCTGCAGCGCGAGGTCCAGCTCGACAACCCGACGGTCAGCCTTGAAGAGACCATGGTGGCCATGCAGAAGTCACAGATTGGCTTTCAAACCGTGCTGCAAGTGCGCAACCGCTTGGTCTCGGCCTACTCCGAGATCATGAACATGCAAATCTGACCCCGAGCGGTCAGAACTCGCTGTCGAGCACGTCGCGCGCGGCGCGCTGCAACAGGCTGGGCTCCGCCATATCGGTGATCAAGCCTTCGACCCGCAGGCGCTCAATGGCCCGCCGCGTCATCGAGTGCTTGCCGCCCGCTAAGGGGGACGAGAACATGTAGAACTGGCCGGTATCACTGCGCCAGATCAGACGAGCTGTCGCCCATTGCCCTTGCAGGAACACTTTGCAGCGGACACCCAAGGGCAGTTGCCGCAGCCACAGGCTGGCCGCCTCGGCGACCGACAACTCGCCCAGGCCCATGGGCACGGTAGGGAGGCTGCCCAGGTTGGTGTCGCTGAGCCCGGAGGCGCGCCACTGGTCGCTGGGCTCCTCTTCCAGGGGGTCGTCGTCCCAAAAGATCTGCGGTGGGCTCGGGGGCGATGGGACGACGGGTTCAGCGATTGCATCGCTCCCTGGCGTTTCAGGTGCCGCTGGCGCTGCGGGAGCCGGGGCAGGGCGGGCGTCGGCCGGCAGCAGCAAGCGGCGGTGCTCTTGCATCAGTTCGGCCAACACACGCTCCCGGTGCGGCAAGGGCAAATCAATCAGGGTCATGCCGTCTTGCACTTGGGAGATCAGTGCTGGCAAGCGTTGTCGCAGCAGTTGCCGCTCTTGGCTGGACTTCCGCGGTTGCACGCTGTCAATCAGTTCGTTGACCAGGGCCACACGGCGATGGCTGGCCGGAGAGTCGTCCCCCTCGCGGGCCATGGTGCGAGCCAGTACTTCACTCCATGGACCTTCCAGGAAATGGCGCAGGTTGGGGCTCACGCTCGAAGACTTGGCCAATTGCTGCTTCACGTGCTCGGCCAGCAGGGGCTGCAAATCGCGCTCACGCTCGGCTTGGTTGAAGGCTTCGAGCGCCGGAGCCGACTGCTCAATCTGCTGAGCTTCGTCGCGCGCAATGAAGCTTTGCACCTCCGCCAACGCCTCGGTGTAGGCGGAGGGCGCTGGCGTTTCTGCAGCCGCCAATCGTTCCACCAAGGGCTCTACAAAGTCCAGAAAGTCTGTGGTGCGCGCGTCGTCGCCTTGGGGCCGCTCAGCGGCATGGGCTGCCAGCTGGTTGATGAGCGTCCAGGTCGGGTGCGACTCATTGCTTAGCATGCTCGGATCTTGAGCCGCGATGCGCCCCACCGCACCTTCGAGCCGGCCGATGGCGAGGCGCACGGGCTCGGCCAAACGGGTATCAATCAGAATTTGCTGGAACAAGCGTGCCAGCAAGACCTTTTCCGAAGTTTCCGGGCGGGCACTGACGGCAGCGCTGGGCCTGTTCGGTGCGGGACTTCGGTCAAAGAGATGGCTCAGTGCATCTCGCCCCGGTAGAGCACTGGCAACCTGGGACATCTCGACGCTCGGAGCGGGGGGGCTGGAAACGGGGCCGCGCTGCATCGCATAACTCAGGCTGCGAGCGCCAGCCTCTTTCAGTTGTTCCGCCCATTGCGTGTACTGCGGCTTCAGGACCTCCGCAAGGGCAGCGCCTGCAATGCGCATCCAAACGCCGCGCAGCGGGGTTGGCATGTCCAGCGCTTGGGCGGTTTCGGCAAAGGCCCAGGCGATAACCGCCTGATCGCCAGGATGCAGGCTGGGCCTGCGGGCCAGTTGCAGGGTGCTACTGGCGCCGGCCAACAACCTGCGCAATTCACGCAGCTCCCATTCGGCTTTGAGTTCCACCCACTGAACGATGCGCGAAATGTCGATGTCGCGCTCGGCCTGGGCCTCATCCACCAGGGTCAGGGCAGCGAACTCGTCCAAGGTGCTGAGAGAAGGCCGTGACGCGACCGAGCGCTCGGCGCGGCCTTGGGCGACATCGACAGCGGCCTGCAGTTGTCCGCTGAGTGCTTGGCTTAACGCCTCGCGGCGAGGTTGCAAAAACAGACTGAGAGGCACCAAGCGTCGCGATTCATCCTCATTCACAACGCCTTTTCCGGGGTCCCGCAGCCGGTGAAAACAGGCGTCGACCCAGCCCGCAGCCAATTGCGGCGCTTGGCTGCGCAAGGCTTCGAGGTGGTTTTCCAGAGGTGCGGTGTCGGGCATAGGCAAGAGTTTCGCGCCTCAGCGCGCGAGAAGGCGCTGCCTGCGTTGCATTTGATTCAAATGCAGCAAAAGGACGCGCTCGGCCTGTGCCGTAAGCCCGATGAATGCGCAGCCCAAAACCCATTGATCCTGTTCGTTTTGGCGCACGTGCTCCACCTGCAGGCTGATCAAGAGTCGCAGCTCGCGCTCCAGCTCCAACTCAACGCCATTAAAGCGGTGACCCTGAGCAGGCAAGGTGTCTTCGCCCTCCGTCCAGATGATGGCGACACCGCCTGCGCTCAAGTCCTGTGTGGCGAGCCGCCTAGGGCGACTGTCCCCCGCGAGCGGGACCAAGGCACGAGGATGGTGCTTGGACGATGGTGTCACACGAAATGCTTGGCGGCGCTGGTGGCGTCGCATGCGTTGGGGTGCTTCGATCTTCAATACGGGCAGGCCATCGGCTTCGAGTAGCTGCCGTGCAGGCCCGAGGGAAAAGTCGATCCTCACTTTATCCAGCACTGCGTGGGCATGCACGGGTCCCGTTAACAGCCATTGGGGCACGTCAGCACGCAGACCAGGAAGGCGAAGGAGGATGCCGAGCTGCTGATCCCAGCGCAGAGGCGCCAACGCCATTTCCTCTTGATTTGGGCCGGTCAGGTGCAAATGGACGGCTGACTGCACCGCCTCGTCAAGCAAGGCGGCAATGTCGCTGGGGTGGTCGATTTCGAGGTCGTCGTCGGCTGCGCGCATGGGTCAGCCGGGGCGCGAGTGAGGGGCGCGGCGGAGGCCGTCAGGCCCCGGCGGGCTCAGTGTAGTGTTGGCTTGCTGGTGCCAAGCTGCTGACCGATTTCATCCATCCAAGGCTCGGCCAGTTGGCGAATCTCGGCATCGTTCAGCAAGATGCGCTGCATGAGCTGGGCCTTCAAGGGGGCTTCGTCACCGCTGAGTTGCTGCGTAGCGGCCGCGTGTTTCAGTTGCGCAATGAGCAAAGCGCACGCGCCCTCGAGTTTGCAGACTTCGTCCCAGTTCCCGGTTCGCGCAGCCGAGAGCATGTCAACGCTGGCTTTCTCGATGGCCTCGTAGTAGCTGATGAGTTGAGCGTTCATGGCTGGGCAAAGAGTGGGTTCAAGCGGCGGCAGGCTGTTCCATGGTCGGGGCAATCTGCCCCCACGCATCACGAACTGGCTCCAGTAGTTTGCGCACTTCGCGAATCGCTTCCACATCGTCGCGGAGATTGGCATGCGTCAGGCGCAAGCCGGCGTAAGCGTAGAGGCCATGGAGTTGCTCGGCCAACGGTCCGCCCTCTTGCAGGTTCAGCACCGACTTCAAACCTTCATCCAAGATGCGCACGGCGCGCATCAAAGCCAAGGCCTTGAATTCGCGCTGACCTTGAGCAATCGCACCCTCGGCTTGGGCGAGATTGCTGAAAAGGCCGTCGAAGAGCATCGAGATGAGACGGTGCGGGCTGGCATCGTTCACCTCGGTCTCCAGCCCAATACGGCTGTAAACGTTGCTGGGGCGGTGGTGTCGCGGTGCAAAGGGAGAGGCTTGGGCGTACATAAGGGGCCGTTCGCTAGGGATGCCTTGTTTTCGGCCCTTCGCATTGCCTCTTAAGGTCTTACTTCGTCTTGCTTGCCGACAAATGCACTGCGCCTAGGGCGCATTTCAATTGGCTAGGCGCGAGCCTGTCAGGATTTTTGTGTGCGAGGCATAGAGTGACTTCAAAGGAGTTTCAATGCAACGCAAGAGCAACACGGCCCGAGCGGCCCAGCGGCAATTGCCGCCCATTCCCAAGGAACTGGTCGAGCAGTTCGTTTCCGGT
>JBKCVH010000178.1:0-9561 GCA_046317675.1 Burkholderiales bacterium
CCAACGAAGACTTCACCGTTCACACCATTCGCATCCGCCAGGGTGTCGTGTTTGCGGATGACGAGGCCTTCAAAGGCAAGCAGCGCCTGCTCACGGTGCACGACTACATCTACAGCCTCAAGCGCTTCGCCGACCCCAAGACCACCAGCCCCATGTGGCCCTCGCTCGACGAGCAGGGCATCGTCGGTTTGGCCGAGTTGCGCAAGAAGGCGCTCGACAGCAAGCAGCCCTTTGACTACGACGCACCCGTCGAGGGACTGCGCGCCTTGGACGCGCACACGTTGCAGTTCAAGCTCAAAGCACCCCGCCCGCGCTTCGTGGAGATCTTGGCGCAGAGCGACTTGTTCGGCGCCGTGGCGCGCGAGGTGGTGGAGCACTACGGCGACAACATTCCCGCCCACCCCGTTGGCACGGGCCCCTATCGGCTGGCGCAGTGGCGGCGCAGCAGCTTCATTGCACTGGAGCGCAACCCCAGCTACCGCGAGGTCTATTACGAGACCACCGCCACCGACCCCGAGGCCTTGAAGATTGCCGCGCACATGAAGGGCAAGCGACTGCCCTTGATCGACCGCGTGGAGATCAGCCCCATTGAAGAGAGTCAGCCGCGCTGGCTGAGCTTCCTGAACAAAGAGCACGACTTCATCGAGCGCATTCCGCCCGAGTTCGTGAACGTGGCCCTGCCGGGTGGTCAGGTGGCCCCCAACTTGGCCAAGCAAGGCATTCAGCTCTACCGCCTGCCAGCCAGCGACTGCGCTTTTACCTTCTTCAACATGGAGGACCCGCAGCTCGGCGGCTTTGAGCCGCACCGCGTGGCGCTGCGCCGGGCCATCAGCCTCGGGATGGACATCAACGCCGAGATTCGGCGTGTGCGCCGGGGCCAAGCCATTCCGGCGCAAAGCTTGGTGCTGCCGCACACCACCGGCTACGACACAGCGTTCAAGAGCGAGAACAGCGAGTTCAACCCCGCCAAGGCCAAGGCCCTGCTCGACCTGTATGGCTACCTGGACCGCGACGGCGACGGCTTTCGCGAGCACCCCGACGGCAAGCCACTGACCATTGAAGTGGCCACGCAACCCGATGCCCTGAGCCGCCAGTTTGACGAGCTCTGGAACAAGAACCTGCGCGCCATCGGCCTGAACCCCAAGTTCACCAGCGGCAAGTGGCCAGAGCAACTCAAGCAAGCACGCGCTGGCAAGCTGCAGTTGTGGATGCTGGGCAGCACCTCTGCCTTCCCGGATGGCATTGGCATGCTGCAGCGCCTCTACGGCCCCCAAAGCGGCCAGCAGAACTACAGCCGCTTCAAGTACGCGCCCTTTGACCGGCTGTACGAGAAAGCCCAGGTGCTGCCCGATGGCCCTGAGCGCCAGGCCCTCTTCAACGAAGCCAAGCGCATCCAAGTCGCCTTCATGCCCATGAAGGTGCACGTGCACCGCATCGTGAACGACATGGCCCACCCGTGGGTCATCGGCTACCGGCGGCAGCTCTTCTGGGTGGATTTGTTCCAGAACCTGGACATTGACCTGAGCCGCAAACCGGCCTGACCTTTGGCACCCCGGGTTCGCCCGGAGTAACGAAGCAGCGGCTTGGCGCCCATACGGGGCATGACCCCCGTCGCATTCCCCTGGCCGCTGCCATGCTTGGCGAGATGAGCTGGCTCACCCGTCTTGGCTTCGTTGCCGACAGCCGCAGCCCCCAGGCTGATGGCGCCGCTTTGCTGGCGCGCGTGCTCAAAGGCGACGCTGGCGCGCTCTCGCTGCTCTACCGCCGCGAATCAGGCCCCGTGTACCGCTACGCGCTGGCGCTGTGCCACGACGAAGCGGCTGCGCTGGACGCCATGCAGGAGGCCTTCACCCAATTGCTGCAGCAGCCGCAAGGCTTTGCGCCCGAACGCGGCACGCTGGGCGCTTACTTGGCCGGCATTGCACGCCACCAAGTGCTGGCGCGCTGGCGCGATGCGAGGCGGTTCGTTGCGCTCTCTGACGACGACGAAGACCTCGCCGACACGCCACAAGCCCTGGCTCCCGCCACCGACAGCTTGCTGGTGCGCGCCCAAAGCACCGAAGCCCTGTGGGCGGCGCTTCGCCGCCTGCCCTGGAGCCAACGCGAAGCTTTGGTGCTGGTGGACCTGCAAGAGCGCAGCTACGCCGAGGCTGCTGCCGTGGCCGGCGTGAGCGAAGACGTGCTGCGCACCCGCCTGCACCGTGCGCGGCGGCAGTTGGCCGCCCTATTGAATGAAGGAGCTGCGCCATGAGCGCCTTGTTGTCTCAATTGCTCGAACAAGGGCGCGCGGAGTTGCTGGCGCGCAGGCCGGATTCAGCGCAAGACGCTGAAGTGCTGGCGCGGCTGGGCCGGGTTCAAGCCTTGATGGCCAGCCCGCAAAAGCGCTTGGCTTTGGTGCCCGCCGGCATGGGCTTGAAGCGCGTGGTGCGGGGGGCTGCTTGGAGCGGCCTCTGGCTCAGCGGCGCCGCCTTGCTGCTGGCCCTGGCCATGCTCACGCTGGACCCGCCCGCCTTGCAGGCCAAGCCCACGACGCTTCAAGCCAGCTCCAACTTCCTGCCCTTGGTCTCGTCGGCCGACTGGCAACGCGCCATGGGCGGCGAGCAGCAAGCCGCCGTGTGGCTGGTGCCCGCCACGCTGCCCCGCGAACGCCTGGCCCTGATGGGCCTGCCCTTTGATGCCGCCCGCGCCAATGAACCGCTGCAGGCCGAACTCATGTTGCACCCCAGCGGCCAAGTGCTGGCGGTGCGTTTCATTCAGTAGTTGTTGAGGAGATCTTCATGCCCAAAGTCCGAGCCCATTCCCTGGCCCTTGCGGCCCTCGCGCTGGCCGCAAGCGGCGCCCAATCTCAAGAGCCGGCCAAGGCACTGGAATGGATGCTGGCCCAGGCAGCGCCTTTGGCTCCTGTGGCCCCTTTGCCGCCCCTGCCCTTCATGGATGAAGTGTTCGAGTTCGCCGGCCGTGAGCTCGGCGGCGAGGCGGTGGTGAAAGGCGCGCCCTATTGCGCCATGGCGGTGCACGAGAGCGTGCAGCCCTTGCTGGATGGGAACCGCATCGTGCGCCGCCACACCAGCCAGCTTTGCCGCGACGGCGAAGGCCGGACCCGTCACGAGGTGCAGCGCGAAGGCGGCAACAAGCGCGTGTACCTGCGCGACCCCGTGGCCGGCGAGGGCTGGGTGCTGGACCCTGAGCGCAAGACGGCGCGCCGCATTGCCATGGCCGCGGAGGGCACGCAACGCAGCCGTGGCGCGGAGCTGGCCAGCGCGCAAGCCGAGCGCCAGCGCGACATGGCAGAACGCCAGCGCGACATGGCGCAGCGCCACCGCGACATGGCGGAGTTGCAGCGAGACGCCGCCGACCGCTGGCGCGAACAAAGCGAACGCTGGCGCGAGTGGGCGCAGGAGGTGGCCAAGCGCGCGCGCGACGCTTCCGCCCCCGGCGAAACACGCGTGCACGTGTCGCGCCAAGCCGCCAGCGGTGCCGAGCCGGGTGTGGTGATCGAAACCGAAACGCGAACACGCACCGAGGGCCGCCCCGAAGAGCGGCAGCGCGAAGTGCGCGTCATTCGCCTGAACGACCTGCCGGCCCTGCCCCCCATGGCACCCATGCCACCGGCGCCGCCCATGCCGCCCATGCCTGCCTTGGCACAGCTGGCCGCGGCCCCCGGCTTCAGCTTCAGCCTGAACCAAGCTGACAGGCGCGGCCCCGGGGTGAGAACGGCGCTGGCCAGCAAAGACCTGGAAGGCGTGAAGGTGAACGGCGAGCGCACCACCTGGACCATCGAAGCCGGCAAGCTGGGCAACGAGAAGCCCATCTTGATCACCCGCGAGGTGTGGCGCAGCCCCGAGCTGATGCTGGTGGTGCAAAGCCGCGACGCCGACCCTCGCAGCGGCGAGGTGAACTACCGCCTGGAGAAGCTCAAGCGCGGCGAGCCGGATGCGGCGCTCATGAAAGTGCCCACCGACTACCAACAACCGGCGCGCCGGGCGCCTTCAGCGAAGTCCTAGGGAGGGTCTGCATAACCCTCCCTAGCGCGGCAGCGGCGGCGTCCACAGCCGCCGCTCTTCCTTGGAGCGGTGGCCCGTACCGTCGAGCGTGGCCAGTTCAATCAATTGCCGCCCCCGCAAGTCGGCCACGCGAAGGTCTTCGCCGTGGTGCTCCAGCAGCAGGCGGTCCAGCGCTCCGCTGCGGTTCAGGGCCAGCAAGCCCCGCTGCAGTTGCTGCGCCAGGGGCGTGTCGTGGCGGCGCACGTAGAAGAAGAGGTCGGTGTGATAGCGGAGCGCGAGCCCGGGCACGATCTCCACGCGCTGCTCCTGCCACACCACTTCACCAGCCGCCTCGGTGGCACCGCGCGGAAAGGCATCGCCCTCGCCGCGCAGCAGCATCTCGTACAGCTGCGGCACCTTGGCCGCCGTGCGGAGCTGCAAGCCGTTGGCGCTCATGATGCTGGTGTCGGGCCAGTCGGCGCCTTGCAGCAGCAGCTTGGCGCGCAGGCTGGGCAGGTCGCGCACAGCGCGCCAGCTGGCGGCCTCGCCACGCCGAACCACCAAGAGGCGCAGGCCGAACAGGCCCTTGTAGAGCGGCACTGGCACGCGAAGCAGCTTCTCGTCGCGCTCCTGAGAAGACATGCCGACCACCACATCCACCTGGCCTTCGGGCACGCTGAGTTCGATCAGCGCGCGGCTGTCGGTCATGCGGTCTACCACCCGCACCGTGCCGGGCTCCTCGCTCGCGCGAATGGCTGCCTCCAGCAAGTGCAACGGGTACCACTTCTTGGGGTCCACATGGAACGCGGGCCGTGCCAGCCGAATGGCGCGCGGCTCGGCGCCGCTCGCCATGAAGGGCGCGAGCGAGCCCAGAAGAACGAGGCGGCGCGACAGCGAAGCGGCGGGCGGTTTCACGCCAGCATGCTACGCGCACCAACACAGTGCGCTGGCGCCGTCAATCCCGAAGCCGTTCCAGCAGGGCACGCAGGGCGGCGATGTCGTCGCCGGCCAGTGCGTCGGTGATGCGTGTCCAACCGGCTCGGCCCTGCCAGCGGCGGCCGGCCCAGCGCATCAGGGCCAGCTCGAAGGGGATGGGCACGGCCGTCCAGAACGCCGCCCAGGCCATCACCGCCAGCCCATCGCCGTGCAGCAGGGGCGCGCCGACCAAGCCCTTCATCAGCACCACGAAGAAGGGAACACACCAGAGCACATGGCCGGTGATGAAAGCCCAGCGCAGTTGCGCCAAGCGGCGCAGCTTGGCGCTGGCCAAGCTTTGCTGCAGGCTCAGCACCGGCTGCGTGAAGTCCAGGGCCTGCAGGCGCTGCTTCTCATACAGCGATGCGCCAAGCGTCAAGGCCGTCCAGACCAGCAGCAAGAGCCCCAGCAAGAAGTAGCGCCACTCACCCCACTGCTGCAGGCAGTAAGCCAGCAGCAGCGCCATGCAGCCCAAGCTGAAGGCCAGGCTCAGTGGGCCGGGTTGCAAGTTCGGCAGGCTGCGGTTGGCGTCCAGCTGCAGCTTGAGGCCGTTCAACTGCACTTGCTGCGTGCTCCAAGCCTGTTGCAAGGCCTCAAAGGTGGGGGGCGTGTTCATTGGGTTTCCTTGCGATAGGCCTCGGCGAGGCGGGTTTTGATGCGCTGCAGCCGGGTGCCCACGTTGGACACCGACAAGCCCAGCGCGGCGGCCATGTCAGCGGCGTCGATGCCATCGAGCGCCATCAAGATGAGCGCCCGGTCCAGCTCCGGCAAGCGCTGAATCAAGGCCCACAGCGTGCGCAGTTGCTCGGCCTGTTCGCCGCCGTCGCATCCCGGCTCGGACGCGTCGTCTTCCAGTGCCTCGGTGGCGTGCACGTCGCGCTGCTGGGCCGTGGCGGCACGCAGTTGGCTGATGGCCACGTTCAACGCCACCCGGTACATCCAGGTGCTGAAAGGCGTGCCCTGCTGGTAGCGCGGGTAGGCGCGCCACAGCTGCAGTCGCATCTCTTGCAGCAGCTCGGCCCGCTCCTCCGGCCGCCAGGCATAGGCCCGCGCCACCTTGTGGAGGATGCCGGCGTGCTGCTGCAAGCGCTCGGTGAATTCAGTTTCTTGGCTCATCGACCCAGTGATTCGCCGGCCCCCGGCGCGCATCACATCGTCGGCGGCAAAAGCCCCCCGCGAACCGAGGGCTTGCCATGTGTACCAGTGCACTAGTACAGTCTGCAACGTGGACACCATCATTCAATTCCAGATCAACCCCGGCGCCAACGAGCCCATCTACCGCCAGCTCATGGAGCAGTTGCGCCGGCGCGTTGCGGCGGGCCAGTGGGTGGCCGGGCAAGAGCTGCCTTCGGTGCGCGAGCTCTCCAGCCTGCTGGCCGTGCACCCCATGACCATCTCCAAGGCCTACAGCCTGCTGGAGGCCGAAGGCCTGCTGCAGCGCCGGCGCGGGCTTTCCATGGTCATTGCCGCCGCCCACCAAGCCCCTGTGGATGCCGCGGAGCGCGAAGCGCGGCTGCAGCCCACCTTGGACAAGCTGGTGGCCGAAGCCGAAGAACTCGACATCTCCAAACCCCGGTTGCTGGCGCTGCTGCGCGAGCGCCTGAGCTGAACCTAGAACCCTCTCCATCACCATGAACCACTCACCCATTCAACTGCAGGGCATCGAACTCAGCTACGGCAAGCCGCCCAAAGCCGTGCTCAAAGGCCTCGACTGGCAGCTGCAAAGCGGCCAAGTGGTGGGCTTGCTCGGCCGCAACGGCGCCGGCAAAACCACGCTGATCGAAACCCTGCTGGGCCTGCGCGACCCGCAAGCCGGCCACGCCCTGCTCTACGGCCTGCCGGCCCATGCGCTGGATGACGCAACCCGCGCCCGCATTGGCTATGTGCCGCAGCAGTCCGACTTGTTCGAGAACCTGACGGCCGAGCAACTGCTCGACTACTTCCGCAGCTTCTACCCGCGCTGGAACGCGGCCAAGGTGGAGCAACTGCTCAGCCGCTGGGAAGTACCCCGCCAGCAGCTCATCGGCAAGATGAGCGGCGGCCAGCAGCAGCGCCTGTCCATCATTCGCGCCTTGGCGCATGAGCCCGACCTGTTGGTGCTGGACGAGCCCGTGGCCAGCCTGGACCCATTGGCGCGGCGCGACTTCCTGCGCGAACTCGTGGAGCAAGTGGTGGAGCGCGGCACCACGGTGGTGTTCAGCACGCACATCTTGAGTGACTTGGAGCGGGTGGCGCTGGAAGTGGCCTTCCTGAAGGATGGCCGCATTGCCCTGCAAGCGCCGCTGGACGAGCTGCGCGAGCAAACCCGCCAAATCACCGGCTCCGCGCAAGCCGTGGAAGCTTTCGCTGCGGCGCAGGGATTGCAACGCCTGGGCCAAAAGGATGCCGCCCGTTTGCTGCTGCGCGGCAACTGGCCTGAGGCGTTGCCGGCCGGCTTGTTCGCCGAAGCGGTTTCTTTGGAAGACCTGTTTGAGGTGCTGACGTGAACGCTGCAACTTGGCAGGTGCTGCGATGCACTTGGCTGCAGCTCCGGGCGAGCGTCCTGCCCCTGCTCGCGGGCGGCCTGGTCCTCACTGTGCTGACGCCCATCCTCCTCTCTTGGCTGTCTGCGGCGCACTTGCCCAGCTTGGCGCAAAGCGCAACTTTTGTGCTTCACGTTCTGCTGGCGGTGGTGGGCTTCATGCTGGCCAGTGAACTGCAGAAGCAGAACCAGCCCGCCTTGGCCCGCTTGGCGCCAGGCCATGTGCAGAGACTGCGCACTGTCCAGGTGGGCTCTTGGTTGGCGCTCAGCCTGGCCCATGTCATCCCGCACACGCACTCAGCGGGGCCGGCCTTGATTGCGCTGGGTCTGGGTGCTTGGCTGCAGGCCATGCTGATGACCATGGTGGGCGCCCGCGTGCGCGTTTGGCTGCCTGTGCTGACCGTCTCGCTAGGGGTCATGGCACCTGTGGCTTTGGCGCTTGTGCAAACGGCTGAGGCTGGCACGAGCCCCTCTTGGCTGCCCGCTGCACTCACCCTAGCGGGCTGTGCCGTGGCGGCTCTTGCCGCCTTCGGGCTCTCCAGCTTGATTCGCACCGGCAACACCGTACACCGGGAGCACTACGCGAATTTGCAAGCGCTCATCAACCTCAAGGCGCTAACCGGAGAGGCGCGTGGGCAAGTCATTCTCAAACCGGGGGTGGTGCGCCTTATGGAAACGGTTTACCGCCGCGTGTGGCGCCAACTCCTTTCAGCGCCAACCCCTGCCAACAGCATGGCGCGCTTTGGCTTGCTGGCCATCAAGCAGGTGCACTGGGCACGCCAAGTTCTGACCATCGCAGTGCTTGCCACGGTGTTGATTGCCCCCCAGCTACCTGGCTTCCTGGCGGCCGTGAGTGGCGGAACACTCGACGCCTGGATGGTGAGCAACAGCGGCTACGTTGCCTTTGGGTTCTTGCTGATGGGCATCGGGTGGCTCAACGATGGCGTTGACTTGCGCGCGGGCCGACAAGAACACGCTTTGCTGGTGTTGCTGCCAGGTCTGCCGCCCGCAGCACAAATGGCCAGAGCTTGGCTCATCTACCGCCTGCGGGACTTTCTCATTACCTGGGCCTGCAGCTGGGGCGCAGCGCTGCTGCTGGTGGCTGCCACCGGGCCGCAGTGGCTGGGTCATGTGGCGCTGCTGGCCAGCCTGGGGCTCGGGTTCAGCTTTGCCTTGGCAGGCAATTGGGCCGTGGCTGGCGGCTCACACAAGCGCAAAGATTGGCTGCTCCTCTTGCCCGTGGGCCTGATGGGCCTGATGGGCCTCTTGGTTTGCCTGGGCTTGCCACCTGGCGCGGCGGCAGCCCTGGTGCTGGTCAGCATCGCTGCGGGCTGGGCATGGATTTGGCCGCGCATCGGGCGCAGGCCGTCTCCTTTCCCGGCGGGGCGCCTGGAAGCGTAGCTCCGTGAAATGACGCCCTTCCGCCTCCGAAGGATTCCGCTCAGCACGAGGCGCAAGGCATACAGCCCACCCTCTCGCGCCAGCGCTCTTCCAGCCACAGTTTCCGCACCGCACATGACCGAATCTCCCATCGCCGAACTGCACCAACTCCATCTCAGCTACGGGAAGGCGGCGCCGACCTTGCGCGGGCTCGACTGGCGCCTGCATCGCGGTCAGGTCGTGGGTTTGCTGGGCCGCAATGGCGCCGGCAAAACCAGCCTGATTGAAGCCCTGCTCGGGCTGCGCGCGCCGAGCGCCGGCCGCGCCAAGCTGTACGGCATGCCCGCGCAGCGGCCCAGCGATGCCGTGCGGGCCAAGATTGGCTATGTGCCGCAGCACTCGGGGCTGTTTGAGGACCTCGGCGTGCAGCAGTTGCTGGACTACTTTGCGAGCTTCTATCCGCAATGGAACACCGCCAAGGTGGACCAACTGCTGAGCCGCTGGGACATTCCCAAGCAGCAACGCGTGGGCTCGCTGAGCGGGGGCCAGCAGCAGCGGCTCTCCATCATTCGCGCGCTGGGCCATGAGCCGGAGCTGCTGGTGCTGGATGAGCCCGTGGCCAGCCTGGACCCCTCGGCGCGGCGCGACTTCCTGCGGGAGTTGGTGGAACAAGTGGTGGAGCGCGGCACCACGGTGCTGTTC
>JBKCVH010000179.1:0-7186 GCA_046317675.1 Burkholderiales bacterium
GGCGTGTAAATGGCCTTGTGCTTGCCGCGCAGTCGGAGTGCCACTTCGCTGGCAACACGTCCGAGCACCTTGTCGGTGGCGTCAATCACAAACCACTCGTGCGTCACTTCGGCCGGCTTGGCGCTGAAGGTCTTCATGAGAATCTCTTGAAATAGGCTTGCTGAAGTGGGCTTATTGCCTCGCTGCCGACTCGGTCATGCTTATATTGCGCAAGCTCTCACCGGCAGTTTTCCGTGCCCCAAGCCATGCTGGGCGCGAAAAGCCGGCGAGTCTAACAGGGTTCCCACTAGGCTGGCAAGATGAGCGATTCGCAATCCGTAGCCCCTGAGACGCCGGCCTCCAGCCCCTGGCTGCCCCTGCGTCGGTTCGGCGGCTGGGTGCCCATTCGCTCACTGGCCCGGCGACACCGCCGTCGCATTGAACGTCATCTTTTGGCTCTAGATGCTTCGGACCGCTATTTGCGCTTTGGCCATGCGGTCAGCGACGCGCAAATCAGCCGGTACGCGCTCACGCTGGATTTCGAACGCGACGCGCTGTTCGGCGTCTTCAATCGGCGCCTGGACTTGATTGCGATGGCCCACCTCGCCTACCCAAGGTCGCAAGACACATGGCAAGACACGGCCGAGTTCGGCGTGTCGGTATTGACGCGCTACCGCTCCATCGGCCTGGGCAGTCGCTTGTTCAGCCTGTGCTGCTTGCACGCGCGCAACCGGCAGATGCAATACCTTCTCATTCATGCACTGGCGGAGAACCACTCCATGCAGCGCATTGCGCAGCGTGCGGGTGCTTGGGCGGAAGAAGCTGACATGGGCAGCATCACCTCGCGCTTGCACCTCCCCACTGACAGTTGGCTGAGCCATGTCGAGGAAGCTCTCCAGAACCAGTTGGGAGAGCTCGACTTCCGACTCAAGCACCAAGTCAAACAAGTGCAGGAGTTCGTCGGCACCGTGCAGACTGAGGTCAAAGTGTGGCTGGCCGATGATGCGCCTCCCCCAGTTGATCCCCCGGCCCCGCCTTGAACCTTGACTTTGCTGCGCTCGACCCCGGCCGCGTGCTGGACGCCCTGGACGCCGTTGGCCTTCGCGGAGACGGACGCCTCCTCCAGCTGAACTCCTACGAAAACCGCGTTTACCTCGTCCACTTGGAAGAAGGCGAGCCCGTCGTCGCCAAGTTCTACCGGCCCGGCCGCTGGACCGAAGCACAGCTCTTGGAGGAGCATCGCTTCGCACTCGACTTGCAGGCTGCCGAGGTACCCCTCGCCGCGCCCCTGGTTTTGCAGCCGATGGGCGCTGAGTTGCTGGGGGAGCCACCGACGCTCGCGCTTTGGCAAGGGCTGCGCTATGCCGCTGCACCGCGCAAGGGTGGTCGTGCGCCGGAGTTGGAAGACCCTGATGTGCTGGAAGCCTTGGGGCGTTTCATTGCTCGCATTCACCGCACCGGCCGCGAGTCACAGTTCGTTCACCGACCGCAATGGGCCGGTCGCGCACCGGGAGATGTCGCCGTTGCGAATGTCCTAGAAAGCGGAGAGCTTCACGCCAGCGCTGAAGCACGCTGGCTGGAAGCGGTCGAGCGCTGCCTTAAAGCAGTACAAACCGCCTTTGATGCCCAGCCCGAGCTGCGCCTGCAGCGCCTGCACGGCGACTGCCACCCCGGCAATTTGCTGTGGTCACCCAGCAGCGGCGCGCACTTCGTCGACTTGGACGATGCCGTCACTGGACCGGCCGTGCAGGACCTGTGGATGCTGCTCAGCGGCGACGCCGCCCAGGCGCGGGGCCAACTGGCCTGTCTGCTGGATGGCTATGAGCAGGTGATGGACTTCAACCGCCGCGAGCTGCGCTTGATCGAAGTCCTGCGCACGCTGCGAATGATTCACCACAGCGGTTGGATTGCCAAACGCTGGAGCGATCCGGCGTTTCCCATCGCCTTTCCGTGGTTCGGCACGCCGAACTACTGGTTGGACCAAACCGCCAAACTCAACGAGCAGTTGGAGGCGATGCAAGAGGCACTGCTGGACGGCGCGGCACCGCCGGCGCCGCCAGACCCGGGCGACGCCGTGGACTTCGACGGCGACGGCTTCGCCTAGAAGACGGCTCCCACAGAGGCCCAAAGCAGGGCTGCGAGTGCGGCGATGCCAAGCAGCTCCACCATGACCCGCAAAGGCCAGGGCACGCTCTCACCCTCGGCGATGCCCACACTCGGAAAGTGACCCAAGCTCAGGCAGCGACAGACGGTCCAGCCGATCCACCACCCGACGGTCTCGAACAGGAACTCCCAGGCCAACCACAGCAATAGCCTCAGCACCCAAACCAGAGGGCGCAGCGGCAGGTCTGGGAGATCCATGCCGGACTTAGCCCAGCAAGAGCGCGTTAACCCGCTTCACATAGCCGGCGGCATCGGCCAGCTGACCGCCTTCGGCGAGCAAGGCTTGGTCGAACAGCACTTGGGCGAGTTCATCGAACCTTGCATGGCTCGCGAGCGACTTGACCAGCGCGTGCTCTGGGTTGACTTCCAGCGTCGGCTTGCTCTCGGGGGCCGACTGGCCGGCTTGCTTGAGCAAACGCGCCAAGTGAGCGCTCATGTCGCCTTCCTCCACCACGATGCAAGCGGGCGAGTCCACGAGGCGGCTGGTCACCCGCACGTCCTTGGCGCGGTCTTTGAGCGACTCCTTCAAGCGGTCAAGCACCGGCTTGAAGCTTTCGGCTGCGGCTTCGAGCGCCTTCTTTTCCTCTTCATCTTGCAGGCCGCCCAAGTCAGCCGCACCCTTGGCCACTGACTGCAGGTGCTTGCCTTCGAAGTCGTGCAGGTGGCTGAGCATCCACTCGTCCACGCGGTCCGTCAGCAGCAGCACCTCGATGCCCTTTTTGCGGAAGATCTCTAGCTGCGGGCTGCTTTGCGCGGCATTCAGGGAATCTGCGGTGATGTAGTAGATCGGCTCCTGGCCTTCCTTCATCCGGCCCACGTAATCGGCCAGCGACACGCCTTCGTTGGCATGGGTGGAGGCAAAGCGCAACAGCTTGGCCAAGCGCTCCTGGTTCTGGTGGTCTTCGCCCAGACCTTCCTTGATGACCGAGCCGAACTCGCTCCAGAAGCCGGCGTACTTGCTCTTGTCTTCATCCGCAGCGAGCTGCTCCAGCATCGACAGAACCTTCTTCGTGCTGCCCTCGCGAATGGCGCGCACATCGCGGCTCTCTTGCAGCAGTTCACGGCTGACGTTGAGCGGCAGGTCGGCCGAGTCAATCACGCCACGCACAAAGCGCAGGTAGCTGGGCATCAGCTCCTGGGCGTCGTCCATGATGAAAACGCGCGTCACATACAGCTTCACGCCCGGCTTCTTGTCGCGGTTCCACAGGTCGAACGGGGCCTTGGCGGGGATGTAAAGCAGTTGCGTGTACTCGCTGCGGCCTTCCACGCGGTTGTGCGTGTGCGCCAGCGGCGCTTGGCTGTCGTGGCTGATCGTCTTGTAGAACTCGTCGTACTGTTCTTGAGTGATGTCGCTCTTGCTGCGCGCCCACAAGGCACTGGCCTTGTTGACGGTTTCCCATTCGTCGGTGGCGGCGTACGCGCTCTTCTCGGCGTCCCAGACTTCTTTCTTCAAGAGGATGGGCAGGCTAATGTGGTCGCTGTACTTGCTGACGGTGGCGCGCAGCTTCCAGGGCTGCAGGAACTCGTCTTCGCCCTCGCGCAGGTGCAGGATGACGTCAGTGCCGCGCGTGGCCTTGTCGATGGTTTCGACCTCGAACTCGCCCGTGCCCTCGCTGCTCCAGCGCACGCCTTGGCCTGCATCCAGCCCAGCACGGCGGCTCTCGACCGTGATGCGGTCGGCCACGATGTAACCCGAGTAGAAGCCGACGCCGAACTGGCCGATGAGGTTGGCATCGCCCTTTTTGTCGTCGCCCAGGGCGGCCATGAAGTCGCGCGTGCCACTCTTGGCGATAGTGCCGAGGTGGGCGATGGCTTCGTCGGCGCTCATGCCGATGCCGTTGTCGCGGATCGTCAGCGTGCGGGCTTCCTTGTCCAGCAGCAGGCGAATTTCCAGCGTGGGCGCGTCTTCGAACAGCTCGGCCTTGTCCAGCGCTTCAAAGCGCAGCTTGTCGCAGGCGTCACTGGCGTTGGAGATCAGCTCGCGCAGGAAGATTTCCTTGTTCGAGTACAGGCTGTGGGTGACCAGATGCAGGATCTGCTTGACTTCGGCCTGGAAGGCGTGGGTGTGCTTGGTGCTCATGGCGGTATCCGAAAGAAAAAAGAAACGGCGCTGCGCCAACTTGGGGCGCAGCGCCGGGTTTCAAGAGGGTCGGACTAACTTAGCCTCGTACCGCGGCATCCAAACCAGCCAACAACTCCAGCGTCTGCTCCCAGTCAATGCAGGCGTCGGTAATGCTCTGCCCGTAATTCAGCTTGGCGGGGTCGTCTTTGCCGGGGCTGAACTTCTGTGCGCCGCCGTTCAGATGGCTTTCCACCATCACGCCAAACACCTCGCGGCGGCCGGCGCGCCACTGGCGGGCCAATTCCTCGGCCACGATCAGCTGCCGTTCGTGCTGCTTGCTGCTGTTGGCGTGGCTGCAGTCCACCATCAGCCGCGTTGGCAGCTTGCTGGCCGCCAGTTCGGCACAGGCGGCGTCCACACTGGCCTCGTCGTAATTCGGCGCCTTGCCGCCGCGAAGGATGACGTGGCAGTCTTTGTTGCCCTTGGTCTGCACGATGGCCACTTGGCCGTTCTTGTGCACCGACAGGAAGTGATGCGGGCGGGCGGCGGCCTGGATAGCGTCGCTGGCAATCTTCAAATTGCCATCGGTGCCGTTCTTGAAGCCAATCGGCGCCGACAGGCCCGACGCAAGCTCCCGGTGCACTTGGCTCTCCGTCGTGCGCGCACCAATCGCGCCCCAGGCGATGAGGTCGCCGATGTACTGGGGCGAAATCACATCCAGGAACTCGCTACCGGCCGGCACGCCCAGGCGGTTGATCTCCAGCAGCAACTGCCGGGCCATGCGCAGGCCCTCGTCAATGCGGTAGCTCTCGTCCAGGTAGGGGTCGTTGATCAGGCCCTTCCAGCCCACCGTGGTGCGCGGCTTCTCGAAGTAGACGCGCATGACGATCTCCAGCGTGTCCTTGTACTGCTCGCGCACCGGCTTCAGGCGGCGTGCGTACTCCACCGCTGCGGCTGGGTCGTGGCTCGAGCAGGGGCCAACGACCACCAGCAATCGCGGGTCCTTGCCCGCCAAGATGTCGCGAATGGACTGGCGCGTGCTCAGCACCAGCTTTTCCATCGGCGTGCCGCTGATGGGGAAGAAGCGGATCAGGTGCTCAGGCGGCGGCAGCGGCGTGACATCGGCAATGCGCTGGTCATCGGTGCGGCTGGTGCGGTCGTCGGGGCTGTAGATCGGGCTCATGGGAATCCTTCAGGACAAAAAAAACCGCCGGGCTTTTAGGCCCGGCGGTTTCGTGGATTGGGTTTGTCGGCGCGCGCCTTCAGACCTCTCCACCGCCGGGGCGGGAGAAGGGCCAAAAGCTAAAAAAGTAAGCGCGGGACATGATGAAAATGTATCAGTTGAATGTGGGCGACCACTCTGTCAATCGCGAATGCAGCCTATAGAAGCAAGCGACTATCTCGGACCTCCAAGTCAGCTGAGTCATCCATTTCGGCCAACAACTCCATCCTCGCAATCCTGTGTTCAAGGACAGCGAGAACAAGCACTGCGGGGAGAAGCAGCATGACCCACTGGGCTGCAACTCCTCCGCCATCCGGCAATGCCAACTGAGGACGAAGGCGAAGCCAGCAAACCAACATGAATAAGCATCCTGCTGCGATGACAGCACTTGTCCAAACACGGGGAAACAAGTCAGCCAATGCCTCCGCGATCGGGCGCAGTAAAAGGTATCGAACAAAGGCGACCACCGCCCAGGAAACCGCAAACACTACGGTGAGCGTAAGCGGCCATAAGCCGACGAGGAAAAGCGTTAGTACGTCCGAGTGACCACCGCCGGCACCTTGCATGTACCCGCGCGCCACGACGTAGGTCACCCATGCCGCAATGAGAAGAGTCATGCGGTTCCGCCGACTGTCAAGCCCTCAATCCGCAAGGTTGGCTGTCCCACACCCACCGGCACCGATTGCCCCTCCTTGCCGCAAACGCCCACGCCGCTATCCAGCTGCATGTCATTGCCAATCATGCTGATGCGCGTCAAGCTCTCCGGCCCGTTGCCAATGATGGTGGCGCCCTTGACGGGATAGAGGATCTTGCCCTTCTCGACCCAAAACGCCTCGCTGGCCGAGAACACGAACTTGCCGCTGGTGATGTCGACCTGCCCGCCGCCGAAGTTGCTGGCGTAGATGCCGCGGTCGATGCTTGCAATGATCTCGGCCGGGTCTTGCGTGCCGCCCAGCATGTAGGTGTTGGTCATGCGCGGCATGGGCACATGGGCATAGCTTTCGCGGCGGCCGTTGCCGGTGGGTGCGCGCTTCATCAGGCGGGCGTTCATGGCGTCTTGGATGTAGTTGACGAGGATGCCGTCCTCGATCAAAACATTCCTTTGCGTGGCGTGGCCTTCGTCGTCGATGTTCAAGCTGCCACGGCGCTCGTTCAAGGTTCCGTCGTCCAGCACGGTGACGCCCTTGGCCGCCACGCGCTGGCCCAAGCGGCCGGCGAAGGTGCTGGAGCCCTTGCGGTTGAAGTCGCCTTCCAAGCCATGACCCACGGCCTCGTGCAACAAAACGCCGGGCCAGCCGGGGCCGAGCACCACGGTCATTTCACCGGCAGGCGCGGGGCGCGACTCCAAATTGGTCAGTGCGGTCGCGACGGCTTGATCGACATAGCCTTGAATGACTGCATCGGTGAAATGTCCGAGACCAAAGCGGCCACCTCCACCGCTAGAGCCAACTTCGCGGCGGCCATTGCGTTCGGCAATCACGGTGAGCGAGAGGCGAACCAGCGGCCGCACATCGGCGGCCAGCAGGCCATCGGCACGCGCCACCAGCACCATTTCATGCTCCGCGGCCAAGCCGGCCATGACTTGCACCACGGCCGGGTCTTTGGCGCGGGCGCGCTGTTCGATGTTTTCCAGCAGCGCCACCTTGGCGGCGCTGTCCAGGCTGGCGATGGGGTCGCTGCGGCCGTAGAGCTGCAGGCCACTGGCGTGGCGCGGGTTGACCTTCACGCGGCGGCTTTGGCCCGCAGAAGCAATCGTCCGC
>JBKCVH010000180.1:0-4859 GCA_046317675.1 Burkholderiales bacterium
GCTTGGTCGCTTTGGCCCTGGGTGGCCTCGGGCTGATTCGTTGCCACAAGGCTTGAGTTGCCACGAAAGGGCACTGGCTTGGCGCTCCTCGCCGTGCCCACCCCGCAGGCTTCAGTGGGCATGTCCGCCGGTGCAACGGGCGAGACTCTTGCGGGTCGAGCCCGGTTGGGCTTCAAAAGCGTGGAGTTCCATACCCCCTAGCCTTCTGGGATTGAGGGCGGCGGGCCTGAGTCGCTAAGGCCAAAACCAATGGCCCCGTCGCTGCGGCGCAGCTTCAGGCCAAGCAAACCAGCCGCTAGGCAAGCCTGCTGCGCACTGTGCTCCTCAGGTCCAACCCAGGTGATGGGCGCTTCGGCCCGCAGGCTGGCAGGCGCCAGGCAGGGCCGCCAGAACACGTGGCGCAGCAGGCCGCCGCCTTGAACCCCAAGCCATGCGATGGCAAAGCCTTGCTCCATGAGCGTTTGGCGCGACAAGGCATTGGCTGGCGAAGCGCGGGCCAGCAGCTCTGGCAGGCCAAGCTCTGCCGCAAGGGCCAAGCGCGCCTGAATGACGGCCACGTGCAAGCCCTGACCGCGCTGCTCGGGGGCCACCATGCCGGCGGAGAGCAAGCCCACGCGGCCGGCGCGCTCGGGGGGCCACTGCAGGTTGCCGGCGTAGTTGTCGGCGTCGCTGGGCTGTGGCCGGGTGAGTGAGCCGTAAGCCAGCGCCCGCGCGCCCAGGAACACGCCAAAGCTCTCGCCTCGCTGCCCCCAGTGGCTGCTGAAGAAGGCCTCTGGGCCGCCAAAGAGCCGAAACAAGCTCGGGTCGGGCAAGGCGGCCATCACTTCGGCATACAGCTGCATCAGCGCCGGCAAGTCAGCGGAATCAAGGGGGCGCAGCGCGCAGCCTTTGGGCAATGTCCTCATGGGTCGATCAACTCCGCTTGGTTGAAGAAGCCGAGGGGCGGCAGAAGCCGAAGCTGGCGCGCCACGGGCAGGTTCACTTGCAGGGCCATGCGGCTCAAGGTTTCGATGGGAATCTTGCTCGGGGGCACGCCTTGAACCAAGATTTGCTCGGCCTTGTAACCGGCGAACTGGCCCACGCTGAAGTAACGGCTCACCAAGCCCAGCAAAGCGCCGGCGCGCATCTGCGGTTCGGTGCTGGCAAAGCTGGGCAGGCCCAGCGCGAGGGCGGCCGGCAGCACGGTTTTCAGTTGCGTGCTGAGGAAGGAATCGGGGGGCAGGTAAAGCCACTCGGCCCCCTGCTCGCGCAGGGCGCGAAGGCGGTCCAGCGCGCCTTCCAGAACAGGCTTCCCGCTGGCATCACGGGCAAAGGGCTGCGCCAAAACCTCAAAGCCCCGCTCCCGCCCCAGGCTGCGCCATTGCGCCAACACGGCCAGGGAGTTGGGCTCGTTGGCGCTGTACACCAGGCCCACGCGGCGAAACGGGCGGTAGGCCGCCATCACCTGGTACTGCGCCGCCACGCTGGCCATATGGCTCACCCCCGTGAGCTGGCGGCCCGAGCTGGCCAGCGCCGGCACGATGCCAGCCCCCACGGGCTCGGCCACCAAGCTGAAGACGATGGGAATGTCGGTGATGAAGCGCGCGGGGTCGGGCGCCGCCCAGGGCCCCGCCAAGCCGAGGGTGACGCCACTGCCCCAACTGCTGATCAAGTCGGGCGGGTTGCTGCGAATGCCCTGCACCACAGCGGGCAGGCGGCTCGTGTCTAGCGCGATGTCCACATGGCTGAACTCCACCCGCAAGCCGCGCTGGCGAAAGTGATCGGCAAAGCCGCGTTCAACGTCAGTGAGCCCGCGGTACGTGACTTGCAAGATGCGCAGCGGCCGGCCGCTGGCGTTCACTGAAGCGCTCGGTAGCGCCAGCCCGCCGAGTGGAAGCGCGACAGGCAAGCCCAAACGCCGGCGCGCCTTCATAGCGGCGTCGCCACGGCCGCCCGGGCGCGTGGGCTGTTGAGCAAAAAGAGCAAGCCACAAACCAAGGCCAAAGCCCCAAGACCCGCAAAGCCGCCCTGCGGCCCCAAGGTCATCAACAGCGCCGCAGCCAGCAAAGGGCCAGCCGCGTTGCCAAGACGTTCGATCAAGCGGTAAAAGCCAAACAGTGCACCTGGGCCGTTCCGTTCCAGTTCGGTCGCGCACCACAGCGGCAAGAGGCTGCTTTGCGCGGCGATCGACAGCCCTTGCCCGGCGCCAAGGAACACCATGGCCACCAGAACAGGCACCGCGCCACCGGTGAGCAGCAAGCCAAGGGCCCCCAGGGACGACACACAGAGCCCCATGCCCACCAAATGCGCCAAAGGCACGCCGCGCTCTGCCCAGCGCGTGGCCCAGGGCAGCACGATGAGCAAGCTGAGCGCATACAGCATTTGCGCGCGCCCAGCGGCTGCCGCCGGCTCGCCCAACTGCGCCAAGTACAGCGGCACCAAGTAGAAACACAGCCCCGCCAACACCAGCTTGGCCGGCACAGCGGCTAGCAAGGTGAGCTGCCGAAAGCCCGGCTGCGCCAAGAGCCGACCCAAGTCTTGCGGCCGTAACTTGGCGGGTGCAGCTTGGCCTGAGTTGGTTGGTGCGGGCAATTGCGCCACCGCAAGGCAGGCCAAAACCGCCACACAATCCGCCGCCGCAAAACCCGAGCGCGCACCCAGGTGGTCGGCCAGCAAGCCGCCCAGGGGTGGCCCGCAAACAGCGGCCACCATGATGGCGCTCACAAACCCAGCAAAGGCCCGCGTGCGTTCGGCCAAGCTGGAATGCGCCAGCACATAGCCCTGTGAAGCCACGAACACCAGCGCGTAGCCCACCCCGCCAAGCGCGCGCCAGCCAATGAAGGCGTACAGGCTCTGCGCCATGGCAGCGCCGGCCAGGCCCAACGCCCCCAGCAAAGCGCCCAAAACGAGCGCCCTTCGTAGGCCCATACGCTCGCTCCAAACCGCCAGCACCGGCTGGGCCAAGGCCACCATCAACATGAAGAACACGATGGGCAGACCGGCCAGCCAAGGCGCTGCGGCTGCGGCCTGTGCGCCCAGCAGCAATTGGGCAAAAGCCGGCACAAAGGCGCGGGTCAACTCCTCCGCCAGCATGAAGAGCAGCAGCGGCAGGCGCAGGCGGGCAAGCCGCACCGCGCCCGTGCTGGCCGCGCCCTGCCCCTGCGCCGAGAGGTAGCCCAGCGCCTCCCGCGCCAGCAAGGCCGCCACGATGAACAAGACCAGCAAGCTCAGGCCAGACTCCTGCAAGCTGCGCCGCAGGTATTGCCCAGACACGCCCACTTCAACACTGCCCACCACCTGGCCCGCCAGCCGAATGGGAACCGAAACCACCGAGCCGGTTTCAACGAGCCCGCTTTCAAAGCGCTGCGCACCAGCGGCATCGCGCAGCAGCAGGTGCGAAAGCTCCGGGTGCTGTGCCCGCACTTCACTCAGGTGCGCAGGCACGCCCACCAGTTCGGGCATGGCAATTTGGTAACCCATGGCCTTGGCAACCAGTTCGGCCACCGAGGCGCCCACCACAGCAGCCTTGCGCTCCAAGTGGGGTCTGAGCCCGGCGTCTACCTGCATTTGCGTGAGGCCCGCCGCCGCCACCATGCCGATCAACAGCGCCCCCAAGAGCGCCGCAGCTTGAGGCGCTGGCCGGCTCGGCTGCAAGCGCCGCACCAGCGTTTGCGACAGCCAGCCCAACACCAGCGCAAACACCACGGTGGCCGCCCAAGCGCCTAGCCCAATGCGCCACAAGCGAGCTTGCAAGACCGCCAGCGCCGCCTGCTCGCTGGCGAGCCGGTAGTGAACGCGCACCTCGCCCATGGCCAGGTCGAAGGGGTTGCGAAGGGTGTCACTGAGAACGGCATCCGCTCCAGCCAAGCGGCCAGCGCCGCTCGTGAACAGCACTTGGCCTGCGGTGTCCAGCACCTGCAGCTCCAAGATGGCGGCGTCAGCCAGCTTCTCTCGTCTGAGCAAATCCGGCACAGCAGTTGCCGAAGCCAAGGGCAAGCCCAGAGACAGCGAGGCCTGCAAGGCATCGCGCGCGGTGGCCAGTGGCACCGCCATGCGGGAGCGCGCTGCAGCTTCCAGCGTGGTTTGAAACTTGAGCTGCGCAAACCACACCGAAAGACCGATGCCCAGGCCCGCCACCAGCATCGCCACCGCCAGGAGGCGCTGCCACGAAAGCTGCGGTGAGTTCAGTGGGGCGGCGCTTTGCATGGGGGTGGTCTATCGTATCGACCCCATGCCCCCACACCGCCCCACCCCACCGGCCCGCGACCCCGACGCCACCGTGGTGCGGCCCGCTCGGGCGCAGCCTCCAGCCCCGAGCGCTGACCCAGACGCCACCCGGGTGATCCCCTCCCAAGCTGCGCCGGCAGCGGGCGCGGCGCACGCTCCGAGCAACATGCCCATTGCATTGCCCGCGGGCTACCGGTTGCAGGAGTACGAGATCAAGGCCCTGCTGGGCCAAGGCGGTTTTGGCATCACCTACTTGGCGGTGGACGCCAACTTGCGCTCGTCGGTCGCCATCAAGGAATACCTGCCAGCCGAGCTGGCCCAACGCGCCCACGACAGCAGCGTGCGAGCCCGCGGCCCGGCCCAAGCCCTGACGCTGCAAGAGGGGCGCGACCAGTTCTTGGTAGAGGCCCGCACGCTGGCCACCTTCCGCCACCCGAACATCGTGCGCGTGGCGCGCTTCTTTGAGGCCAACCAGACCGCCTACATGGTGCTGGACTACGAGCGCGGGCAGTCGCTCAGCGACTGGTGGCGCAAGCAGCAAGCCAGCAAACCCCTGAGCGAGCCCGACCTGCTGCTCTTGCTCAACCCCTTGCTGGATGGCCTGGCGCTAGTGCACAGCCACGGCGTGCTGCACCGCGACATCAAGCCCGACA
>JBKCVH010000181.1:0-7422 GCA_046317675.1 Burkholderiales bacterium
GCGTCGCTCCGCTTGGGATCACCTCGGCCCCTTCCGCTGCGACAACCAGCAAACCGATGACTGGGAGTACTTGGTGCGGGCCAGCCATTCGTTTCGCTTCGTTCGGCTGCAAGAGTCCTTTGTGCTTTACCGCCAACTGCAAAGCTCGCTTTCCAAGCGGGTTCCCGCGCAAAACTTCCACGAGCAGATGCGCGCCGATCTGATTCGTCGCTTCGGGCTCCAATCGCCCGACGGCACCGAAGTAGATCGACGCCAACTCGAAGCCTTTCAATTCAAGGGGCACAGCAATTTCGCGGACATGCACTGCGCGCGAGGCGAGCTTGCTCTCGGACTGCGCAGCTTTGCTGCCCTGCTTCAGCAGGGACCACGCCGCTCAGAAACACTCACCCGCCTGGGCAAGAGTCTCTTTCGCCGTGCCTTCCCAAAACGCAGCTGACATGACGCCTCTCAAAATCGGCCTGATTGCCGGGTCACTCAACGGCGAGCATGTGCGCGGCATGGGGAAGTACCTGCTGGAAATGAGCGCATGCACGCAGCCAGCCGATGCGCTCTCGTGGGTGTTCTTTGGGGACAACGCCAGCCAGCCCATGCGCCTCCCCCCCAAGATCGACGCGAAGGCCGACGTGTTCGAGGTCAAGGGGCATCGCTTCCACCTTTGGGAGCAACTGGGTATGCCGCTTCGCCAGAAGCGCCACCGCGTTGACTTGCTCCATTACGCCGAAAACACCCTTGCCCTGTGGCAACCCGTGCCCAGCGTCGTCACCGTCCACGACACCATCCCATGGGAAACCGGCGAGCCGTCTTTCTATTGGGACAAGCTCCTCCCGGCCGCGTTACACCGCTGTGCCCATGTGATCACGATCAGCGAAAGTTCTCGCAACGACATCCTCAAGCACTGGCCTCGGCTCGAAAGCAAGCTGACGGTCATCCCGCACGGCATTGATGCCGCTTTCTTTGGCGATGAAGAGCCGTCACCGCCCGCGCTGCTGCAGGAATTGCAAGGCAAGCCCTACCTTCTTTACTTGGGTGGCCCCATGGCGCGCAAGCGGTTTGACTGGGCGCTTGAAGTGCTTGGCCGGACGCCGCTGCCAGACCTGCAATTGATCGCCATCGGCTTCGGCGGCAAGGCTCGGGCCGAAGCCGCGCGGCAGGTCCCGGACCCCCTGCGCTCGCGTGTCCACTTCGCCCCCTTTGTTGACGACGCAGCATTGCGCGCCCTGTACCGCCAAGCCCAAGCCGTTCTCTATCCCACGCTCTACGAAGGGTTTGGCTTTCCGGCCGTCGAAGCGCAAGCCAGCGGTGTGCCCGTTCTCATGAGCGCCTTGGGCAGCTTGAAAGAACTGATCGGGCCCCTTGCCGTCGTGCTGCCAGCCCATGATGTCGAAGCGTGGGTCGCCGCCGTGCTTGAGGCCTGCGCGCGCCCAGAACATGCCAGGGCTGAGCTGGCTCAACGCGCCCAATCCTGGGCCGGACGATTCGCTTGGTCGGTCAGTTACGAGAAGCACTTGTCGGTGTACCGGCAAGTTATCGCGGAACGTCAATGAGGCCCAAGCTCGTCAGCCCCGCTGCACAAAACACCTTTATTGAGGCCAGCTGAAGCGGCCCACGCTGCGAAATGCGCGACGCTTGCGCCACTCCCCCATGCCATTCCAGCCTCTTCAAGAAGTCCCAGCCGTTCACACTTGGCAAGTTGACCGCCTCATGCCGGGCCTGGGGCTCGGCGCATTGCGTGACGACTGGCAGCACCTCTTGCTGCGCTTGCACGGCCCCCACCCGCTCCTCGATGCTGATTTCGTAGACCGGCTGCTGCGTTACTTCCCAGTGCCCGATCTCTACATCGCCAGCTGGCTGTCCAACGGACATTTGCGCGGCATGGTGCTGCTGCAGCGAATGGGAGTGGGAACCGGCCTTTGGCGCAGTTACCTGCCATCGCAGGCGCAAGTTGGGCTCTATTTGCTGCCCTTCGAGGCCCCCCTTAGCCAGTTGTATCCAAAACTGCCCGGGCATGCCTCCCAGATTGACTTGCTCTGCAACGACCCTTCCTTTGGGGACCTTCGCGGTGCGCAAGATGCCACCCGATACACGCAGGCCCATGCCCTCACCATGTCGGTGGACCTGCAATCGGGTGCGGAGGCTTACTGGGCTTCACGCTCGCCCAAACTGCTTAGCAACATTCGCCGCTACGAGCGAAAGGCATTGGCCTACTGCCCCGACTTGGTGATGCGCTGCACGGAATCGCCCGCCGACATGCAAGCTGCAGTCGAACGCTATGGCCGCCTGGAAGCCAAGGGCTGGAAAGGCGAGGAAGGCAGTGCCCTGGAGCCCGACTCGGCGCAATACGCCTTCTACTTGGAAGTCATGCTGCAAGCCGCCAGTCTTGGCCAAGCGCGTGTGTACGAGCTTTGGGCTGACGACGAGTTGCTGGCCTCCCGCCTCCTGCTGGTTCAACCCAGCATGGTCGTTTGCCTCAAAACCACGTTTGATGAGAGCCATCAAGACTTCGCACCCGGTCGCATCATGCTCAAACGCGTGCTCGATGCCTTGTTGGCGGACCCGCCTGCGCCTCGGGTGGAGTTCTATACCGACGCGAATGCCGATCAGCTGAGCTGGGCCAGCGAGCAGCGTTGGATCTACCACGTCGAATCGTTCCGAAACCTCGCTACGGCCCGCTTCCGCCGGGCACTGCGCGGAGTCCGCCCAAGGCTCCCACGTCGCAAGTCTCACCTCCCGGTGCAGCCCCGAATCGGGGTTGACAGCTACAAGCCGGACGCTTTGCCGGACGATGTCAAGCGACTGATGGCGAAGGTCGGCGAGTCACGCCACATCGAACTCGGCGCAAACTGGTTCGAGCTGCTCGCACGCACCGTCTTTGCGCGTCACAACGGCCTTCGGGTTTACGTGCTGCGCCATGCGGGCAAGCCCGTGGCCGTGCTGCCCACCCTGCGCGAGGGTCATGAGCTGTGTGCATTGGCCAACTACTACAGCGCCTACTTTGAGCCCGTACTGGCTGAAAGCGTGGGCGCTCATGAGCTCCAGCCCTTGATGGAAGCCATTCGGCGCCAGACGCTCTCGGCCAGTCAGTACCGCTTCTGGCCCATGGACCCGGCACACCCCAGCTTCGTTGCGCTCAGCCAAGCCATGCACTTGGCAGGACTCAAGCCTTTGCCATTCTTTTGCTTTGGCAATTGGTACCTGAACGTCAATCAAGCTTGGGACACCTACTTGGCCGCTCGCAGCGGCCAAATCCGGTCCACGTTGAAGCGGACGGCCAAACGCTTCGCCGAGCGCGGCGGTCGTCTGACTCAGACTCAGGGTGGACCCACACTCGAGGAACACCTGCTCGCCTACGAAAAGGTTTACGCCGCCAGCTGGAAAACAGCGGAGCCGTACCCGAACTTCGTGCGCGGTTTGGTGCAACTGTGCGCGGAACGCGGCTGGCTTCGTCTGGGCGTCGCCTGGGTTGACAACGAGCCCGTGGCAGCGCAAATCTGGTACGTCAACGGTGGCCGTGCCAGCATTTTCAAACTCGCCTACGACGAAAAGCACAAAGCCCTGGCCGCTGGCAACTTGATCACCGCCATGCTGATGGAACAGGTCTTGGATATCGATGCCGTCCAGGAAGTCGATTACCTAATCGGTGACGACGCCTACAAGCAAGCATGGATGAGCCACCGGCGCGAACGCTGGGGCTTGGTCGCCTACGATCCGCTTCATCCCCGGGGCCTGCTGCGCTGGCTGCGTCACTTGGTGGCGAGCCTGGCCAAGCGCCACCTCAGCCGCAAATGGCTGGCCCGCCTGCGCGGCCAACGTGAGGCGGGTGATACCGCCGCTGAATAAGCGCCAGCCGCCCATCACGCAGCCGCACACGCCGCCTTTGAATCGCAAGAAACCAAGAATTCCCATGCAATCCACTGCCCCTCACGCCCAGTCTGAAGAACGCCATAGCCTCGCTGACCAAATCACGGTGCATCAGGTCGATGGCGACATCGCCCTTGGCAAGCCGCGTTTTGCCGAGGCGGCGCTCAATGAATTGGCCGAGCGGGAAGGCATCTTGAGCGCCTGGCGGACCTTGGTCCATACCAAGGGCACGCAGGCCGCTGATGGTGTGCAAGGTGAATATGCAGTAGCCGTTCGAATGCCCGGTGGCGATGTCTTCATGGCCACCGATCGCTTTGCCACGCACAGCCTCTGCTACGCCCTTGTCGATGGCCAGTTGCGGTTTTCCACCCGGGCAGACGACCTGGCGCACGCGCTCCACGGTGATGGCGACCTGAGCGCCCACCTCGACCCGCAGGCCCTCTTCAACTACCTCTACCACCACGTCATCCCCTCCCCGCGCACGGTGTTCAAGGGCATCCTGCGTCTGCCGGCGGCTCATGCGCTTTGGTTCACGGCGGGGCAAGTGCAGCTCCGCCCGCACTGGCGGCCGCACTTTGAGCCCAATGGCAAGCCCAGCTTTCAGGTGCAGCGCGAGCGCTTCTTGGGCATCGTGCGCGAGGCCGTGGCCGAGCGCATTCCCCGTGGCGAAAAGCCGGTCTGCTTCCTGTCGGGCGGCACCGACAGCTCCACCGTGGCCGGCATGGCCCGCGAGGTCACTGGCATGGCGCCGGCCAGTTACTCCATCGGCTTTGATGCCGAGGGCTACGACGAAATGGCCTATGCCCGAATCGCCGCCAAGGCCTACGGCTGCGAGCACCACGAGTACTACATCAGCCCGGAAGACTTGGTGCGCTCCATCCCCAACGTGGCGGCCCATTACGACCAGCCCTTCGGCAACTCCTCGGCCGTGCCCGCGTTTTACTGCGCGCGAATGGCCAAGCTTGACGGTGGCTCGCACATCTTGGCCGGCGACGGCGGCGACGAACTTTTTGGCGGCAACACCCGCTACGCCAAGGAGCGCGTTTTTGGTCTCTGGGCCGGCGTGCCTGCCCTGCTGCGCGGCCCCTTGCTGGAGCCACTTTTTGACAACCCCCTCACGCACGCCATTCCCGGCGTGCGCAAGGGCGCCAGCTACGTTCGCCAAGCCCGCGTGCCCATGCCCGACCGCATGCAGACCTACAACCTGCTGATGCGCTTAGGCCTGAACGACCTCTTAACCCCCCAGTTCCTAGCGCGCGTGGACAGCGAAGGCCCGCGCACCGACCAACGCAAAGTGTGGGCCGAGATCGGCAACACCCGCCTGCTCGACCGCATGCTCGCCTTCGACTGGCGCTACACCCTGGCCGAGAACGACTTGCCGAAGGTCGTCGGCACCACCCAGCTGGCGGGCGTGCAGGTTGGCTTCCCGCTGCTGGACGACCGGCTCGTCGACTTCAGCATGCAGTTGCCGACGAACTACAAGCTGCGCGGCTTCAAGCTGCGCTGGTTCTTCAAGGAAGCCCTGCGCGGCTTCCTGCCGGACGAAATCCTGACCAAGAAGAAGCACGGGTTCGGCCTGCCGTTTGGGCCGTGGACGCTCAAGCACGCCGGCCTCAAAGCCTTGGCTCAGGAGTCACTCAACAGCATGGTCGAGCGTGGTTTGGTGCGACACGAATTCGTGCGCCGCTTGTTCACCGAATTCCTGCCGGCCCACCCGGGCTACTACGGTGAGATGGTCTGGATTTTGATGATGCTGGAGCAGTGGCTTCGGCGGCATGCGCCGGGCTATCGGGTCTGAGCGGGGGCGGCTTGCAGCCAAGTCGTAATGGGTGCCACCAATAGGCGGGCGCCGGTGAGGCTGAGGTGGTTGTCGTCGAAGTAAAGCGGTCGACCTGCTGCGTCCATCACCTTGCAGCGGTCGCCGTCACAGAGCCACTCAGCAGCCGGTAAACGGACCACCTCCTTGGCATTTGCGAGCTTACGTGCAAGGCTCAGCCCCAGGGCTTGGCGGCGTTCGTAATCAGAAACGAGCTGCCCTTGTTCTTCCAAGGGCCAACCACGCGCTTGTCGCTGGGCCAAGGCCGCTGGAACTGGATAGCCGTAGGTGGGTACAGGCTCGACCAGCATGACTTGCTTGCCGGCCTTACGAAGAGCAGCGACCGTGGACTCCAGCGCCGAGGAAAACTCATTTGCTTGAGACTTCGAAAGGTAAGTCTCAAATCGCATTGCAAGGACCACATGGGTGACCGAAGCATCCCAAATGAGCCTATCAAGAACGTCAGGTTGATGGGTGAGGCAAATACTTCGACTTGGCAATGCATAGCCCGCTGCAGGCGGGCAAGAAGTCGTACTTCGCTGACCAACCTTCCAGCCACTCAAGCCGGAGTCGCCAAGTGCATAGGCCAGTTCCACTGCATGGCTATCGCCCCACACGACTACCTCCTTGGCATTTGGAGTGCCGCCCCAAGAACAGCGCCGCTCGCTACTTAAGTTGTGGCAATCGGCGCGCGCCGGACTGACGTCTAGTGCGCCTCGGTAAAGACTGCTCTCTGCCGTCAAAGCTTCGGTGCGGTCAATCGCAATTCGGTTTGTCACCCACGCCGCCATCAGCATCAAGACTGTCAGCAACGTTCCGGCCGCAATCAACAAACCATTGCTCAGGCTATTGGCTCTGCGCACTGGTGCTTCTATCCAACGTAGCGAAGCCCATGCAAGCACCACCGAAGCAGACACCGCTGCGGCTGACTGCAAAGCGCTCGGATAGTCCAGCAACCAATGCCGACTAAAAACCAGGGCTGGCCAATGCCAAAGGTAGAGTGAAAACGAAAGTGCGCCTACCCAACGCAGCGGAGCCCAACTGAAGCCCCGAAACAGATCGGTATCGCCTTGGCTGCCGCCATAGATCAAAAGGGCAGTACCAACACAAGGAATCAACGCTAAGGCACCGGGGAACGGAAGATCTGACCGGAACAGCACGATGGCAAGCAGCACCGCAGCCAGCCCCACCCATGCAAGAACTCGCCGCCAAATCAATGGGGCCACCCGCGCATGCCCTGCAGCCTCCTGCGAAACACGCCAGGCGAGCCATGAGCCCACCATCAACTCAAAGGTGCGCGACAGCGCCGAGTAAAAGGCTAACGAAGGGTCCCAGCGCACTAACCACTGGCTGTAGGCTAGCGACAGTAGTCCAATGCCGAGTAGCGCCCAGGGGATCAGCCGCCGAGCCCAGCGCCAGAGAGCAGCTAGCACCAACGGGAAAACGATGTAGTACTGCTCCTCAACTGCCAGTGACCAAGTGTGCAGTAGCGGCTTGAGATCGGCAGCGCCCTCAAAGTAACCTGTCGTGCGGTAAAGCTCGAAATTTGAAAGAAACAAACTGGTTGCACCCACTACGCGCGCATGACCCTGTAGCGCCTGGGGGCTCAACAGCCAGAGGGCCAGGGGCAGCGTGAGCGCCAGCATCACGAACAGCGCCGGAAAAATGCGCCGGATGCGGGCTGCGTAAAAGCCAGCCACGCTGTAGCTGCCAGCCTGCAAGCGCTGCAGGAGCAGCAGCGTGATCAG
>JBKCVH010000182.1:0-2689 GCA_046317675.1 Burkholderiales bacterium
AGCCCAGCCAGCGCCGCACCCAGCAAGGCGCCCCCCCAAAGCCAAGGCGTCAGCCCTTGCATTCCCAGCACCGGCTCGCCGTGGACGCTTGCTGCCCGATGGGCCAAGGCATGCTCTTCGGCCTGCACTGAAGGGCATGCCGTTTCGGCTTGATGGGCCACCACCCCGGCCGTGGCAAGCTCGGGCTCTAGCAGCAGGTCCTGCGGTGCAAGCTGGGGCAGCTCAGCCGCTGAGGCTTGGGCCAAGTCGCCCAGTGCCTGAGCCAGTGCGCTGGCGGCGGCTTCGAGGTCGGGGTAGCGCTGGCGCGGCTCAAGGGCGCACAGGCGCTGCTGCACGCTGCGCACAGCAGCTGGATTGGGCAAGTCCTTCGCTTGGGAGCCAAAGGCCATGAGCTCGTGCGCCAGGGCTTGGCCCAGCGCGTATTGCATGGCGGCCCCTGCGCTCAACTGGCCGGCATCGAGCTGGCGTTGCACGGCGGAAGGGGCGTCATAGCGCAGCCAGGCTTCGCGGCTGATGCGGTCGCGGTCGCCGGGCAAGTGGCTGTAGCCGGGCAATGAAGCGCCCATGGCTTCAAAGTGCTGCTGCAGGGCCTCGCGGTCCGCTCGCATGGCCAGGGCCAGCTCGGGCGCAATGCGCAGCATGTGCTCGTCCAGCCACAGCGGGCGGCGCATGCCGCTGCCGGGCAGCAGCGTGTGGGCGTGGTCGACCAGGACCGGGCGGCTGAGCTGCAACTGCCCACTGCGCTGCTGCGTCAATGGCACCAGCACATTGCCCGACCAGAGATCGGCCACCAACAGCCCATGGTGGGCGGCCGGCGCACTAAGCCGCCGCGCCAAATGCGCCCACACGCTCAGCCGCTCGTGCAAGTTCAGTGCGGGCAAGCCTCGCTGTGCGCGGGCCTCCAGCGTGCGCAGGCTCAGGCCCGCAAAGCGGGTGATGACGCAACTCGGGAAGCGTCGCATCGCGGCCTCCAGGGCTTCTGGTACGGGGGCACCGAGCCGGGCCAGCTGCTGCAACTGCTGGCGCTCGTGCAGCAGCAAGCTGCCTGCAGCCACGCTGAGCTCGGGGCAAAGGGCTTTGACGATGAGCGGCCCACCGGCGTCCGGCTCCCACCACCCGTAGCGGGTGTCCGGCTGGCCACCGACCAAGCGCCGGCTGCTGGCAAACCAATGCGCTGCGGGCAGGGCCGCACTGCTGCTCTCCGTGCCGGCGTGGGCTTTGGCGTCGGGTTTGCCATCGCCTCCGGCATCTGTGTTGGGGTTCATCGCAAATTCCTCGAATAAGGCATCTCCCAGAAGACGGCGCAGCCGCTATTGGGTCAGATCAACCGCACCAGCCTCGGCCCTTTCTGACCAACTTGGCCCCTGCCCGTCTCCAAGGCAAGTCTGCACAATGCCCACCCCATGCGAGCCCTCCAACACGCCATGCCACGCTGCGCCCCAGCCTTGGCTTGGGTCCTTCTGCCCTCCCTGCTCTTGGCCCTTTTTCTGGCTCTGGTGCTGTCCGAGGCCCAGGCGCAAAGCACCTCCCGCCGCGTGGCGCTGGTGGTCGGTAACGCGGCCTACGCCGACAGCCCGCTGCGCAGCCCCGTGAACGACGCCCGGGCCATGGAAGCCAAGCTCAAGCAACTGGGCTTCGCAGTCACCAAGGTGGAGAACCTCCAGCGCGCACAAATCGGCCGCACGGTGAATGGCTTTGCCAGCAGCATTCGCCCCGGCGACGAAGTCGTCGTTTTCTATGCCGGCCACGGTCTGCAGGTGAAGGGCGTGAACTACCTCCCTGCAGTGGATGCCGACATCCACACCGAGGAAGACGTACCCCTCAACAGCCTCAACCTCAACACCCTGCTGGACCGACTGGAGGAGGCCAAAGCCGGCGTCAAGCTCTTGTTCCTGGACGCCTGCCGCAACAACCCCTACGCCCGCAGCTTCCGCTCCAGCGCCCGCGGCCTGGCCCGTGTGCAAGACGCCCCCAGCGGCACCCTCATGCACTTCGCCACCCGGCCCGGCAGCGTGGCCGCCGACGGAAGTGGCGTCAATGGCCTCTACACCGCCGAACTCATCAAGGTCATCGACCAACCCGGTGTGCCCATCGAGCAAATGCTCAAGCGCGTGGCCACCAATGTGGAACGCGCCAGCCAAGGCCAGCAAGAACCTTGGGTCGAGGGCAGCCTGAAGGGCGACTTTTATTTCAAACCGGGCAACAGCGGCGGTGGCTTCAACCCCAACGCCAACGTCGTCCCCGAGCCCGTCAAGCCCCCACAGCTGCCAAGCCAAACAGGCGGCCTGAGCCTGGACGACCTGAAGAAAGAAGAAGCCGCGCGGCAGCAATGGAGCCAATGGCAAACGCGAATGAAGGCGGACTTTGATGCGGCAGCAGGCTTCAGCGGCAGCGCCGACCTGCAAGCCAAAGCCTGGGATCGCTTCCTGGCAGGGTGGAGTCAAGACAACCCGTACAGCCAAGAAGACGAAACGCTCAGGCAGCAAGCCCAGCAGAGGAGAGACCAAGCCCAAGCGCGAGTACGAGAAGAAGCGCAGAGGCTGGCGCAGCCATCGCCCATCCCCCAGCCCACCCACGCGCAGTCCGGCAACACGCCAGTCTTTACTGTCCATGGCGTCAGCTTCCGCATGCAGAACATCCCCGCGGGCAACTTCATGATGGGCAGCCCGGCCAGCGAACGGGAGAGAGA
>JBKCVH010000183.1:0-11034 GCA_046317675.1 Burkholderiales bacterium
GAAGCCGCGTGGCGCCTGCGCGTACGACGCGCCGGAAGCTCAACTGAAGTGAAAGTGTCCATGTGTCCGCCAAGAAGTGAAGCGGACACCAGCATCCTTCAACTCTCAGCGGGCCTCAAGATGAGTTGGCCAGACGCTTACGTCGCAATACGTCAGCATCCGCTACACCGAACGGCTGGCCGAAGCCGGTATCGAGCCCTCGGTGGGAAGCCGCGGCGACAGTTACGACAACGCGCTGGCCGAGACGATCAACGGGCTCTACAAGGCCGAGGTGATCCACCGCCGGCCGAGCTGGAAGACCCGCGAGGCGGTCGAACTGGCGACGCTCGAATGGGTCTCGTGGTTCAACCACCATCGCTTGCTGGCGCCCATCGGCGACATCCCCCCAGCCGAGGCCGAGGCGGCCTACTACGATCATCAGCGTGCAGTTCAGGCCGTGCCGGTCTGACTCACACCAACTGGCCTCCACGAAAGCCGGGGCGGTTCACAGCGTTTCAACTCCAACGCTCACGAGACAGCCTCCAGTTCATGCACTACAAGGCCGCATGGGCATGTGGACAAGCCGCTCTGCGACTTGCCCACATGCCCACACGGCGCTACGACCACCACCGATTGTCGCCGTTGGTTTCCACACGAAACGACGAGGGGCCCCGCAGTTGGCCCGCGGGTCCGAAACACGTAGCCAAGGTCTTCTCAAAGAATTAGATCGGCCAGAACCATAGAACGTCCAAAAGCATTCTCTGGTGTGGTGACCTCATGGCTGCACCGAGCAGTGCGAAGCTGCCACATGAGCCGCTCGGTGCGATGCCTCGTAGTGTGCAAGCGGCTCATTACCATTTAACGCAACGAGCAAATTTTCAGCAGCCTGCAACTCGATGGCTCGGCGAACCTTCTTCACCGCCGAACCAATGTGGGGTGTGAAAACCGTGGAGGGGTGTTGCAAGAGTTCCGGATGAATCTGGCGTGGACGGTCTGCCAGCAGCCAGTCTTCCATCTCGTACACATCGGCGGCGTAGGCACCCAGGCGCTCGTCCTTGAGCGCCCGTGCCACGGCAGCCTCGTCCACAACCGAGCCTCGCCCAATGTTGACCAGGATCTGCCCCCGCCGAACACCTTCAAGCATGGTGTCATTGACGAGGTGACGCGTTACGTCCAGCAGCGGAACGGCCAGAATGACATAGTCGGATTGCGACAGGGCCTCACCCAGGCTCACCATGGTCAGGCGTTCGTCATCACCATGCGGGTCCACGCCCAGCAGTTGAGCGCAACCAAATCCGCAGAGGCGGTCAACGATGGCCCGTCCCACGGCGCCCAGGCCAACGACCGACACGACCGAGCCGTGCAGACCTATTCCATACAGCTGAGGACGCCAGCCGGCGTAGCCCCTGCGAACACGGGTGTCGCCAGCGAGCACGTGACGCGCAGCGGCAATGGCCAGACCGATGGCCAGCTCTGCCGTGGGCTCTGTCAGAAGGTCTGGCACAAAGCTCACGCTGACCCCCGCTTGTTCACAGGCCATCAGGTCAAAATTGTCATACCCTTTCAATGCGCAAGCGATGGTCTTGAGCCGTGGAGCGTTCAACAAAGTTCGCATGTCTACCCGGTCAGGCATGAACGCCATCATGGCGTCGGCGTCCTTCAGGTGGAGGTAAAGCTCTTCCTCGCTCCAAGGCTCAGGCCCTTGATTCATCACTACATCACCGGCGGATCGAAGACGCGCCAGAACTGCTTCATGGATGGGCTGCGTCACCACAATTTTCGGCATCATTACCTTCCTCTCTCTTTCTATTTCAGATGTTTGCGAAGCGCCGACCCAATGCCGTCGACCACGAGCACGCATATGAGGATGGACAGCAAAATGGCGGAGACTTCGTCGTACTTGATCAGGCGCAGAGCCGCCATGAGTTCAAAGCCAATGCCGCCCGCACCCACGATGCCCATCACTGCCGATGCGCGAAAGTGATATTCCCATCGGTAGATGGTGATGTCCGCCAACTGGGGCAAAACCTGCGGTAACACAGCATGGGTGATGACCTGAAACCGGCTTGCGCCCGCGGCCTTAGCGGCCTCCAGAGGTTTCGGGTCCACGTGCTCTATGGCTTCGGCGTAGAACTTGGCCACCATGCCCGTGGAATGCAGGGCCAACGCCAGCACACCAGGCAATGCCCCAAAGCCCACGGCCGCGACGAACAGAATGCCCAGGATGATTTCAGGCACAGACCGAAATGCAGCCAAGATGGTTCTGACGATTCGCCCAACCACCGCATTCGGCGCGGTGTTGGGCGCCGCCACCAGGGCCAGCGGCAACGACGCCAGAACGGTCAGCGCCGTGCCTGCGATCGACATGGCCAAGGTGTCGCGCAGTGGAATGACCCATTGCTCCCAGCGAGCGAAGTTGGGCGGCACCATCTCAGAGGCCAACTGCTGAATGGCAGGAGCCCCTTCGATGAAACGCTGCGCGTCAAAGAAACCGGTGACATGCAAAGCCACCACACAGACGAACAGAACGACACAGGCGGCGCCCAGCCGTCTGAGTCGCCGCTGTCCGTCAATGGCAATGATGGATTCCAAGGCTACCGATGTCATTTCATGCGTCCCAGATCAAGCTTGAGAATCTGTGCTGTGTCGCGAAGAATGTCGTAGGCCTTGTCATCGGTAGCGGCAAAGGCCTCGATACGGAATGATTTGAGAATCTCGGCGTCCTTCATCTGAAGAAAGGCGGCTCGGATGGCTTCCTTGAGCTCCGGCGTGAGATTACCTTGCATCGCAATGGGATAGTTCGGAATGGGTGCCGACAGTTCAAGTTGCACAATCTTGTTGGCATCCACCATGCCCTTTGCGATGAGGTTGTCCAGAATGGGTTTTGACAGAGCGCCGGCGGGAACCTGCCCTGCCTGAACAGCTCGGGCCACGGCATCGTGCGTGCCCAGGTGAACGGGGCGGTAGTCAGTCTTGCCGTTCAGTTGGTGGTTTTTAAGCAAGTGCGCGCGCGGTGCAAGGTGACTGGACGTCGAAGCCTGATCGCCAAAGCCAAACGGCTTTCCTCGAACGTCAGCCAGCGTCTTCACCGGGCCGCCCGCCGTGGCAATGAGAACCGACTGGTAGGTCGGAGAGCCGCGCTCCACGCCAACGGCAAAAGGCTCAATGTTGGGCGCCTTGGACTTGGCCAGCACGTAAGAGAACGGTCCAAAGTAGGCCACCTCGATGCGGCCAAAGCGCATGGCTTCAATCATCGACGAGTAGTCCGTAGTCACCGTAATCTCTATTTCCTTCTTCAGGGTCTGTTCCAGGTACCGCTTCAGAGGCTGTGCGTTCTGAATGATGGTGGCGGCGTTTTCGTCCGGCAACAGTGCAACGCGAAGCTTGGAAGGATTTTTGCCCTCGGCATGGGCGCCAAGTGGCAACAGGGCGGCCAAAGTGGCGGCAGCGATAAATTGGAAACGGCGGCGATTCAGCACGGTAAAAACTCCTTGGATTGAGAGGGGGAATCAAATTGACTGCCCATGTTGGCAGGTGAGGAAGAACGGGACGGTTCGACAGGTGACGACTTCGCGTACAGGGCAGACTGGGCTTCTTCCGTCAACTGCGCTGCTGTCCCGTCGAACACCACCTGGCCCTGGCGAAGGCCCACAATGCGGTCGGCGAACATGCGCGCGAGGTTGACTTGATGCAGACTCACGATGGCCGTGAGTCGGTCTTTCTTGCAGATGTCGTGAAGCAGGGTCAACACACTCTGCGCGGTCGCCGGGTCGAGGCTGGCCACCGGCTCATCGGCCAGCAGCAGGCGGGGCTTCTGCACCAAGGCACGCGCAATGCCAATGCGTTGTTGTTGCCCACCAGACAAGGTGTCTGCCCGTGCTAGGGCTTTCTCAAGCAGGCCTACGCGGTCAATGGCCGCCAGCGCCTCCAGCTTGTCAGCCTTGCTCCAAGGCCACAACGACGCCAGAGATCCGCGGGTGGCGAGCTTGCCCATCAACACATTGGCCAGCACGCTTTGCCGCCCGATCAGGTGGTGCTGCTGGAACACCATGCCGCAGTGGCGCCGATGCTCAAGAAGGTTGCGTTTTGAGACGGTGCCGCCCGGCAGATCGGCCACCGACACCTCTCCGTCTGTGGGGCTAACCAAGCCATTGATGCTGCGCAGCAGCGTTGACTTTCCCGCGCCCGACGCGCCCAGCAGCACAAGGAACCCGCCATGCTGTACCTCCAGCGAGGTGGGCGCAAGCGCTGTGTGACCATCGGCATAGGTCACCGTGATACCCCGCAAGCTCAGATGGCTCTCGCGAATTGCAGTTTTCATAGCTCGGTTTCATTTGTTGTGGTGCGCTAGACGCACACCAGGACTCAAGTGGTCAGAGGTATCTCTCGGGAAAGAGGAGGTTCTGGAAGAAACAGCTTCAGTGGAAGCACAGCTCAAGTCTGGGTGACCAAGGTGTCATGAATATGAAACTTTCATCCCTAAAAATGAGGGCACCCATAGATCACATCAATGTCTGGACTCAGCCTCCTCGCAGCCTTGAAGGCCTTTGACGCAACGGCCCGAGCCGGCAGCATGACCGCTGCCGCGAGAGTGCTCGCTATTCAACAACCGACTGTTTCTTCACACATACAGCGCCTGGAGGTCGACTTCGGCGTGGAGCTTTTTCATCGGCGCGGGCGGCGGCTTGAACTCACGTCCTTTGGACGCACTCTGTTGGACTACACCCGGCGTACCTTCAGTGGCGAGGAAGATGCGCACGCACTGCTCGCTGCTGCGAAAGATCAATACGTAGGGCGACTGGTCATCCATGCCATCGGGCCGCACAACGTGCTGCCCGTGTTGAAGCTGTTCATGAAACAGTTCCCCCAGGTCAACGTGGCTGTTGGCGTAGGCGACTCGCGAACCATCACTGAAAAGATTCTTGACTACCAGGGAGACGTGGGCATGGTGCTCAATCACGTCGCTCACCCAGATCTATTTGGCGCGGCTTACCGTACCCAGCGATTGGTGATATTCGGCAACACCCAACACCCACTCGCGCAACGGGCCACTCTCAAACTGCGTGATCTGCAGGGTCAGAGGTTCGTCATCCGAGAGGAAGGATCGACGACCAGACGCGTGTTTGAACAAGAACTAAAGGAGCGAGGCGTCGAGGTGCAGGTGGCTCTGGAGATGGGCAGCCGCGAGTCCGTTCGAGAGGCGGTGGCGGAGGGGCTGGGCCTAGGCGTCGTGGCGGAAACAGCCTACAGGCCAGATCCTCGCCTTGTTAAGTTAACTATTTCAGACACCAGCATGGCGACACAGGTGCACTTCATCTGTAGAAAGGAGCGGCATCAAGCTCCTCTGATCTCGACCTTCCTGGGTTTGGCGCATAGCGTAAGTCAGAAAATTGCCTAGGTATGGAACTTGGATTCCATGCAGCCGTGGGGCATGGGACCGAGGGGCAACTGTTCGCCTGTAGGCCGACTTAAGTTAAGGGTTGTAGGACGCCCGTAATCGCGCGGCGATCCCATCTTGACTGCGGGGCGCGGTCGTGTATCTGAATACCTGATTAGAAACGTGCCTCAGCGAGGCTCACCCCATGAGCTTGTGACTCACTAATCTGGAGTCTTCTTACAGTGGGGTGAGCACCATGGCCTTCAACCAGATTCAGTTCCAGCACGGCATGTCGATTCCGGAATTCCTTCGTAGCTTTGGCACCGAGGCGCAGTGCGCCGAAGCGATCAAGGCCGCGCGCTGGCCTGAGGGATTTCGCTGTCCGCGCTGTGCCAGCAGTGATCACTATGTGGTCGGCCACGGTGCCCGTAAGCTCTTCCAGTGCAATGGCTGTCGGCATCAGACCTCCCTGACCGCAGGCAGTCTCATGGCACACACCAAACTGCCCCTGACGACCTGGTTCTTGGCCATCTACCTCATCAGTCAGGCCAAAACCGGCCTGTCGGCCCTGGCGCTCAAACGTCAGCTTGGTGTGAGTTACCCCACGGCCTGGCTGTTGCATCAGAAGATCAACCGGGCCATGGCCACGCAAGACGCCACCCACCAACTCAGCGGCACGGTGCAACTCGATGACGCTTACCTCGGAGGCGAGCGCACAGGCGGCAAAGTCGGTCGGGGCTCCGAGAACAAGGTCCCCTTTGTCGCGGCTGTCTCGGTCAATGATCACGGGCATCCGATGTTCATCAAGCTCAATGTGGTCAGAGGGTTCACCTCTGAAGCGATCAGCAAGTGGGCCAAGTCCAATCTGGCACCGGGCACCAGCGTGCACAGCGATGGTTTGGCCTGCTTCAGTGCGGTGGCCGATGCCGGTTGCCTTCACCTCCCGATGGTGGTCGGCTCCCTCAAGCCGCGCGACCTGCCCAGCTTCAAGTGGGTCAACACCGTGCTGGGCAATCTCAAGACCACGTTGGCCGGAGCCTTCCATGCCCTGAACTACCGCAAGTACGCCGAGCACTACCTTGCTGGCTTCGCCTACAGGTTCAACCGCCGCTTCGATCTGCGTGGTCTGGTCGCAAGTCTCATCGTCGACGTCGTGAGAGCAAAGCCCATCAAGGAAAAGACGGTCAGGTCGCATGCTGAGGCACGTTTCTAATCAGGTCTGAATATGCGCTGTCAGGCTGACTGCCAGCGGTATGGCAGCAGCTCGCCGATCTGGGTGGCGGGCTGCATGGGCAGGCGTGCCATGACATCGCGCAGGTAGGCGTAGGGTCGTGCCCGTTCATGGGGAGACGTGTGCTAGACCATGACTGCAGCTCCCTCGATACCGGTCATCGATGCTGCCGCGCTGCTGGGTGAGCCAATGACAGCTTTGTGCCAGGCACCGTGAACTCAGGTCACGGCCGCGACCGACAGCAACCGCTGCCAAGCAGCCGTCGAGCCTACTTGCCAAGAAGTGCTAGCTGGCAGCCAAGCTCCGAAGGTTTTTTCCTGGAAGCGGGGACACCTTACGTTTTGAGTGCGTGATAGGTCCAGTTCACGTTCCAACGGGATACCAGATCCTCTTGAATGGTCGGGCAACACTGGTAGCTTGGTTCGATCGAATCAATCTAAGAGTCACGCATGGCAGTCTCAACAGGTATCGCCGGTCTAGCCGCCGCGCTAGGCTTCAGCGATGGCGCGAAAGGCGGGACAGCACAGTCGCATGCAGGCTTCAGCGCACGCCACCTTGCCAGCCGCAAGGACGGTGCCACGCCGGGTTGCTACTCCCTCAGGATGAGCGACAGCGACTACCACCAAGCCGCTGGCGTCTCCAGCACAGGGCTCAAGCAAATGATGCGTTCACCAGCTCACTACCGGGCTTGGAAAGAGCGCCGGATTGGCTCTGACGACACCGCAGCGCGCCGCTTTGGCCGCGCTGTTCACTGCAGGATCCTTGAACCCTTGGAGTGGGATGCCCGCTACGTGATCTGGCGCGGCAAGGATCGCCGTGGCAAGGACTACCAGCAGTTCGCCGCAGCCCATCCAACCAAGCAGGTGCTTCTGAGCGAAGAGTTCTCAAACATCGCCGGGTGCGCCGAGTCCTTGTTGAGCTCCACAGACTTTCCCTTCCAGGGCTACCTGGACGGCATCCACCTAGCGGATGGCCAGTGCGTGTTGGAGCCCGCGCGGACGGAGTTCGTGATCATCTGGGTCGACGAGCTCACGGGGATTACCTGCCGCATTAAGCTCGACGCGGTTAGCCCGGAACCTCTGATCGCTGTCGACGTCAAGACCTGCGGAGATGCCCGACCACAAGCCTTTGCAGCTGACATTGCGCGTCTTCACTATGACCTGCAAGCGGCCTTCTACCTTGAAGGAGTGCGCCGCTTCTTCGGCAGTGATGCCCCGTTCATCTTTGCGGCTGTCGAAGCCGAGCCACCCCATGCCCACGCCTTCTACGTACTTCCGCCCGCACATGACTTCGTCAAGAACGGTCGCCGCAAGTTCAGACATGCTTTGGACACCCTGGCCAAGTGTGAAGCCGATCAACGATGGCCGGCCTACGCACAAGGCTTGACCGAGCCCGTCATGACGCCTTGGATGGCGTTTTGATGGGAAAGCGGGGCATGGCAAAGCCATCAGTTTTGAGGCAGCAACGCGCAGCACGACTCGATAGCATCCTGCCCGTTCTCAACTTGGAGCTCTTTGATGAAGATCGAATATCGCCGCCCCACCAAGCTTGATTCACCGGAGTCCAACGTCGACCCGAGCCGTCGCTTTCTGGTGGAGGGAGATTCCTGGTTTTCAATGGGAAGCTTCCCGCCCAAGGCCACCTACCCGAACCTTCTGTCCGCGATCAAGCTGAGCGATGACGTGCAGTATGTGAACTTGGCCAAGCCTGGTGCCGTGATGGTGAGGATGGCTAAGCGGCGCGAAGAGGATCCCTTCTTTGAGCCTTTGCTCGGCCCCAAAGAGAAACGCTATTGGGGTGCAGTGTTTCTTTCCGGTGGTGGCAACGACCTGATCGACTTGCTCGGAGTGAGCCCCAAGGACGAGAACGGCCAGCCCAGACCGGCCAAAGACCGTTTGCTCTGGACCGGCGAGGAGGCTGGGCCAGTAGGAAGTCTTGATCGCTACATCAGTGGGAAGGGCTGGGAGGAGTTCTCCAGGTACCTGCACGAGCACTACAAGATCGTCGCCGCGATTCGTGATTCCGGACGGAGCAGCTCGCGTCCGATCGTCGCGCACACGTATTCCACTCCCACCGCTCGTGATGCGGGGAGCAGGGGAGGCAAAGGCGGATGGCTCTACCCGAAGCTCGTCACTTACGGGATTCCAGCGGCGGACAGGCAACCCCTCACCGAGTTGATCTTCGGCATGCTCAGAACTTTGCTGTTGTCCTTCGATAGCGATTCGAACTCAGACAGGGCGATCCCCAGGCTTCATGTTTTCGATTCGGCAGCCATTCCGCTGATCAAGGCCCCGCCAGGTTCAGTCGGCGACAAGGGAGACTGGATCAATGAGATCCACCTGAACGCCAAGGGCTATCGGAAAATCGGCAGGAAGATGGGGCCTTGGTTTGAAGATCTTCTGAAAACGCGCTATTCCTAAAGGGCATTGACCGAGCTCATGGCCGATTCCGGTGCCATCCAAGTCCGCCTCGCGGATCAACTTGTCGACGCCCTGGATTTGGCTGATGAGCCGTCAGTGCACCAAGAGGCGCTGCGCACCGCACGCCAGACCCTTGGACACGGGCTCTGCGGATGCGTGGTGCCGGAGCGCAAGCTGCAGATTCGCGAGCGTGCAAGTCGCCTTCATGCAGCAGTCTGGCCACAAGACGGAAGCCACCATGCGGTTGGGTGTCCCTTCCGGAGGGTGCACGAGGCGGCCGGGCAAACGCATGCCGCCGTTGTCGAGTCTGACGAAGGATTCGATGTCAAGATTGACGCGAGCTTCTTGGAGCACTCGCGGGCGTGGGAGCAAGCACCCGTTGAGAAGGCCGGTGATGGCGCCGGAAGGCCGCAAGCTAGCCCCAAGGCCCCGCGCGGCTCTGCAGACTTGCAGGTGCTCATGGATCTGCTTTGGCGACGCGCCGACTTGGATCGCTGGCTGCCGCATTGGAAGCGGGACTATTGGCGAGTGGCCAAGCGCTTGCAGCTCGTCGTCGAAGAAGGGCATTGCCGAGGGCGTCCGCTGGAAGAGATCGTCCAGATCGTGCCGCCTTGGCGAGAAAACGCACGCGCCGAGATCCTGAATGTTTGGGAGGCGTTTGACCGCAGCCTGGATGCGCCTGACGGTGAAGTGGCAGAACAGCCGACTCGCTTGATCGTTGGCGAGCTGAGTCACCTTCATCGCAGCCGCTTTGGCTGGCAACTCCGCCTGAAACACACCCGGCCCACGATCTTCTTGAATAGCAATCTGCACACAGCTTGGGCGCGCCATTGGGGCTCCGCTTTGCTGCATCTGCAAGCGGAAGACGGCGAGGATCCCGCCAGTCCCGAAGTGACCGGCTCCAGGGTCTTTGGGATGCTGCAAGTGCTTCGCACCCGCAAGGGCAATCATGTGGCGATCGCTGGTCATTTGATGCCCCTAGACCGTCACTACATGCCAGCCAGCAACGGCGCTGAGACCCTGGTTTGCGGAAAGCTCATCGAAGCCGGACGTGCCTTCATGCGGGGTGACGCCGCTGCGCACCCGGAGCGTGATCCGAATCTGCCCAGAGTGGTTTACACGCTGCTCGACACCGACCCGCCCACACCGGTCAGCATCTGCATGAACGTCTCGGTCCGCTCGGCCTTTGCCGTCGAGAAAGTGCACCAAGCGGGGTTGCCTTGGTGGCTTTGGAATCCGAATTCAGACGGTCAGATGCCGCCTCTCGAAAGACTAGGCTTCGATACCTAGGCCTGCCTGGTGGTCGATGGGAAGCGTAGTTTGAGCGGCCATCTGTCTTTGGCTGTGAGTACCTTCACAGCTCACTGTATTGCTAGGGATAGGACAAGTGGGGCCGGTGCCATACGGGAGGGGCCCAGCATCGAGCTTCAAGGTAGATGCTGGGCTTCCAGTTGGCGAGTTCAGTGCGAGGACTTCAATCGACCCATGGCCTCCTTCGCGCCGCGCTGCTTAGATGCTGTGCAGCGCGAAGGAGGCGAGAAGTCGGTGCCTTGCCGGAAAGGACTTGCGCCACCTCCTATCTACTGGGATGCGCTGAGAAGTCAACAATCAAGCAATGCGCGGCGTCGCCATCGAACCCTCGGAAGGGGAGGACGCAAAGAGCACTCCCGATGCAGCTCTGCAGAGGTTGCGACCAATCACCGAAAAGACGTCGACGGAGTGCCTTCGCACCATGCAGCCGGCGGTCTCCCTGGCCAGAAGCAGCTATCAGTTGATCGACTGAGTGGGGCGGCCGACACTCTGAAAGGCGCAGCTGAGGCATCCTCGAATGGATTTCCCACTCCGGTCCGGGGTCGATTGCCCATAGCATGACCCTCAGTATTGCCATCTGATTAGGCCGCATGTTTGAGCTAAACACGAACACCCGTACGCTCGTTGTTCTCTGCGCGTTTTCCGTCTATGACGCCCCGGACAAGCCTGCGCAGCGGCAACTCCAGACTCTGGAGCGCATTGAGCCCACGCTGCAG
>JBKCVH010000184.1:0-16213 GCA_046317675.1 Burkholderiales bacterium
GAGCACGCCGATGCCATCGAGGTGTTTTACCTGCCCAGCTACAGCCCGGAGTTGAACCCGGATGAGATGGCCAACGCAGACATCAAGCAGGCGGTGACCAAGCAGGCACCGGCGCGCACGAAGCTGCAACTGGTGAGGGCCACGGCCAAGCACTTGCGCAGCGTCCAGCGCCAGCCTGAACGAATTCGCAAGTACTTCGAGCACGGTCCCGTTCGCTACGCGGCGTGAGTCAATTTCAATGGGGCCGGATCAATAACTTGAGCGGATCTCTTTCCGGCTCGTCCCATCGGGCGCATGACGGCGCCTCGCGCTGCCGACGAGGCTCTGTGGGACAGTCTGAGCGCCGATGACCGAACTCGCCCTCGTAACCCTCGCCTCTTTGCTGGCTGGCTGCATTGACGCCATCGTGGGCGGTGGCGGCTTGATCCTGGTGCCGGCGCTGTTCGCCACCTACCCCGGCGCCGCGCCGGCCACGCTGTTCGGCACCAACAAGGGGGCGGCCATCTGGGGCACCGCTTTCGCCGCCTGGCGCTATGTGCGCCGCGTGGAGTTGCGCTGGGCGACTTGGCTGCCCGCCATTGCGGCAGCGCTGCTCGGGAGTTGGTTGGGCGCCTGGACGGTGACGCACATCGACCCACGCCCGCTGCGGCTGGCTTTGCCGGTGGTGCTGCTGGGCTTGCTGATTTACACCCTGGCGAAGAAGGACCTCGGCCGCGCGCATGCGCCGCGCTTTGGGGGGCGCGCCGAGGCCTGGGTGGCGTCGGGCATTGGGCTGGCGATTGGCTTTTACGACGGGCTCTTTGGCCCCGGCACCGGCAGCTTCTTCGTGTTCCTGTTCGTGCGCTGGCTGGGCTTTGACTTCCTGCATGCCAGCGCGGCCGCCAAGTTGATGAACACGGCCACCAATGCAGCGGCGCTCACCTTGTTTGCCAGCACGGGCCACATTTGGTGGGGCGTGGCGCTGCTGCTGGCGGCGGCCAATATCGCGGGCAGTTTCATTGGGACGCACTTGGCGCTGGCCAAGGGCGCCGGCTTTGTGCGCACGGTGTTCATTGCGGTGGTAATGGCTTTGGTGGCAAAAACCGGTTGGGATGCTTGGCGCTTGCTAGCATCGGTACCCCTTTCCTGAGAGCTGCCGCCATGTCCGTCGATCCCGAACTGCGCTCGCTCGATATCGAGATTCCCGCTCAACCCGATGTGCTGGTCAAGCTGTCGGTGTTGATGGCTGAAGAAGAAATCGACCTGCTTGCCGTCTCTGCCCTTGTCGAGGGCGACATGGCCCTGGCCGCCGCAGTGCTCAAAGCAGTGAACAGTTCGCTGTACGGCTTGCGCGGCCGCGTGCAAACGGTGCACCAAGCCTTGACCTACCTGGGCATGCGCGAAGTCAGCGCGATTGCTTTTGAGATGAGCCTGCGCGCCGCCTTCCCGCCCACGGCGGAGCTGGACCCGGTTTGGGAGCGCGCCGCCAAGCGCGGACTGATGATGGGGCGCATCGGTCAAATCATTGGCGTAGACCCCTGGGCCAGCCACTCGGCCGGCCTGTTTGAAGAATGCGGCAAGGCCGTGCTGTACCGCCATGCGCCTCAGCACTACCCCGCCATGCTGCGCGCCGCAGCCTCCGACGCCGAGCTGTGTGCCTTGGAAGCCAGCGCTTTCGGCGTAGGTCACGACGCCCTCGGGGCTGCGCTGTGCGAGAGCTGGGGCTTGGCCCCGGCGGCCGTGGCCAGCGTGCGCCACCACGTGACGGTGCAGGCCAGCGGCGAAATGCCGGAGGCGCTGCAGCGCCGGGGCGTGGCCGGGGTGTCGGCCATCGTCTACACCCTGATGACCGACCCCGATGCGCTGGAAATGCGCGTGGCATCGCTGGCCCGACAGGCTCAGTTCGACGAAGCTGGCGCCCTGCGCGCCGCGCGCCGTGTGCAAGAGCAAATGCAGGAGCGCAGTTGATGCAACGCCGGCAGGCTTTGGCCGCAGCGGCGGCCCTGCTGCCGCTGGGCGAGGCGCTGTCGCAAGCGGCCCGCGCAGGTTTTGACACCCAAGGTTTGGCCGAGACGCTGCGCGCCTTGGGCTTGGCCGCGCCCCAGCCGAGCCGCGACGTGGAGTTGGTGGCTCCAGACATTGCCGAGAACGGCGCCGTGGTGCGGGTGGAACTGAGCAGCAAGCTGCCGGGCGTGAAGCGGTTTTGGCTGCTGGCCGAAAAGAACCCCAACACCCTGGTGGCCGTGCTGAACCTGACTGATGCGGTGGAGCCGCGCTTGGTGACCAACCTGAAACTGGCTCAAAGCTCGCTGGTTTACGGCATTGCCCAAACCGCCGACAACAAGCTGTTCATGACCCAAAAAGACGTGAAGGTCACGCTCGGAGGGTGTGCCGCATGAGCCAAGCCAGCTTGATTCGCGCCAAGATGAGCAGCGCCACCTCGGCCTTGGTGCGCCTGCGCATGAAGCACGAAATGGAGTCGGGCCAGCGCCGCGATGCACAAGGCCGCCCGGTGGCCGCGTGGCACATCAATGACTTCGTGCTGCTGCTCAATGGCCGAGAGGCCCTCTCGGGCCAATTCGGCGGCGGTGTGAGCAAAGACCCGTTTCTGGAATTCACCCTCAAGGGTGTGAAGGCCGGCGACACCTTGCAACTCGACTGGACCGACAACCGCGGCGCCAAGCGCAGCGACTCCAGCAGCATCCAGGCCTAAGCAGGCCTGACGGGCCATGGGGGCCCCAGGCCCTCCCTAGAATCGCGCCCTTTCCTGACGACGAGCGGCGTGATGAGCTTTGAAGACTTCAAGACGATGCTGCCGCAGCATCTGCTGCCCAAGCGCCTGCTGACCGAGTTGGCTGGCAGCGTGGCCCGCCGCGAAGGCGGCGCCAGCACAACGGCCCTGATTCGCCGCTTCATTCGGCGCTATGGCGTGAACATGGCCGAGGCCGCCAACCCAGACCCCGCCAGCTACGCCAGCTTCAACGACTTTTTTACCCGCGCGCTCAAAGACGGCGCCCGGCCCTTGGCCAAAGCCGATTGGATCTGCCCGGTGGATGGCGCCATCAGCGCTTTCGGGCCGATCGTGAAAGACCAAGTCTTTCAGGCCAAAGGCCACGGCTACAGCACGCGCACCTTGGTGGGCGGCGACGCGGCCATGGCGGAGCCCTACAACAGCGGGCATTTCGCCACGCTGTACCTGAGCCCGAAGGACTACCACCGCATTCACATGCCCTGCGCGGGCACGCTCAAGCGCATGGTGTGGGTGCCCGGCAGCCTGTACTCGGTGAACCCGGCCACGGCCCGCGCCCTGCCCGGCTTGTTTGCCAAGAACGAGCGCGTGGTCTGCGAGTTCGACACCCCGCACGGCCCCTTTGTGCTGGTGCTGGTGGGCGCCACGATTGTGGGCAGCATGGCCACCACCTGGCATGGCGTGGTGAACCCGCCGCGCCTGCGGGAGGTCACCACTTGGGACTACCCGGAAGGCAACATCCGTTTTGAGCAAGGCCAGGAGATGGGGCGCTTTTTGCTGGGCTCCACCGTGGTCATGCTCTGGCCCAAGCAAGGGCTGCGCTTCAACGAGGACTGGACCGTGGCACGAAGCATCCGCCTGGGTGAAGTCATGGCCAACCCCAACTAAACATGAACACGCGCGTTCTTACAGGCATCACCACCACCGGCACCCTGCATTTGGGCAATTACGTGGGCGCCCTGCGCCCCGCCATTGCCGCCAGCAAAGCACCCGGCGTGGAGAGCTTTTTCTTCATGGCCGACTACCACGCCCTCATCAAATGTGATGACCCCGAGCGCGTGGAAGCCAGCCGACTGCAAATTGCCGCCACCTGGATCGCCGCCGGGCTCGACACCGAGCAAGCCCTGCTGTACCGCCAAAGCGATGTGCCCGAGGTGTGCGAGCTGACCTGGCTGCTGACCTGCGTAACGGCCAAGGGCCAGATGAACCGCGCCCACGCCTACAAGGCCGCCGTGGACGCCGCCCTGGCAGCGGGCGAAGACGCCGACGCCAACGTGACCATGGGCCTCTACTGCTATCCCATCTTGATGGCGGCCGACATCCTGCTCTACAACGCGCACAAGATTCCGGTCGGCAAAGACCAGGTGCAGCACATCGAGATGGCGCGCGACCTCGCGCAGCGCTTCAACCACCTGTACGGGCAAGACTTCTTCGTGCTGCCCGAGGCGGTGGTCGAGGAGCACATGGAGCTGCTGCCCGGCCTGGATGGCCGCAAGATGAGCAAGAGCTACGACAACGTCGTGCCCTTGTTCGAGGGCGGCGCCAAGGCCCTGCAAGAAGCGGTTGCGCGCATCGTGACCGACTCCAAGTTGCCGGGCGAGCCCAAAGAACCTGAAAGCACGGCACTGATCCAAATTTGGGATGCCTTTGCCACGCCGGCCGAGCGCCTCGAGATGCGTGCTCTGCTGCGCGAAGGGCTGGGCTGGGGCGAGGCCAAGCAGCGCTTGGTGGCCTTGATCGAACGCGAACTCGGGCCCATGCGCGAGCAGTACGCCGCCCTGATGGCCGACCCCGAACGGGTGGAAGCCACCTTGCAGCGCGGCGCCGAGCGCGCTCGCGCCATTGCGCGGCCCTTGCTGGCGCGCCTGCGGGAGGCCGTGGGCCTGCGGCGTTCGCGCTTGCTCAGCACCCCCAGCGCCCCGACGCCAAAGAACGAGGCGCCGCCGCTGGTCAAGCAGTACCGCGAGGCGGATGGGCTGTTCTACGTCAAGCTCACCCAGGGCGACGAGGTGCTGCTCCTCTCCCCCGGCTTCGCCCAGGGCCGAGACGCAGGCCAGTGGTGGTCGGCCATCAAGGCGGGGCAAGCCCCCGAAGCTGCGTCGGTTCAGAGCGCCGCTTGGCCCGCCGCGCTGCAGCAACTGCTCGCGCAGGAAGCTGCCAAAGCCGCCCAGAAGGCAGCAGCAAAAGCCTCGCCATGAACATCTCCGGCGTGACCCAACTGCTGCAGCGCAGCCAGGCGGGCGATGCCGAGGCACTGGGCGCGCTCTATGCGCAGCTCTACCCAGAGATCAAGCGCGTGGCGCGCATGCGGCTCCTGGACAGCGCCAATGTCCGGGCTGCGGCCGGCCTGAACACCACCGGCCTGGTGCACGAAGGCTTCTTGCGCATTGCCGAGCAAGAGGGCTTGCAAGGCAACACCCGCGCGCACTTTTTTGCCTACATCGGCCAAGTGCTGCGCTCGGTGGTGATCGACCAGCTGCGCGCAGCCCAGCGCGAGAAGCGCGGCGGCGCCCAAGCGGTTTTCGTGACCCTCTCGGCGGCCGAAGACCTGCCCTCGGGCGGCGACAACCCCGTGGACCTCCTGGCCGTGGACCAAGCCCTGACCCGCCTGCGCCGTTTTGATGCGCCGCTCGCCGAACTGCTGGACTTGGTGGGCTTTGCTGGCCTGGAGCCCGGCGAGGTGGCCGAGCTGCGCGGCGTGAGCACGCGCACCGTGCAGCGAGACCTGCAGAAAGCCCGAGCCCTGCTGGCCGAAATGCTGTGAGCGACGACGCCGTCGACTGGGAGCGCCTCTCGGCGCTGTACGACGAAGGCAGCGCCCTGAGCGGCAGCGCCCGCACCGACTGGCTGGCGCAACTTGCCGGCCCCGACGCCCGGCTGCGCGAGCGCCTGACCCGCATGCTGGGCGGCGCCGCGAGCAGCCTGACCGCACTGCGCCAAGCCGTGGCCGCAGCCCTGCCCGAAACGGCCAAGCTGGAAAGCGGCCAACGCCTGGGCAGCTGGGCCCTGGTGGAGCCCATTGGCGAAGGCGGCATGGGCCAAGTTTGGCGGGCTCGCCGCGCCGACGGGCTCTACGAGGCCCAAGCCGCCATCAAGCTGCTTCGCGCCGACTTGGGCAGCGACGAGCTGCAGCGCCGTTTCGAGCGCGAGCGCAAGCTGCTGGGCCGCCTCCAGCACCCCGGCGTGGCGCAGTTGCTGGACGCCGGCATCGACCCAGTGCACGGCGCCTACTTGGTGCTGGAGCTGGTGCACGGCCAAACGCTCGACCAGCACGTGCGCCACACCCAAGCAACGCTGGAGCAACGCGTTCGCCTGCTGCTGCGGGTGGCCAAAGCAGTGGAGGCGGCGCACGCCCAGCTCATCGTTCACCGGGATCTCAAACCGACGAACGTGCTGGTGGGCACCGACGGCTTCCCGAAGCTGCTGGACTTCGGCATTGCCACCTTGCTCGACGACGAACGCGGCGCCCTCACGCGCCTCGTGGGCATGCGCCTGACCCCCGCCTATGCGGCACCCGAGCAAGTGGCCGGCGACGCCATCAGCGCCGCCACCGATGCCTACTCACTGGGCGTGATGCTGTACGAGCTGCTGACCGGCTTCCTGCCCGCCGGCCCCAAGGCCAGCACGCGCACCCAGCTGGAGCACGCGGTGCTGCACTGCGAACCCCCGCGCTTTGCCGAGTTGCTGACCCTGCCAGAGCGCGCGGACGGGCCAGGCCGGCCGCCGGATGCGCGCAAGGCCCTGGGCGACCTGGAAGCCGTGTGTGCCAAGGCCCTGCGCAAAGAGCCCGGCGAGCGGTACGCCAGCGTGGGCGCCTTCGTGGACGACCTGGGCCGCTGGCTGGACGCCATGCCCGTGAGCGTGCGCAAAGAAGACCGCAGCCACCGCGCCCGGCTTTGGTTCCGCCGCAACCGCGCGGTGGCCCTGGGCGGCCTCTTGGTGCTGTTCACACTGGGAGCGGGCTTGGCCACCAGCCTTTGGCAGCGCCAGTTGGCACAGCAATCGGCCCGCGATGCCGAAGCCGTGAGCGCCTACCTGACCGAGCTGCTGGCAGCCGCCAGCCCTGACAAGAACGGCGGCCGCCAGCCCACGGTGGTGGAGCTGCTGGACATTAAGCGCGCCGAAGTGGCCACCCGCTTTGAGAAGCAACCGGCCGTCAAAGACCGCATCTACAAAACCTTGGTCGAGACCTACCACTCGCTGCAGCGCTTTGACGTGGTGGCACCCCTGGCCGAAGCCCGCATCGCCCACGCCAAGGCCAATTGGGGCGAAGAAGACGAGCGCACAGAAGCCGCCATCGTGGACCTGGCGCGCATGCACACCGCCATCGGCTCCTCCAAGCCCGTGGTCGATTTGCTAGAGCCGCTGCTGCAGCGCTGGGACCGGCGCTTTGGGCCCATGCACGACGCCACCCTGAACCTGCGCTACCAACTGGTTGTGGCCTATGGCCGACTCGGCCGGCTGGCCGATGCCGAGCGCGAAATGGCCCTGGCGCGGACCGCTAACGAAGTGGTGAATAAAGATCGCCCCTTCGACCGCATGTTCTTTGTGACGTACGAAGTAGGGGTCCGCACCGCGCAGGGGCGTTTGGCGGAAGCCGAGGCCCTGATGCTGGCCACCCAGCCGCAGTGGCACACCGAGGAGCCCGATCGCAAGCGCTTCTTGCTCGTTCTGGAGCGCAACCTGATGCTGGCGCAGTGGCGCGTGCTGCGCGATTCATCCGACACCGCCATCGCGCGCGCCGAAGAATTCATCACCCGCGCCAACGCCATGATGCGGCCTGGCTCGGACATGGCCACCAACCTGCGGCAGCAGTTGGCGGGCTATTTGCAGGGCCTCGGCGACCGAACGCGCGCTTTGGATCAGTTGCGCCAAGCCCAAGCCGAAGCCCAGGCCGCCTTCCAGACCCACCCCATCGTGGCTTTGCCACGCCGCATTGCCCTGCTGGAAGCCGAAGTGCTGCTGGCGGGCCGCGGCAGCGCAAGCGCCAGCCACCAAGCCCAAGCCTTGTTCAACGAAATGGACACCGCCCCCGAGCTCAGCGGCCCCAGGCGGGCGGAGGCCCTCCTGGCACTGGGGCGTGTGGCCCTCGCACCCGAAGCCAACGCCGCCGAGCTGGCCAAAGCCATTGGGGAGCGCCTGCAGGACCCCCAACTGGGGCTCAGCCACGCCTTGGCCTTGCAAAGCCGCATTGCGCTCTACCAAGGCCGACTGGCCGGCGACGCCGCTTCAATGCTGCGCGGCGCAAAAGCCCGCGTGGCCTACCTGGACAGCCTCCCAGAGCAGCAAGGCGTGACCGACTGGGCAGCCCGCCTGACCCTGGCTTGCGCCCTGCGGCATGCAGGCCAGCCCGACGAAGCAGCGCTCCAGTCAGCCGCCGAAGCGCGCCCCGCCGCCTTGGACCAGGGCTTGCAAAGCGCCAAGCACCCTTTGGACGAAGGGCGAGCCCCCGTTTCCGCGAACCCAAGCACCTGCTTTTGGGACTTTTGAACGCTCACTCTAGGGGTTTACCGGGCAAGCCCCGGGGGCGCAGCGCGTCAAGAGCGATTACCGTCACGGTCCCTGCAAGTTTCGCCGCCAAAACGCCATGAGCACTCCAATTTCCCCCGACCACCTCGCTTTGCAGTGTCTGTACTACTGGGAATCCGCACAACCCAGCCGGATTGCCTTGACCCAGCCCATGGGCAACGGGCAAGTCAAAACCTTCACTTGGGGCCAGGTTGCCGATGAGACGCGGCGCATGGCCACCTTCCTCAAGGCGCAGGGCTGGCCTGAAGGCAGCAAAGTGGCGCTGCTCTCCAAGAACTGCGCTTGGTGGCTGATGACCGACTTGGCCATTTGGATGGCGGGCTACGTTTCCGTGCCGCTCTACCCGACCCTGGCGGCCGGCACCGTTCAGCAAATCCTGGAACACAGCGAGGCCAAGGCCTGCTTCATTGGCAAGCTCGACGGCTGGGAAGGCATGAAGCCTGGCGTGCCGGCTGGCATGCCCTGCTTCAGCTATGCGCTCAGCCCCGATGACGTGAAGGCCACGTACCAAAGTTGGGACGAGATCGTGGTGGACAACAACCCCATGGCAGGCATGCCCGTGCGGGGCGCCGATGAACTGGCCACCTTGATCTACACCTCGGGCACCACGGGCGCGCCCAAGGGCGTGATGCACACCTTCGGCAACTTCGCCTGGGCCCTCATGGCCGGCTTGGGCCGGGTGTCCATGGGTCAGAACGACCGCATGCTCTCCTACCTGCCACTGGCGCACGTGGTGGAGCGGGTGCTGGTCGAGCACGGCTGGCTGCGCACTGGCATGCACGTGTACTTCGCGGAAAGCCTAGAGACCTTCGTCGCCGACATCCAGCGCGCGCGCCCCACCATCTTCTTCAGCGTGCCGCGCCTCTGGGTGAAGTTCCAGCAAGGCATTCAGGCCAAGATGCCCGCCGCCAAGCTGGACAAACTGCTGCGCATTCCGCTCTTGAACCTCATCGTGAAGAAGAAGCTGCGCACGGCTTTGGGCCTGCAGGAATGCCGTATCGCCGCAGGGGGCGCAGCGCCCATGCCGCCGCAATTGCTGGCTTGGTACCGCCGCATTGGCCTGCCCATCAACGAGGGCTATGGCATGACGGAGAACTTGGCCGTGAGCCACATCACCGTCCCCGGGCAAGATCAAACCGGCACCGTGGGCCCCGCCTACGACGGCGTTCAGGTTCGCATCGACAAGAAGACCGGCGAAATCCAGATGAAGTCGCCTGCCGTGATGAAGGGCTACTACAAGGAGGCCGAACTGACCGCCGAGGCCTTCACCCAAGACGGCTGGCTTCGCACCGGCGACAAAGGCCAACACGACGACCGCAAGTGCCTAAAGATCACCGGCCGTGTGAAAGACTTGTTCAAGACCAGCAAGGGCAAGTACGTGGCCCCGGCGCCAATCGAAGACAAGATCGTCATGCACAACGCCGTGGAAGCCTGTGCCGTGGTGGGCGCCAACATGGGTCAGCCGCTTGGCCTGGGCATGCTGAGCCCCACGGCGCTTGAGCAACTCAAGAACGACTCTGAGGGACTGAAGGCCTCGCTGCTGGAGCACCTGAAGGGCATCAACGCCACGCTGGACCCGCACGAGCAAATGGATTGCCTGGTGGTGTTCAAGGAACCCTGGACGGTGGACAACGGCCTCATCACGCCAACCTTCAAGGTCAAGCGCAATGAACTGGACAAGGCCTATGGCGACAAGTACGAGGAATGGGCCGACTCGCGGCAGAAGGTAATCGTGGTCGGCTGACCCGCCCCACCCTTCCGTTTTTCCTGCGTTTCGCTTCAGCACCAGGGCCCTGAACTCAAGCTTGTAGTTCAGGGCCTTTGACTTGGGTCAGCACCACCCGGGCGGCATTCGCAGCGCCCTCGAAGTCGGCCTCCACCTGCGCCTGCGTGAGCTCATCGCTCAAGTTGACGCTGGTGATACCCACCCCACGGTTGCGACCGCGGTTCTTGGCGGTGTAGAGCGCTAAGTCCACCCAAGCCACGGCCCGCTCCCATTTGAAGGGTCGCTCACTCGGGGGCAATGGGAAGCAAGCAAAGCCGATGGACGCACTGACCCGCAACTTGGCGCCGCTTTGGAGCGACAAAGGCGTACCCGCAATCGCCTTGAGCAGGCGCTCGGCCAGCATGCGCGCCGAAGCGGCGCTGAGCCCTGGCGCGTGGAGCAAGAACTCTTCACCGCCCCAGCGCGCGAGCAGGTCTTCCTTGCGTACTTGGCCCATCATGCGCTGCGCCACCGCCTGCAGCACTTCGTCGCCCACGGCATGGCCCTGGGTGTCGTTGATGCGCTTGAAATGATCCAAGTCCAGAATGAGCAGGCCGCCTTCTAGGGGCACGTCGCCCCGGGCGTGCATGGCCTGCAAGAAAGCACGCCGGTTGGCCAGTTGCGTGAGGGGGTCGCGCTCGCTCAAGTTCCGCAGCTGTTCCCGCTTCCGTTGCAGGCGCCGGTAGGCCGCTTGGGAGCCCACCCAAAGCAAGAGCCCAATCAGCAGGCAAAGGCCGATCAACACGGCAAACAGCCACCCCAGCCAGCGCAGGCGCTCTTGGTTCTTGAGGGTCCGGTCGGCCAGCGCCTCTTTGTCGCGCGCCAATTGGGTTTCGGCCTCTTGGCCCAAGGTGTCTTGCGCCTTGCGCTGGTCGGCCAATGCCGCTTCGCGTTCGCGGTCGTCAGCCATTTTGGTCAGCCGCCGCTCGGCGTGGAACAGCTTGAGCGCATCGCTCCACTGCCCCATCGCGGCCCAAGCGCGGTCGAGTTCGCGCAACTCCTCGGCCCGGCGCCGAGGGGACTGCCCACCCTCGGGGAGCATGCGCTCAGCCAACTGCATTTGGATGCGCGCTGCGTCAAATCGCCCCAACTGCACCAGCGCCACAGACAGGTTGTGGCGCAAGGCATGTTCAAACAGGGGACTGGTGCTGCGCGCTGGGTTGTTCATGGCCGCCTCGAGCAGGCGGCGCGCCTCCTCGGGCTCCCCGTTCCGAGCAAAGTAATCGGCCAAGTTGACTTGCAGCAAGGGCACGATGCGCGGGGCATCGACTTGGATCTCCAGGGCTTGCTCCAGCGCTTGGCGCTGCCCGCTTGCGTTGCCCGCTTGCCGGGCCAGCGCGGCCTCGATGATCTTCAGATGCACCTGGCGCCAAGGCCAGTCAGCGGCTTTGGCTTGCGCCTTTTTGAGCGTTTCCCAGGCCTCGGGCATGCGCTCTTGGCGCGCGTGCAACATGGCGAGATCACCCAACAACTCGGCCGTGCGATCCACCTGCAGCGCACGCTGCGATTCGGTCAACGCAAGCTCCACCAAGCGCTGGGCCTGCGCCACCTCGTCAAGGGCCAAATGCACCTCGGCCCGAAGGCTTCGGGTGTCGTGCAGCAGGCGGTCGTCGCATTGGGCACCGGGCAGCGGTGCACAAACCTGCTGCTGGCTCGCAAGGCTGTGATCGAGCAGGCGCGCAGCCTGAAGCTCATCTCCGCGCTGGCGGCTCATGCGAGCCCGCAGGAAGAGTCCTGTGGCGTCGCCCTCAGCCGCCAACTTTCTTGCGGCTTCCGTTTCACCGGCCGCCAACAGCAGCAAACCCTCTACATGGCGCCGGCGCTGTGCCTCAAGGCCCTGCGCTGGCGGCAGCTGGCGCAGCAGTTGCAAACCCACCTCGGGGCGCTGCTCGCCGCGCAACAACACGGCCTCTAGGCCATCACTCCCGTTGGCCGAATGGGCGCTGCTGGCCATGCAGGCCGAGATGAGCCAAGCGCAGAGCAGTGCAGAGGCCCTGACGGTCCGGCGCTGTGTCATGCCTGGCCCGCCTGGTCGGGGCCGGCAAAGCGGCGGAAGAGCAGGCGGCCATCTTGCTCGGCCTCAGGCAGCTGGGTCAGCGCCTCGCGAACCGCGTCGGCATCGGGCAACTTGGCCGCCAAGAGGCCCCAAGCTTGATTGCGCCCATGGGACTTGGCTTGGTACATCAGGGCATCGACCAAGTCCACGGCGCGCTCAAGGTCCAAAGCCTGCTCAAGGCCTTCCAAGGGGACGCGGGCGTAACCAATGGACGCTGTGACCCGCGCACTTCGGCCATCTCGCAAGGCCACGACCTGCCCGCCGATTTCCAGCAAGAGGCGTTGCGCCAAGACCTCGGTCATGTCGGCGTCGATGTCGCGAACGACCAAAAGAAACTCTTCACCGCCCCAACGGATTGCGCCCAAGGGTTCACGCACGGCGCCTTTGAGGCGTCCTGCCACCGCCACCAGGACGGCATCGCCCCCGGCGTGGCCGAACTGGTCGTTGAGCATCTTGAAGTGATCGATGTCGATCATGAACAAGCTGGCCTGCTCCGGCTTCTTGGCATCCAGCAACTGCGCCAAACGCCGGCGGTTGCCGAGCCCGGTCAGCGCATCGCGCTCACTTTGTGCAGCCAGTTCTTTGTTGGTGGCCGCCAGCAAGGAGTTGGTGTGGCGCAAGCGCTTTGCCAACAACAGCACCACGACGGCCAGGGCGGCGGCAACGGCCAAGCCCAGTCCTGCCACGCCAAACCGAAGGCGCTCGGTGCGTATCGCCTCTTCCTTGAGCGCTGTGCGCTGCTGCAGCAGCACAGCCTCCCGGCGGCGCTGCTCGATATCAAAACGGGCTTGTGCCTCGCCGAGTTCCTTGTTGCGGTCGGTGCGGGTGATCTTGTCGAACAGATCGCGGTAGGCCGTGAAGGCCTGCATCGCGGGCTCCAGCCGCCCCACCGCCTCCAGTGCCACGCCAAGCTCTTCAAAGCTGGTCGCGGCATAGGTGGTTCCGCCTTGCTCTAAGTCCATCGCGATGGCACGGCGCACATCGGCTTCGCCTTCGGCGACGCGCTTGAGATGGATCTTTGCGATGCCCCCGTTGTGCAAGGCCAGGGAGATACCGCCACGATCTTCCAACTCGGTGGCCAAGGGCAGCGCCTCGCTGGCCATTTCAAGGGCACGCGAGTAGTTGCCGATGCGCAAATACGTATCTGACAAATTGCCCAAGAGGTTGTTCAAGGCACTTCGGTCGTTGAGCTTTCGAGCCAATGCCAGCGCGCGCTCACTGGCTTGCCGCGAGCCCTGCAAATCGCCCCCGTAGCTCAACACCAAGGACTCAGAGTTGTACGCCTGCATCAAGCTCTCGTCGGTGGGGTTCGCCTTCACCAACTGGAGCGCTTCCTTCAATGACGCCTCCGCCCTCTCCTGCTGGCCGAGACGCAGGTACGTGAACGAAAGCCCAGCCAGCGCGCTGGCCCTGGCCTTGTCGCTGGGTGCGCGACCGATGGCGTCGAGCAGCAAGGGCAGCGCCTGGTCGATTTCGCCCGTTTCTTCCAGCACGCCGCCTTGGCTCATCCCTTTCAAAAAATTCCAAGGGGAGGGCAGCGCGGCAATTTGGGCCGGCGTCATGACGGTGAGCTTGGCCTGCGCCTCTTTGTAGCGCGCTGAGTTCATCAGCAAGCGGATTTGCACCAACTCGCGGGCCAATGCAGCCAGCGGCTTGCGCTCTGGGTCAGCCGCCGCGCTCCAAGCTTCAAAGGCCGGGTCCAGAGCCTCGATCAGCGCCAGCTTTGCTTTTGGCTTGACCGCAATCCAAACGCCCCTTTGGTACAGGATCCACAAAGCATCTGCACTGCCCGGCTGAGCGCGATTTTGCAAATCTTCCAGCAGGGCCAGGGCCCGCTCGGCTTGGACGCTGGGAAGCTGCTCTACGGCACGGACTTCCTCACTCAAACTCGATTTCGCCGGCGCCTGTGCCCAAGCGAGGCCGAACACCAAGCCACACCCCATCAACAAGGCCAATGCTTGCGCGGTGAGTCGGCTCAAAAGCCAGATCGTTCGAAGGGGGAAAGCCACGCGCCATGGTAGCGGGGGCACTGCAGAAAGCCGGCGCTGGGAAGGTGGAATAGAGCCTCTAACGCCAGAGGAAACGACGCCCTGTGGTGAAAGTGGCAATCGCAGGTGCGGAACGCAAAGTCTCGCCCTTTGCGCTGGCTCTCAAGGACCCAGCACCCAAAGTCTCAAGCGGCAGACCCGACGGTGGCGGCGAGCGCCGGCCACAGAGCGGCAGGCAGGTCGTGGCCCCAGCCTGGAATGACCTGAAAACGCGCCTGCGGCAATTGCTGCGCCAAGTGGTGCGCGTGGGCGAGCGGCAGCATGGGGTCGGCCTCGCCATGCACGATAGAAACTGGGATGTGCTTGGGCAGCCCTTGCAGTCGATGGCTGCGGTCGCCGTCGTGGGCGATGGCGAGCAGTTGGCGCAGCGTGGCCTCGGGCCGCCACGCGCGCGCGGCCGAAGCCTCCACCTTGGTTTGCAGCTCGGCCTCGGGTGTGGGGTAGGCCGGGCCGGCCAATGCGCGGTAGAGCCGAACGTAGTGGCCCAGCGCCGCTTCGCGCGTGCGGGGGCGGCGCAACATGAGCCGTCGCAACTCGCTTTTGGGCCAAGGCAGGTGGCGCGCGCCGCTGGTCGTCATCCACAAGTGCAGCGCACTGACCTTGTCGGGGTGCTGCAGCGCCAAGTGCTGCGCCACCATGCCGCCCATGGAAACGCCCAGCACTTGAGCGCGCGCAATGCCCAAGGCGCTCAGCAAGCCGGCAGCGTCTTCGGCCAGGGCTTTGAGGCTGTAGGGCGGCTTCAGGGGCAGGCCAACGGCCGCACGCAGTGCCGCCCAAGCCAAGGGAGGGGTCTTGACATGGTCTTGCGGGCTGGAATGCCCGATGTCCCGGTGGTCAAAGCGAATGACGCGAAACCCACGCGCTGTCCACAGCTCCACCAAACCCTGGGGCCAGGCGATGAGTTGCAAGCCCAAGCCCATGATGAGCAGCAGCACCTCGCCGTCCCGGGGGCCTTCATCGCGCACGCAAAGCTCGTGCGCACCCACGCGCACGAGACGCTCGCTCATCGGAACATCCACCGCAGGGAGCGCGGCGGCGCGAACGGCTTCCAGCTGCCAGAGCCGGCATCCGGCTGGGCCAAGCGGTCTGCAATGGCGTAGACGGCCAGCGGATTCAAGCCCAGACCCAGATGGCTGGCCGGCACTTCGATGTTCTCGGCCAAGCGGCTGGGCTCGTTCACGCTGCACTGCCAGGCCACCACGCCATCCGTCTTGGAATAAACGCTGGTGCAGGGCAAGGGCGGCGCAATGCGCAACTGGGCGAGTTGCTCGGGGTCGACACTCTTTTGGCCGCTGACCATTTCAAAGAGACGCCAAGCATTGGTTGCGCGCGGGTGGCCGGAGAACGGCGTGCCAAGGGTGACGACGCTGCGCACCAGTTCGGGCACCCGCTTGGCCACCTCCCGGGCATAGAGGCCGCCAAGGCTCCAGCCGATGAGGCTGAGTTTTCGGTGGTGGCGCGCATAGGCCTCGCGCACGTCCTGCTCGCATTGCTCCAGCACGCCGGGGCGCGGGCCGAAGTTGAAACCCTGGCGCCAAGGCAAGGTGGTGTGGCCGAGGCTGTCGAGCAGGTTGCGCATGGGCAAGGTGCTGACATCGCTGGCGCCAAGGCCTGGGAACACCATCACCGGATGGGTGTCGCCGCGCGGGAGGCGTTTGAGCAAGGGGCTGGAGGCCAGCAAGGCCGCGAGTTCCCACGGAGCACGTGCTTCCATGAGCATGAGCAGCACATTGGGGGCGCTCAGCGCATCGAAATCGGTGGGGGGGGCGCCACGGGTCATGGTTTCTAGTGTGGGGGTCGAAGCGGCAAGATCAAGCATGGGGTGATGCTAGGCGCGGGTTGTGGGTTGTGACCGTGGCATTTGCCCGGGGAGTTGGGGTTAAGTCTGGGTGTTGGCTTTGGTTTTGGTTTTGGTGGCTGTTCGGTGCAGCCCGCCGGGGTTTCGGCCCGGCAGCCGACTCACTTTCTTGCTCGTGCAAGAAAGTAAGCAAAGAAGCACGGCCCGCACTGCGCTCGCCCCTCGCCTTCGGCAAGGGGTTCCCGGGTTTGCGACCAAGGCAGGGGTCGGGCAGAAACTCCCTGCGTTC
>JBKCVH010000185.1:0-14720 GCA_046317675.1 Burkholderiales bacterium
TGCAAGAGCACTGGCGACGTGCTGGTGATCGCAAAGGCCATTGCCGCCTTGTTGCGCGATTCAGCACAGACCGCCGAGGAGCAATCCCAGGCGTCAGATCAGGAATCGTCTGAGAGTTCGGAGGAGGCCGATGAGCAGGCGCCTAGCGACACCGATCCAAAGGCCAGCGATACCGCGGACAACGACTCGGGCCAGGGCTCCACAAAGAGCACTGATGCGGCAGATGGTGAGACGCCGCAAAGCGTCGATCCATCGGCCAGTGATACCGATAGCAATGGCTCTGGCGGTTGTGCAGATGTGAATGCCAGTCCACAGACACCATCCGGTGTTCAAACTGGCTCTCATGTTGGCCCATCTGAAGCACAGGTCGAAGCAGTCAAATCCTTGTGCGATCCTGCAATTTGGGAGACCGCACCAGACCGAGGCGATCTCGTCCGTGAGCAGATGCAGTCCGCCACTGCGGAGGCGTGTGAGGAGTTGGGCCTGAGTCCTGGCTCATCCGCTACCCATATGCCAATGTCGGTAGCTGATTGCAGGACCCTCGATGGCACAGACGTCGTGACCAAGGTTAGAGGTCAGACCATTGCAATTCGCACTGCGTTCGAGGATCTGCTTCAAGACATGCAGCTCAAGCGAACGACAAGTGCTCGTGCCGGTCATCGCCTCGTGCACAACGCAACGACTCGCTTGTACTCAGGCAATGTCAAGCTGTTTCAGCAGCGAAGCTTTGTCGAGCGCAACCAAGCGGACATCGTTGTTCTGATCGATAAGTCTGGCTCAATGACCAGGGACATCGAGGTGGCCAGTCAGGCTGCCGTTGCCATGCTCCTGGCCCTTGACGATCAAGAGGGCGTGCGTTGCGCCGTTGGCGCCTTCCCTCACACGGTAAGGCAGGCGCAATGCTCCGACATCCAAGGGGTGCTGGGCCTTAAGCAGTGGGACGAAGGTGTTCGCGCAGCGGCGGGCCGAATGGCTGGCCTGCTTGCAGACGGCGGAACACCGTTGGCGAGCGCACTCTTGTGGGCTGGCCAGCAGCTTCATTGCAGCGTAGGACGGCGCATTGTGCTGACCATCACCGATGGCCAGCCCGACTCACTTTCGGAGAGTCGGCAGGTGATGCTGCGTTCTGACCCTGAGATTGAGTACCTTGGCATCGGCATCAACGCTGAGCTTGGGCATCTATTCCCAGTGTTCACGCGGATCTCCTCCGTCCAAGAGTTAGCCCGAACGGCGCTGTCACTTGTCCAAGCGGTTTTGGTTCAACGCCGCAAGGCAGCGTAACTAGCAAACCGAAAAGAGGAAGCGCCTACCCAGGTGCTTCCTCTTCGCCCAGAAGGGCGAGTGCAGCCATCCATTGGCTGCTCCAAGCAGGTGCTGGCCGTGGTCTCCCGCGGTCAGCGAACCAGCTTGGCATCAACACAGTTCGATCACGACGTGCCCCGGAAGTCGGCACCAACCATTTCAAGGAGCAACTTATGCGAGCCATTTTTGCGTTTCTCTTCGTCGCCTTCATAGGTGGCGCTACCGCCCAGACTTCCTATGGTCCGGGCGACTTCACCAGTGGCCAGGTGCGCCGCACAAGTGAAGTGACCGAGGGTGTCGTTATTGATGTCCATGAGGTCCAGATCCACGTGCCTGTCCAAGTGCAAACGCGCGCTGCAGCAGGCGGCGCCGGCGGCCTGTTGTGCGCCGTCGGGGCGAGAAACGCCAACTACGCCGTGCAAGGTTTGGCGACCGTCCTTTGCGGGGTGGCTGCCGATCAACTTGCTTCACGGATGGGCGCAGAGACGAGGACAGCGGTTGAGCTATTCATTCGCTTGCCCAGAGGTCAAGTCGTTGCCATCACTCAAGAGCCTGGGGACGAAGCACTGGCGCCAGGAGACTCGGTGTACCTTGTGCGTTCACAGGGCATGCAGCGAGTCGTCAAGGCGCGCCGTGAAGTTTCGCGTCCGGCGGTCGCTGACACCTCGAAAGAGCAGTGACATGGGCGACGCCGACCGCGAGGCCCTGTACCAAAGTCGCAAGGCTGTGTACGCAAAGGCTCACGGGCATTGGCAACAGATCTTGCGTGCAGGTGGTTTATCCGACGACTACCTTCGCTTGCGAAAGGCTGGGCCATGCCCGCTTTGTGGTGGTCGTGACCGCTATGTCTTCAACGATCGCAAGGGCGATGGGGACTTTCACTGCAGAGGCTGTGTAGGGGGTGGCAAAGGCGTCACCCTTCTCATGCAGCTTCATCAATGGAGTTGGTCCGTAACGGTGGACTGGGTGTTGGCTTACTTGGCCGACCCACAGAATGCCGCTCTGCTGCGAGCGCTCGATGAGCGACAAGTCGCGGCGCGCACCTCGATGGCAGAAGGGCAACGAGCGCATCGGATGAAGGCGATCACGATGGCGTGGAGCTCTTCCCGACCGGTTGAGGAAGGCGACCCAGTGCATCGCTATCTCAGTCGTCGTGCGCCTGGCCTGACACGGGTTCCGGATGCAATCCGCTTTCATCCAGCGCTTGAGTACTGGTGGCGCGATCCGGACTCTTCCGAATGGGTGCACCTCGGCTTGTTCCCTGCGATGGTTGCGAAAGTCGTGGATTCCACCGGAAAGCTTTGCAATGTGCACCGTACCTATTTGGACGGTCGCGGAGGCAAGGCTGCGCCGGTCACGCCGCACGGCGAAATACTCCAAGACATTCGCAAACAGATGCCCGGACTGGGTGGGGAAGGGCTTCACATCCCTTTGGTTGCAGGCCCCACGCCAAGGTACGGCTTGGCCGAGGGTATCGAGACTGCCCTTTGCGCTGCGCTGCGAACAGGGATACCAACCGACTCGGTGATATCCACGAGCGGCATGCGCACTGCCCATGTGCCGGACTGGGTCCAGTCCTTGACCCTGTTCGAGGACAACGACTTGCCAGACCAGCGGGGAAGGCGAGCCGGGCAAGACGCCGTCAATGCTCTTCGCAAGCGGGCTGACATCGTCGAGCGCATCGCTGAAAGAACGCTTCGATTGGGCGTTCGAACAGCGGCAAAGCCTGGTGCTGATATGGCAGACCTGTCTGCCCTCTAGCGGCCCGGCTACAGCTAGAAACAGAAATTTGACCTACAGAGGCCCCGCGCGCAAGCCGGGGCCTTTTCTCGTTCTGGGGGCGCAATGAGCAATCCCAGCAAGTCCCTCCCATCTCAGTGCCTTGGCGCTTGGTCCGGCGCTTTGGGGTACTTCTGGCATCGCCCAAGAGCACGTTCTTCGATACACAAGCTGCAAGGTGTTCCATTCGCTGCAAGCTTCCCGCCCAATTCGCCAGCCTTTGATGCTGAGTCGAACACTCTGAAATCGACAATTTGCATGGCCAATATTCGGAACCCATGCTGCACACCTCATCTCCAAGCATCCAGATTCGCCTCGGGCAAATTGCCTTTAGTGCGAACGCCAAAGCCGGTACGGAGGTGGTCCAACGCGCGCCTGATTGGTTTGAGCAACGGGAAATCAAGGGCTCCAAAGCGATGTCCCTGGGAGATCGCTTCTCAGGCTTGAGGTCTCGCCGCTTTCTCTGGGTCTTTGTTGTGCTGGTTGTGTTGCTTTGCGGCATTGCTTTTGCCTGGACCATTCGCTCTCAGCTCAAGCTTGAAACCGAACGCGCTGCAGCCCTACAAGAGCTGGCGAAGGTTCGGTTGCAAGCCAAGGGTGATCCTGAAGCAGTCTTAGTGCGCGCTGTTGGACCCTACGTACCAGCGTCATCTCCTCGAAGAAGCGAGGGCTCCTTGCCGAAGGTATTGCCCGTCCCCAAGGTGCTACTCAATCAGATTGATCGAGAGCAGCCGACCCAGGAACTGGTACGCCGTCTGGCGCCGATTGGTCCCGATGCTGGCGAGCAGGCAACGGTTGCCAATCTGTCGCCAAGTCGAACGACTCCAACTAAGCCGAAGGCGACTGAACAGGAGAACTCCGCCGTTTTTGATTTCGAGTCGGACAAGACTGCTTCAGTAAAGCAGGCAGCCGCTCCCAAGCTTGTGGCCATCAAGGACAGTCGAACGGCCCTGGTCAGCGGCAAGGACCGTTTGCCAGTCGCTGTGCATGTGGGTGAGCGGCTGGCAAACGGGTGGCGGATACAGGAGATCGACGTCAAGGCGGGGGTCGTCGTCACAGATGCTGGTCGCCTGGTGTTGGAGTGAGCTAGATGACATCAGCTGGTTCACTTGATCTGAGGCTTGACCTCCAGCCCCTGTCGCCCAGTGGAACAACTCGGGGTGCTCTTGGTGGCGCACCCTCTGTGGCCCCCGAGCCTTTGTCGCGCGCCTTAGCGCAAGAAGAGGTATGGGCCGAAGCCCGTGCGTCTATGGCGAGAGTGGCCGAAGCCGCCGCACGCGCCGGGTCGCCCGCGCAGGCCGCACGATCCCTCCCGCCTGCTCCCCCTGCGCCACTCCGTGCCGCCGATCTAAGTCTCTCAGGCGATCCCATCCCCTTGGCGGGCACCTGCACCGAACCGCGCGAGGCAATGGCACAGCCTAGCCAACGGCCACCCGTGCTTCATCTGGTGCAAGCCTTGCCTGATGAGCCTCTCGATGAACGCACGCCGCCTATCCCGCCATCTCAGGTGCAAGGGATCAGCGGCGCTAGCAGCATCTCATCAGGCCCCGGATTGCCAATCGCCTTTGATTTGCAACCCACTAGGAGTTCGGAGGCGCTTGCTCAAGACTTTCAAGCAATGGAGAGCGTCACTCCCAACGTCCCGCCTTTGCCGGTCGCAGAACCACGTGAGTGGCGGCACGGTTCGGATGAAGGCCTTCCCCCTCAAGAAGCCAACTTGAACGATGCTGGCGAGGTCCAGGCTGTTCGGCATCCGACTTATGGAGACCATCCTTCCAGGGTTGACCAAAACGCGCTGGTGCAAATTGACGCATCGGCTGCGGTCATTCTTGGTCCAGAGAGTATTGGGGCCGGGAACTGCCAAGGTGACGGCATCATTCTTTACGGGCAGTACACCGGCAATCTGACCGCTACGAAGCAAACACTCGCGGTGATGCCCGGCGCCCAATTCCATGGCGGTACTCTCATCTCTGCGGGTGACATGATCCTTGCGGGCGATGTCGGGAGTGAGGATCACACCGTTGTGATTCAAGCAAGGGGCCATCTCATGATCGCGGAGAGCGCCAGAGTTTTTGCCACCATTCACTTCGGATCAATCTCCATCTACGCGGGTGCTCGAATCAATGGCCCCATACGTCCCATAGGGGCGGAAGGCTAACTTCCGTTCGGGCAAAGAGCTCCCTGGCGCATGCCAATCAGCCTTGCATGGCGCAGCCGGATCGAGTCGGCGAGCATTGTGTTCACTGCCCTGGCATTCGGGTGGTTGGCTTGGTCCCAGGCGGCATTGCCGATGCTCGCCGGGTTGTTGCCTGTCGTGGCGCGCTTCGCGAGGACTCCAATTGCAACGTTCGCGGTCGTCGTTGCGTACGGCCTCGGCGAGCAGCTGGCATGGATGCCCGGAGGTGTTGCTGCCATTGAGGCTACGTCCTTAGGAGTCGCCTACGAGCTCGCCCGGGTCGCTTTGGTGGCCTTGGCTTGGGCTCTCTTGCATTGGTGCTTTGGGCCTTCCCGAGCGGGTAGATGCGCAGCACTTGCAGCTGCCATGGCACTCCCGCTCCTTTCCCCGGCCTGGCAACTTGGCTGGGCGAGCCCATTGCTTGGCGCGGCTTCATGAACTACCGCCACCAATCCGTAGGTTGGAGGCGGTTTCGCGGCGGCTAAGCCGCTTCGGCCAGTTCCTGGCCGCGTAACTTCAAAGTTCCCAAGGTCCAGCGCAGAACGACACGCGCTGAAGCCGAGTCCCTGTCTTCCTCATGTCCGCAGACATGGCAGCAGTGCCAGCGCTGCGATAGCAGCTTCTTGATCACAGCGCCGCAAGACGGGCAGGTTTGCGACGGCTTGAGCTTTCGCGTTGGCGCTTCCAAATACAGCCCACCAGTCTCTGGCACTTTGTAGGCGATCTTCTGAAGCAACGCGGCCGGCGCCGTGTCGAGGATCTCTCTGTTCAAGCCGCTCTTTTGAGCGACTCGTTTCCCAGGCTCTTCCACTGTTCCAGCAGCAGAGCCCGTCATGTTCTTGATGTTGAGCTTCTCCGTCGCGAAGACCGAGCAGCGCGCGGCGATTTCCGCACTCAGCTGGTGCTGGTGTTCGTGCCGCTTTCTGGCGAGCTTTGACTTGAAGGAGCCTCGCTGTGCGCAGGCCTTGCGCCAGTTCTTCGATCCGCGCTTCTTGCTCGACACCGCGCGGTCCAGGGCCACCAGGCGTTCTTTGGCTCCGGCGTACCAGCGAGGGTTGTCGTGATCTTCGCGCGCCTCGTGATGAGGTCCATCTGTGCGGACCACGGTGAGCAGGCGGCTCACGCCCCAATCTGCGGCCATCGCGTGATGCTCGGAGCGCTCCCGCTGAACATCAGCGTCCGCGCACTCCAGCGTCACAGAGACATGCCACTCACCATGTCGGTAGAGCAGCTCGCACGACTTGATGATGCCGGCCGATCTGGCTTGACCCCGGCACTTGATGTGCCCAAGTCCCTGCAGCCGCAAGCTGCCGTGCTTACTCCATCGGATGACCCCGAAGTCATCGGGCCGGCCTTCGTTGGCCATGTTCGGAGTGAAGCGCCAACCATCGCCGTGACCTTTGAAGCCGATGCCGGGCATCCTGGCCAAGCTCTTGAAGCGCGGGAAGCCTGGGCTCTGACCTTTGGCGCAACGCACGAAGAATGCCTTGAATGCCTTGTCCAAGCGCCTCAGCGTGATCTGCTGCGAAGAGCAGTTCATAAGCGCCCAATCGTCTGGCAGCTCGCCGCGCACTTGCGTCAGGGACCGGCACTGATCCTCGTAGGAGATGCTCTTGCCGGCCTTGCGCCAAGCGTCGATTCGCTCTTCTAGCGCAGCGTTCCACAAGTCCTTGTGCTGGCGCAACAAAGCCAGCAGTCCATCGAACTGGGCTGCCGATGGATAGAGCTTGTAGGCGACTTTGCGACGTTGCATGTTGCGATACTGTGTTTTTGTACAGTATATTGGTTCTCATGCGATCGTCAAACTCAAAAGACGGCCTTCACCCAGGCATGAAGCAGCGTCATCACTGCGTCTACGCGCTGAACTACCACTTGGTTCTGGTGACCAAGTACCGCAAGAAGTGCCTCACAGCTGCGATGCTAGGAGTGATCGAGGCGTCAGCGAAAGAGCGCTGCGCGTCGCGTGATGGTGAGGTTCTAGAGTGCAATGGCGAAGCTGACCACGTGCATTTGTTGGTGAGCCTGCCGCCTCACGTGAGCTTGAGCGAGTTTGTAAACGCACTGAAGACCAATACGGCTCGTGTTTTGCGCCGTGACTTCGGCTCAGAATTAGAGCGCTGGTACAGGGAACCTGTTCTTTGGAGCCGAAGCTACTGTGCGATCAGCGTCGGCGGCGCACCGTTGGAGATCTTGAAGCGCTATATCGAGCAACAAGACCGGCCCCACTGAGGCCGCACAGAGGGACTGCCGGCACGCCGGCAGAGCTGATTCCCCCGCCCCCAAGCCGGGTCGGCTTCGCCTAAGTGGCGCTACGCGCCAGACCGGTTGGGCGCGGCCCCCTCAGCTGTTTTTGGTGGCTTATGTTCAAAGCGTTGGTCTGGTCGTTGCAATCACCTGGCCTGCGCCCCGCTCAACGGTTCCAAGTCGCCAATTGAAACGGCTTCCACCCAGCTAGGTAACTCCGACAGGAACGGGCTTGGGTTGGCAAACGGTTGAACCAGAAACAGCCTTTCGCGTGCCCGTGTCATGGCAACGTAGAGCAGGCGCCGTTCACTCTGTACCGTGGACTGCCCCGATCGAATGCCGGGTGCGCCTGGTGGGAGTGCGATGGCGTCGCCTGGGATCGCGTCCGCCTCCAGCCCGACCACGATCACGTTGTCGAATTCGAGTCCTTTGCAGCCGTGCATCGTGAAAAGCTGAACCGCCTGAGCGTCGTCCCGAGTCTGTCGATTCATCGTCAATGACTCGACAAGCGCGCTGACCTGTCCCGGCGAACGCAGTACCTTTTTCCTAAGGCTGCCAAGGATTACCTCCGCCCCAGCTTTCGCTCGTTGTGGGAGGTGGAGCAGGACGAAGTCTTGAACTTCCTTCATGACCGAAGCCAATGCTTCGGAAGCGTCACCAGTCAAACCTGGGTACCAGCTCCCGAGCATCTGAAGAACGTCGAGCAAATCGCTCGGTACGTCACCTACTGGTGCCACTTCGCCTCGAAGGATGGCTGGTAGGCACTTGCGGTTCGCAGCCACAAACTCAATGATCACCGCGTGTTGCAGCCGCGTGTGGCTCAATGCCGTCTCAACCGCGACGCTGTCACCTGTGAGGACTGCGCGCAAGGTTTGCAGTGCGACCTGTGCAGCCTGGGTGTCCCAAACGGACCCAGCGCTTCTTACCGATTTGATCTGGGCGTCGCTCAAGAAGGACTCAGCGAGGTCAAGTTGTCGGTTGGTGCGTGCCAGAACTGCCCAGGTGCCTGTGTCGACGCCCCAAACGCTGTCATGTCGCCTGCTCTTCTCCAGAGGCTTGCAAAATGGAGCGATCAATCCCTGGACGGCTTGGCACGTGTCCTTGCTCGACCCTGTCACAACCTTCCGGACTGACCCGCCCGAACCTCTCCGGGCAATGAGCTTCTTTGGGTTCCGATAGGGGTTGTTCTGGGCGATGAGCTCGCCGGCCGCGTCCAAGATTTCTTTGCGAGACCGGAAGTTGTCTTCGAGCACGATGACGTCGGCATCGCGATCCTTCTGGAATGCGAGCATCCCTGGAAAGCCAATGGCGCGCCGCCATTCGTAGATCGTTTGATCGTCGTCACCCACCATGGTGATGGTCGCTTGCCGGTGTGCAGCAATCCAAGCGGCTTGCACCTGATCGTTGTCTTGTGCCTCATCGACGATGAGATCCGTGCAGATCAAAGGAGGCAGCGTTCCTGCGCGCATTGCGAGCACAGCGATCCGCATGATGTCCTGCAGATCCACCAAGCCGTGCCGCACCAGTGCCGCCTCATAGGCTTGATACCAGGGCTCCAGAAAGCGCGGGTGCTTCTCAGGTTCAAGCGAACACTTGATCTCTTCGAACGCCTGCCGCATCTCGTCGGCGCTCGACTTTGGCGCGTGCTCCGCCAATGCCCGCCGCAAGAAGCTGTTTGCTTGCATGGGAGTTGCAAGCGCGGGCTTCAACCCAGCCTTCTCCAGGTGGCGGAGGGTGAGGCTGTGGAACGTCCCAACAGTCACCCGCGACAACCGCTCCGGTTCCCCTACAGCTTCGGCAACACGAGCCCGAAGCTCGTGAGCTCCGTCTCTCGTGAAAGTGACGGCCGTGACGATTCGTGAGCTGTCGCCCAAGAGACGCGCGATGCGCCCCACCATCGTGGCTGTTTTTCCTGAGCCCGGACCAGCCACCACCAAGAGATTGCGGGGGCACTCAATCGCCAGTCGCTGTGCCGGCGTCCGCGTCTGTGCCCCTTTGGTCACGGCCGGCTTTGTTAAGGCCGATGCAGTCGGTTCAAGCCGCCTTGCGCTCGGCAACATCGCTAGTGGTTGTCGGTTCGACGGCACTGTTGGCGTCACCGGCCCCGCTTGCGTCCACACCCATTGCCTTGGCAATGCTGGACAAGTGGCTCTCTTCGCTGACAGACCCCAGCAGATCGCCGTCGATGGCTACCTGTTGCACCAACGCAGTGACTTCAGCTTTGGCCGCCTCTTGCATGGCTTCGGAATTGCTGTCCGGAGTAGCTGATGTACGCAGGGCCATGAAGTGCTTGAGCATTCCGATTCGCTCTGAGCGGGCGAGGGCTGCGACCGCGCGCAAGAGCTTGCGCAGCTTGAGGTCCTCAGCGTGCTTTTGCCGGTAGTCCAACAGGCCAAGCAGATGGCAAGTTTCAAGCTGAGCCGTCACTTCATCCGAACCGACAACGGCTTCCATGAACTCGCGTGCCGGTGCCGAAATGATCGGTACTCGGTAGAGCATCGGGGTCGGGAACTTGATTCGCGTCTCAGCCTTGCCGTTCAACTCCAGAAGCGCTGCCGTCTCACGCCCCTTCTTGCGGATGTAGCCCTTGACCTTGTCGAGTTGGGCTGAGATTCGACCCTCCGTGGCGAGCAAGGCTTCGTTGTCTAGGTCGCTGAAGGTCTTGTACCGGTCGATTGCAGCGAAGGTTTGGGAGACGTCCTTGAAGTAGTGGCGGAACAGGCTCTGCATCTGTCGCGTATTGAGTTGGTAATCCATCTCGATGACGCCGCCAGTGAACTTCGTCCCAAAGAGCTCCCGCATCGTGATCACTTGCGTCGGTGCGCGCGGGTTGAACACAGTAGGCGTCGCCAGAGGACCTGGCTGAACGTTGGTCTGGGAAGTTGGGACTGCTGCAGCTTGTTCCATGTTTAGCTCCGTTGCGTGAGAATGCTGCACAGTTTCAGAGTTCAATGGGCAACTGGTACAACAGAAATGACGAGCCCCAACGGCTCTTCCTGTTTCGAATAGAACATAGTTGGGATGTGTTTCAATGGATCTTTCCTTTTGGCAGCGGCCCAAGCCAAGGCGGTACCTGATTTGGGGTCTAGTTAGCTACTTCCTTGCCCTTGGACTGATCGGCCTGATGCTGTGGGGGAGTGAACGTGGCGATCGCGCCATGCGGCACAACCAAGAGTTGATCGCCGCCAATAGCGCCGTATCCACGTCCCTAAAGCTCGGCGCCTGGTACGCCCACCTCGTGCAATGCGGTTACGGTGATAAGCCGGCACAACTCGCTCTTCGGGCCACCACCCAGGAAATTGCATCAGGCCTTGAGAATGCACAGGCCGCAGGTTTGCTCGGTGGCAACCAGTCCGGCAACTCCTTGGCCAGAGCAATGCGCACTTTGGCAAGTTCGCTCGGTGATCCTGCAACTCTCGCCGAGGAGGCTTGCGCCTTGACGCTGACCGAGGTTAGCGGCGAGGTTCGCCTGAAGCTGGAGGAGGGGCGCGTTACCGGAGCCAAGCTTGATTCGCTAAGGGAGCTTTCGATTCGTGCCGCGGATGTTCCTCATGTAACCCGTTGGCTTTTGGGTATCGCACTGGTGTTGATCTGCACCTTGCTGCTCACGTTCTACCTGACCATCGTGTGGCGCATTGCTCGTGCGGAAGGCATACGCCGCGAATCAGATGAAACGAGGCTTGCCTCAGAAGCCAACCGGCATCGTGCCGAGCAACTGCTTGCGGAGAAGACTCAGGCGCTTGATGCCGCCCGAGCTGCAGAGCAAGAGGCTCAGCAGGCTGTGGCTCGCGCAGAAAGAGCGGAGCGAGACAAGCGCACATTTCTGGGCATGGCATCCCACGAGATTCGCAATCCGCTTCATGCCCTTATGGCCGCGATATCGACTTTGAAGACTCGCAAAGTCGTGAACGTTGACGACGACACATTCAAACGGTTGGAGCGAAGCACAGAGGATCTCGACGCCCAGGTGGCGGACTTGATCGACTTCGCGGAGCTCACTTCAGAGCGTATGACCATCAAGTCGCGCAGCTTCCCGATGAACCAAGTGGTCAGCTATATCTTGGAGGCCTTCGCCGAGGAGGCTGACACCAAGAATTTGCACGTCGAATGGGCCCCGCAGCCCGAGCTTGAGGAGCGCATTGAAAGTGATCCCAAGCGGTTGCGACAGATCCTCTCGAATCTCTATTCGAATGCGATTAAGTACACCGCGAAGGGTGGAATTCAAGTTGAGGTCCTTCTCAACGCCGAGCGCTCAGAGCTGTTGATCGCAGTCGAAGACACCGGCAGCGGCATTCCCGAAGACAAGTTGAAGCTGATCTTCGAGCCCTATGTTCGAGTTACCCAGGCCGACCTTGAAGTCAAAGGGCATGGGCTGGGCCTAGCGGTTGTGGACAAGCTTGTTCATGCTATGGACGGGAAGATTTCAGTCCGGTCCACGGTGGGGGAGGGCACTCGATTTGAGGTGCGAATTCCAGTCAATCGACGTGCCCCATCAACCAACAGTCAGCTGCTTACAAGTGGCTCGCGACGGATCTTGTTCGTAGAAGACAACGAAGCCGTTCTGGTCGAGATTCGCGATCAGCTCGAAGCGATGGGTTGGACCGTCACGACTGCACTACGCGTGCACCAGGCGCTAAGCATGTTGGAGAGAGCGCAGTTTGACGCCCTCATTCTGGATCTGCAGCTTCCCGATGGCTTAGGGGTTGAGGTGGCAAAGAAGGCGCAGCAACTGGTGCCACCACCTCGATTGCTTTTGCTCTCGGCCAACTCGGCAACCTTGGGTCAATCGGATCGCGCCATGTTCCACGAGATTCTTTCGAAGCCCTCAACCGCAGCAGAGATCAACAGGGCGCTGCTTGGAGCCAGCGCCTAGCAAGGCAAATCATGGGTGGTGGTCTGGATGACAACGCTCCGAGTCCCAGTCCAACTCGCGTGAATACTTCGTCGACTTCCTGTTCATGACTCCATGCTCTCAAAAGTTGGAGCCTCCTTAAAAACTGGGGCTGTTTACAGGCAACATTCGCGTACTAACAACTGCTTACAGGAGAGGCGAATGCGATTTATCGGACTAATGCTGGTGGTGGCCCTTGCTGGATGTGCCACAGGCTACAAGGCAGATGGGTTCACAGGCGGGTTCAGTGAGGCCCAGCTAGGCCCCAACATGTGGCGCGTCAGCTTCAAAGGCAATGGGTACACCAGCGCCGATAGGGCGGAGGAGATGACACTGCTGCGTAGTGCCGACGTAGTGCTTCAAGCGGGCTTCACGCACTTCGCCATCGTGGATTCCCGCAGCCGCGTTGACTCTGTAAAAGTCGGCAGCTCGCCGTCTACTTCGCAGACACAAGGCAGTGTGAGCCATGCCTACGGCAGCACCTACAACTACACCGCCACCACTCAGACACAGGGCGGCGGAGATTGGATCGCGCGCATGCCCAGCAGCTCCAACACAATCGTGGCCTTCAAGGGCGACCCCAAGCAGGGTCAGGTGTATGACGCCCAGTTCATCTACAACTCACTGGGCAAGAAGCACGGCGTTGTGAAGTAGCTCGCCCCACAGGTGACACGACGCTAGTGCTAGCAAACAGAGTGTCAAATCCGGCACCATAGGCACGGTCACAAGTTGGGCCGCTCAAAGGAGTCCTTTGAAAGTGTCGAAAACTCATCGGCTAGACAGATGAAGCTGGGGTTTTCAGAAAACTGCGTGCAAAAAGGGGGTGCATCAAGTACCCGGATGCCGCAGCTGGCTCTGAAGTACACCTGACCATGTGGTGGGGTCCACATTGCCCCGTCGAATTCTCGAATTTGCTTCAGTGATGAACGCAGCGCTAGCTATCGAGCGCCGGCTGTAGACCCAGTGCAGCCCCTTGCGGTGCCCACCGGAATATCGCCAATGCAGCGTTTGCGGCCATTCGCATCCTGCAACCGAATGAACACTGCTGTTCAGTCAGCAGTCATAGGCTGACCTGGCACCGGCCCCTCACCAATGACTGAAATTGAGGGCACTGCGGTCAGCCAGCCTTGCGGGTCGAGCGCGGCTTACCCGGTGAATTTCTGAGCGAAGACCCATCTCTTCGCCTTGCCGCCAGGGCAAGTCGCGCAAGATGGGCCTCACTCTTGACTCGGTTACGCCAGTCCACTCACAGCGAGGCCTTGATGGCGTCGGCTGCCTTCTTCTTGATTGCCAGCAGAGAAAGTCTGCACCGCCGGAACGTCAAACGCCGCCATGGCCTGAACGAGTCCTGCCACTTGCGCATCCGTCAGCACCGAAGCGTCGCTGAACTTGAAGCGCTCCACTTTGTGCTGATTGCCCAAGAACCAGTTCTCCATCGTCATCACGTCTGCAGTGCCGTTGATGCGGATTTCCAGCGCATTGGCATTGCGCACAAAGCGAACATCGCTTTGCAGCACATTGCTACCGAACTCCACCCAGTCCAGCACATTGGCTGCTGTGTCGTTTTCGCTGATGCGATCCAAACCACTGCCACGCCCGAAGCGGTAGGTGTCGCCACCAGTGCCGCCAATCAAACTGTCGTTGCCAGCACCGCCATCCAGAGTGTCGGCACCGTCGCCGCCGTTGAAGGTGTTGTTGCCACTGTTTCCAGTCAAACGGTTGGCCAGCGCATTGCCCGTACCGTTTAAGGCCCCAGTGCCCTGAAGACTCAAGTTCTCCAAGTTCGCGCCCAGCGTCCAGGTCACATCAGAAAGCACGGTGTCGGTACCCTCGTTCGCCGCTTCGTTGATGACGTCGTCAGCTTGATTCACACGGTAGGTGTCGTTGCCAGTACCGCCGACCAAAGAGTCCTTGCCTAAACCACCATCCAAGGTGTCGTCACCGGCACCGCCCGTCAAGGTGTTTGCACCGCTGTTACCGGTCAAGATGTTTGCTAACGCATTACCCGTGCCGTTCAAGGCGCCAGTGCCTTGAAGGCTCAGGTTCTCCAAGTTTGCGCCCAGCGTCCAGGTCACATCAGAGAGCACGGTGTCAGTGCCCTCGTTAGCGGCTTCGGTGATGACATCGTCAGCTTGGTTCACGCGGTAGGTGTCGTTGCCAGTACCGCCCACCAGTGAGTCCTTACCGAGACCACCATCCAAGGTGTCGTCACCTGCACCGCCCGTGAGCCTGTTGGCACCACTGTTGCCGGTCAATGTGTTGGCCAGGGCATTGCCTGTGCCCTTCAGCGCGCCCGTGCCGGTCAGATCCAGCCTTTCGACTTCCGCG
>JBKCVH010000186.1:0-9936 GCA_046317675.1 Burkholderiales bacterium
GCGCTGCAAGGCCAGCATGCGCATCTCTTCCAGTGTGTTGTGCGCCAAGGTGCGACCGTCTCGTTTCATGCGACGAATCACACCACATGCGCGTCACCATCGCATCCGATTGTTCCCTAAGTTACTGACTTGTGAGTAACACTACGGGAAGCCACGCGAAAGTGCCTGCTGGGCCGGGTGGCAAGGCGCGCGGCGCTGCCCAGGCGAATGCCTGGGCGAGCCGGGCAACGCAGCATCGCGGCCCAGCAGGCACTTTCCCTTCGGGTTGCCACCAAAAATGGCCCCCACTTCGTTACGAAGCCTCGCCGGGGGCCAACCCCGGCTTCGTTTCGCGCCTCGTCGGGGTCATTTTTGGATGGCAACGCGCTGGCTTCCTGTAGTGTTAACAGGCCCTAGAGGCTGAAGTCGTAGTCAATGATCAAAGGCGCGTGGTCGGAGAAGCGAGGCTCCAGGAGAATCTTTTCCTTGTGCGCCAAGGCGGCGAGGCCCGGCGTGGCAATTTGGTAGTCCAGCCGCCAGCCCACGTTCTTGGCATAGGCCTGACCGCGTTGGCTCCACCAGGTGTATTGCTCCTCTTTCTGGTTGAGCGTGCGGAACACGTCGACAAGGCCGGCGTCGCCAAAGAGCTGATCCAGCCAGGCGCGTTCCTCGGGCGTGAAGCCGCTGTTTTTCTGGTTGCTTTTCCAGTTCTTCAGGTCAATCGGCTTGTGCGCGATGTTCACGTCGCCCACCAAGATGAACTCTCGCTCGGCCTTCAGGGCGGCCAAATGCGGCGCCATCTCGGCCAAGAAGCGGAACTTGGCCTCTTGCCGCTCCGGCCCGCTGGAGCCGCTCGGGAAGTAGCAACTGATGAGGCTGAGCTTGCGCCCGGGCTTGTCAAAGCGCAGCTCAACCCAGCGCCCCTCCAAGTCGAACTCGGCGCTGCCAAAGCCCGTGCGCACCTCGCTGGGCTCCTCGTGCGTGTAAAGCCCCACGCCGGAGTAGCCCTTCTTTTGCGCATAGTGGAAGTGCCCCCGCAGCCGGCCGCAGGCGTCGAACACGCCGCCCACCACATCGGCTTGCGCCTTCACTTCTTGGACTCCCACCGCGTCCGCCCTTTGGGTTTTGAGCCATTCAAAGAAGCCCTTGGTGGAGGCCGAGCGAATGCCGTTGAGGTTGGCGCTGATGAGTTTCATGGCGGTGCGAGCAGGCAAAGAAAAACCCGCCGGGCCCGAGCGGGCGCGGCGGGTTGAAGGGCCGAGACTTTAGGTCAAGGCTTTAGAACGAGGCGCGGAAGTTCACGCCGTAAGAACGCGGCTCGTTGATGATGCCGGTCAGGTTGTTGAAGTCGATGGCGGCCACCACTTGCTGCTTGTTGGTGATGTTGCGGCTGTACACCGAGAACTCGTAGCGGTCCCAGGCATAGCCCACGCGCAAGCCGCCTTCCAGCAGTGCCTTGGCCTTGTACTCCTTGGCCTCGTACAGGAACATGTTGTACTTGTCCTTGTAGGCCCAGTCGGTCAGCACATAGAAGTCGCCACCGGCGATTTCGGTGCTGTACTTCAGCGTCCAGTTGTAGACGATCTTGGGTGCGCGGGGCAGGTCGTTGCCGTTGATCGACACGGTGCCCGGGAACGGGCCGGCCGGATCGGTCGGCGTGCAAGGCGCGCCGCAACTGGCCACGAACAGGCCCTTGTCCTTGATTTCGGTGTCGTTGTACGACAAGCCCAGCGTGGTGCGCCAGTTGCTCGTGATGATGGCTTGCGCATCGATCTCGAAGCCGCGACCCACGGCCTTGTCGGCATTCACCAAGCGGTTTTGGTTCGTGCTGCCGCTGCCGGCCGTCAGCTGCAGATCCTTGACCTGGTAGCTGAACACCGTGGCGCTGATGCGGGCGCGGTTGTCGAGCAGGTCGGCCTTCACACCACCCTCAACCGACAAGACCTTCTCCGACTTGGCCACCGAAATGGTGTCGCCGAACAGCACGCGGCCCTGGATGGACGGTGCGCGGTAGCCGGTGGCCACTCGGGTGAAGAAGGAGGTCTCTTTGTCGAGGCTGTAGTTGGCGCCGAGGTCCCAGCTGAAATTGGTGGCGCTGGGGTTGGCCCGCAGGGTGCCGGCAACGGGCGGCGAGAACGGCGGCGCCCAAGGCTTGGAGGCCGAGAAGTCTTTGCTGTCCTTCGTGTAGCGCATGCCGCCACGAATCTTCAGGTCGGGGGAGAGGGCGTAGTTGACGCTACCGAACAGCGCGTAGGCCTTGGAGTCTTGGTACTGAACGGCATAGCCGTTCTGCGGGTTGCCCGGCGCGAAGCTGTCGAAGTTGAAGCTGTCGACCTGCAGCTTCTCGTTGAAGTAGTAAGCGCCAGCAATCCACTGCAACGGGTCCTTGGTATTCGACTCGAGGCGGAACTCCTGCGTCATTTGGCGCAGGTAAGGCAGGCCGTCGGCGGTTTCTGCGGCGAAGGGGATGTTGGCCTTCTGGTTGCCGTAATCAGGGCCAGAGCCGGTGGGCAGGAACACGGCACCGAAGCCGCCATCGACGTCACCACGGCTGTAGAACTTGGCACGGTCATAGGCGGTGATGGAGTGCAGGGTCATGCCGTCCATCTCCCAGCGCAGGCGGGCACTGGCGCTGGCGCTCTTGAGCGTTTGCACGTTGAAGCCGTCGCTGGCGTAGACCTTGGCGTTGAAGCCGTCAACGAGGTCGTTGGTGCCCTTCTTGATGATGTTGGCGCGGAAGGTGGTGGCATTGCCCTTGTAGTCGCGGCCCTGAACCTTGAAGAGGCCGGAGAAGCCACCGTTCTTGTAGGCGGCTTGGAAGCGACCAGCCTTGTCGCTGTAGCCTTCCAGTTCCTTCTCGCCGGTGGCGCGGGGGTTGGTCACACGGTCGTCAGCGCGCTGCAGCATGCCCGAGGCGCGCAGGTTCCAGTCGCCCATTGGCACGTTGACGGCGGCTTCGGCATTCAGCGCCGAGAAGCGGCCAAAGCCGATGGAGCCGTAGCCTTCAAAACGCTTGCTCGGTTTGACCGAGTCGAACTTCATCACACCGGCGGGTGAGTTGCGGCCAAACAGCGTGCCTTGCGGGCCGCGCAGCAATTCAACCTGGTCCACGTCAAAGACGGGGAAGCCCTTGAGCATGGGGCTTTCTTGCACCACGTCGTCAAACACCAAGCCGACGGGTTGCGAAGCGTTCAGGTCGAAGTCGGTGTTGCCCAGGCCGCGCACGTAAAAGCGCGGGAAGCTGCGGCCGAAGTCCGACTCGATGTTCAGGCTGGGCACCCGGGCCGACAGGGCACGGATGTCGGCGCCGCCGACGCTCACGTTTTCCAGGGCCTCGCCTTTGATGGCCGAGATGGACAGCGGAACGTCCTTCAGGTTCTCAACGCGGCGACCGCCCGTGACGATCACGGCTTCGAGTTGCGTGGTGTCCTTCTTGGCTTCGTCACCCGAAGCAGCCGTTTGGGCTTGGACTTGGGGGAAAGCGGCGGCAATGGCCAGTGCCAGAACACTGGTACGCGCGTGAAATGGAAGCATGGAAACCTCGAAAAGTGACAGAGCGCTCAATTCTTTGCGCCGGGGAAGCCTGTGGCGAAAGACTGCGAACGAAGCGAGCGAATTCGATGCTGCCTTGCAACAGCGCCACCCTCTAACCGTCACCGATTCGACACGCCGAGCCCGCGTGGGGCTGTATTCGGTGGGCAATGGCTAGCATGGCGCGATTCGGCCTTTGACTTTGGAGTTGTTGATGCCCCTTCGCCCCACCCTGCTTGCGCTGGCAAGCCTCGCTGCGCTGCCCGCCCTGGCCCAAGACGCCCCAGCCCCCAAAGACAAAACGCAGTTGGAGACGGTGGTCATCACCGCCGAGCGCCGTGTGGAACGCATTCAAGATGTGCCCAACGCGGTATCGGCCCTGTCTGGGGACCGACTCGATGCGTTGGCCTCGGGCGGTCAGGATGTGCGCTTCTTGTCGGGCCGTGTGCCCAGCTTGAACATTGAATCCAGCTTTGGTCGCGCCTACCCGCGCTTCTACATCCGGGGCTATGGCAACACCGACTTCCGGCTCAATGCCTCGCAGCCGGTTAGCGTGGTTTATGACGATGTGGTGCAGGAGAACCCCATCCTCAAGGGCTTTCCGGTGTTCGACCTGAAGGCCGTCGAAGTGGTGGCTGGTCCGCAGGGCACGCTCTTTGGACGAAACACCCCTGCCGGCGTGGTGAAGTTTGATTCGGTCAAGCCCAGCCAGCGCCAAGACGGCTACGCCAGCGTGAGCGCCGGCACCTATGGCTCACTGAACCTGGAAGGCGCTTTCAACCTGCCGCTGGCGGGCGACTGGTCGGCGCGGGTTTCGGGTCTGTTCCAGCGCCGCAACGACTGGGTCAAGAACGAAGTGGCCCAGGCGCCCACCCGGGAAACCGAGGGCTACCGCGACGCCGCCGTGCGCTTGCAGGCCTTGTACGAGCCGCACAAGCAGTTCAGTGCCCTTTTCAATGTGCACCACCGTGATCTCGAAGGCAGCCCGAGACTGTTTCGCGCCGGCATCATCCAGCCGGGCAGCAATGAGCTGCGCGCCGGCTTCCGGCCCGACCGCATGCGCATCGACGGCGTGAACGAGCAGAACCTCACCCAAACCGGCGGCAGCGCCAGGGTGAAGTGGTCGCTCGACGGCTTTGACCTCTATTCGATCAGCGGCTTGGAGTCGGTGAAGCCCTTCTCGCGCGGTGACGTCGACGGCGGCTCGGCCTACGCCTTTGTCCCGGCGCCAGGTACGGCGGCGTTCCCGGTGGAGACCTCGGACGCCTTGAAGGACCACCGCCAACTCAGCCAAGAGTTCCGGCTGGAATCGACCACCCCCGGTGGCCTGCGCTGGCAGGCGGGCGCGTATTTGTTTGACGAGCAGTACGTGGTCGAGTCCATCAACTACGTGGGCCCGCGCCTGACGCAGCGCACCCGCCAAGACAACCGCGCCTACGCCTTGTTTGGCAACCTGAACCAGGACCTGGGCGACGGCTGGAAAGCCCGTGCCGGCCTGCGCTACACCCAAGACAAGAAAGACCTCTCCACCACCAGCAGCGATGCAGCGCGCATTCAAGCGGGCAATGGCCTCAAGGCGGCCACGGACGACAGCAAGTGGAACTGGGACGCATCGCTCAGCTATGCGCTGGACCGCAACACCACGCTCTATGCGCGTTACGCAACGGGCTTCCGCGCCTCTTCCATCCAGCCCGCCGGCGAGTTCAACCCGCAAAGCCAGGCCAAGCCGGAAGACGTCAAGAGCTTCGAGCTGGGCCTCAAGAGCGAGTTCTGGAACCGCAAGGCACGCTTCTCGGGCGCTGTCTTCAACTACGAGGTGAAGAACCAGCAGCTCACCGCCGTGGGCGGCGGCAACAACAGCAACCGTTTGATCAACGCCAAGAAGGCCGCCGGCAAGGGCGTGGAGTTCAACCTGGAGCTGCTGCCGGTTCCGGAGCTCATGCTCAGCCTGGGCGGTAGCTACAACAGCACCCAGTTCAAGGACCCCGGCTTGCAGGTCGAGGCCTGCGGATCGGGCTGCACCTTACGGGACCGCATCACCGTGCCGGCCAACCCTGCGGCCTTCAAGTTCGCGCCCACGGTGGACATCAACGGCAACGCCTTGCCCCAAGCCCCCAAGACCACGCTGAACATGACCGCCCGCTACAGCTGGGCGGTGGGCAATGGCAATGAGCTCTACGTGTTCACCGACTGGGCCTACCGCTCCAAAGTGAGCTTCTTCCTCTACGACAGCGTCGAATTCACCGGCAAGGCGCTGACCGAAGGCGGATTGCGGGTCGGCTACATCTTTGGTGATGGGCGCTACGAGGCGGCGGTGTTTGGCCGCAACATCACCAACCAGATCCGCGTCACGGGCGCCATTGATTTCAACAACCTGACCGGTTTCATCAACGACCCGCGTACCTACGGCATCAGCTTCAAGGCGCTTTTCTAAGGGCTTTCACTGCTGTGACAACGCCGAGCCTTGCGCGGCGTTTTTGATCCGCTCCCTAGAATTGGTGACACATGCTTACCGATCGCACCGCCCAAGACTTCATCGGCTTTGCCGTGCGCGCCGGCGTGTTGCGCTTTGGCGAGTTCAAAACCAAGGCGGGGCGGCTCAGTCCCTACTTCTTCAATGCTGGCCTGTTTGACGACGGCGCCAAGCTCTTGGCCTTGAGCGATGCCTATGCGATGCGGTTGTTGCCGCACGCCGCAAGCTTTGACCTCATTTTTGGCCCGGCCTACAAAGGCATCACCCTGGCTGCGGCCTTGGCCATGCAAATGGCGCGGGCTGGGCACAACAAGCCCTATGCCTACAACCGCAAGGAAGCCAAAGACCACGGCGAAGGCGGCGTGCTGGTGGGTGCGCCCTTGCAGGGGCAGCGGGTGTTGATCGTTGATGACGTCATCAGCGCCGGAACCTCGGTGCGCGAAAGCATCCAAATGATTCGTGCCGCCGGCGGTGTGCCGGTGGCCGTGGCCATTGCGCTGGACCGCCAAGAGCGAGGGTCGAGTGGCGGCGTTGATTTGCCGGAATCGGCGGTGCAGCAGGTGCAGCGTGATCACGGACTCACCGTCCACGCGATCGCAACCCTGACCGACTTGCTCGACTTCGTGCGCGATGAGCCCGCTGCGCGCGACCACGCCGCTGCCGTCCAGGCTTACCGCGACCGCTACGGAGTCACAGCCTGATGTGTGCCATGAGGTCTTGGCTCTGCGTGGCTGCGTTGGGTGCGCTCATCGCGAGCAGCGGCGTGCCAGCGCAACCGGCAGCGAGCCCCCAACGCATCTACACCTGCACCACCCCAGAGGGCCGGCGGCTCACCTCGGACCGCCCCATTCCGGAGTGCATTGGGCGCGAGCAGCGCTTGCTGCGGCGCGATGGCACCGAGCACGCCACGGTTCCACCCGCCCAGTCCTTGCAAGACAAAGCCGCCGCCGAACTGAAGGCGCGCGAGGAAGAGGCCAAGCGCGCTTCGCTGGCCGACGCCATCCGGCACGACCGCAACCTGCTGAGCCGCTTCCCGCGCCAAGCGCGTCATGACGCAGCGCGCCAGCAGGCCCTGGACGACTTGGTCAAAGCGGCGCAAGTCAGCGAGCAACGCCTCAAAGCGCTCACCAAAGAGCGCAAGGTACTCGACGATGAGGCTGAGTTTTACAAAGGCAAGGCCTTGCCGGTGAAGCTGAAGCAACAGATCGACGCCAATGACGCGGCTGCAGAGGCACAACGACTCTTCATCGTCCAGCAGTCGGAAGAAAAGGCGCGCGTGAACGGCCGCTACGACGTTGAACTGGCGCGCCTCAAGAAGCTCTGGGGCGGCGCGCCGCCCGGCTCACTCGGCCCAGCGCCCGGCGCCAAAGTCGAGGAGCCTGCGCCTCAGCTCACCCCAGCTTCTTCTTCAACAACTCGTTGACCAAGCCCGGGTTGGCTTTGCCTTTGGTCGCCTTCATGGCCTGACCGACGAGGGCGTTGAAGGCCTTGTCCTTGCCGGCGCGGAACTCCTCCACCGACTTCGCATTCGCCGCAAGCACCTCGTCAAGGATGCGCTCCAGCTCGCCGGTGTCGCTCATCTGCTTCAAGCCTTTGGCCTCGATGAGGGCGTCGACCTGTCGGAGTGCGGCAATCGTATCGAACCCCTGCTGGACCTCAGACCAAGAGTCACCCACAAACCCCTCGGGCGTATTCGGCGACCACAACTGATCGAACACTTGCCGAGCGGCATTGTTTGAGATGGTTCCATCGCCAATGCGCGAGATCAGAGCTCCCAAGATTTCAGGGCGAACGGGTGCCGCCTCAATGCCCTGCTCTTCCGCATTCAGCCGTCGCGAGATCTCTCCCATCACCCAGTTGGCCACGAGCTTCGGGGCCTTGCACGCGTCACGAGCCGCCTCGTAGTAGCGGGCCAGCGGCAGGCTGGCCGTCATCATTTGCGCGTCGTAGGCCGGCAGGCCGTCTGTGCTTTCAAAGCGCGCGGCCATCACGGCGGGCACCTCGGGCAGTTCGGCCTTCACGCGCGCCACCCAGTCGGGGCTGATCATCAAGGGCGGCAAGTCTGGGTCGGGGAAGTAGCGGTAGTCGGCCGCGTCTTCCTTGCTGCGCATGGCGCGGGTCTCGCCCGTGTCGGGGTTGAACAGCACCGTGGCCTGCAGGATGGGGAGGCCGTCTTCGATGCGGTCAATCTGCCAGTTCACCTCGTAATGCACCGCCTGGATGAGGAACTTGAAGCTGTTCAGGTTCTTGATTTCGCGGCGCGTGCCGAAGGGCTGACCGGGCTTCCTCACGCTCACGTTCACGTCGCAGCGGAACGAACCCTCTTGCATGTTGCCGTCGCAAATGCCCAGCCACATCACCAGCGCATGCAGGGTCTTGGCGTACTCGCAGGCTTCTTCTGCGCTGCGCAACTCGGGCTCGGAGACGATTTCCAAGAGTGGCGTGCCGGCCCGGTTCAGGTCGATGCCCGACATGCCGTGGTAATCCTCGTGCAGGCTCTTGCCCGCGTCTTCTTCGAGGTGAGCGCGCGTCAGGTTGATGGTCTTCTTCTCATCGCCCACGTAGAAGCTGACCTGGCCGCCCTGCACCACCGGAATCTCGTATTGGCTGATCTGGTAGCCCTTGGGCAGGTCGGGGTAGAAGTAGTTCTTGCGCGCGAAGATGGACAGAGGCGCCACATGGGCACCGACGGCCAAGCCGAAGCGAATGGCGCGCTCCACGGCACCCCGGTTCAGCACCGGCAAGGTACCGGGCAAGGCCAAGTCCACCGGGCTGGCCTGGGTGTTGGCGGCAGCGCCGAACGCAGTGGATGAGCCACTGAAGATCTTCGATGCGGTCGACAGTTGAACGTGGTTCTCAAGGCCGATCACGACCTCGTAGCCACGGATGAGTTTGCTCGTCATCTCAGAGTCCTTGCGGCTTGGCAAGGTGCCAATCGCTTGCCTGTTGCAGCGCATGTGCGGTGTGCAGCAAGCGCCCTTCGTCAAAGTAATTGCCCAGCAGCTGCAAGCCAACCGGCATGCCGTGCGCGCCGAGCCCGACCGGCACGCTCATGCCGGGCAGGCCGGCCAGCGAGCCGGGCAGCGTGAAGATGTCGGCCAAGTAGGCCTTGACCGGGTCGTCGCTTTGCTCGCCCAGCTTCCAAGCCACGCTGGGGGCCACGGGGCCGGCGAACAGGTCGCAGTGCTGGAAGGCGGCCTGGAAGTCGTCGGCAATCATGCGGCGCAGCTTCTGGGCTGGCAGGTAGTAGGCGTCGTAGTAGCCGTGGCTCAGCACATAGGTGCCGATCAAGATGCGGCGCTGCACCTCTGCACCAAAGGCCTCGGTGCGGGTGCGCTGGTACAGGTCCAGCAGGTCCTTGGGCTGGTCGGCGCGGTGGCCGAAGCGCACGCCGTCGAAACGGCTCAGGTTGCTGCTGGCCTCGGCAGGGGCAATCAGGTAGTAAACCGGAATGGCCAGCTCGGTGCGCGGCAGGCTCACCTTGACCAAGCTGGCGCCAAGCTGCTCCAACTGGGCGAGACCCGCACGCACGGCGGTGTTCACATCGGCATCGAGCGCCGCCGGGAAGAACTCTTGCGGCAAGCCAATGCGCAGACCCTTCAGTGGCTGGCTGCCGCTTAGCTGGCGCATTTGCGTCAGCCAATCGGGTACCGGCTGTTGCAAGCTGGTGGCATCGCGCTCGTCAAAGCCCGCCATGGCCTGCAGCAGCAAGGCGCAGTCCTCGGCCGAGCGCGCCATCGGCCCCGCTTGGTCCAGCGACGAGGCGACGGCTCTCCTCCCGTAGCGCGAGCAGCGGCCGTAGGTCGGCTTGATGCCGGTGATGCCGGTGAAGCTGGCCGGCTGGCGGATCGACCCGCCCGTGTCCGTTCCCGTCGCAGCTGGCAGCAAGCGCGCCGCCACCGCAGCGGCGCTACCGCCCGAGGAGCCGCCGGGTACGCGGCTCAAGTCCCAGG
>JBKCVH010000187.1:0-10156 GCA_046317675.1 Burkholderiales bacterium
ACAGATCCAGCTTCCAGTCCATGCGCTCGGCGATCGCCTCAATGATGAGGTCGCAGCCCTTGAGCAATTCCAAGTGTTCTTCGTAATTGGCCTGCTGGATGAGGCTGGCCTCGCTGGCATCGCCAAGGGGGCTGGGCTTGAGCTTCTTGAGCCCATCCACCGCCTTGGTGACGATGCCGTTCTTGGGACCTTCCTTTGCCGGAAGATCAAACAAGACCACGGGCACCTTCACGTTGACCAGGTGCGCCGCAATTTGCGCCCCCATCACGCCGGCACCTAGCACGGCCACTTTACGAACTTGGAATCGACTCATTCAGCTGCTCCAGAAAAATCAGTCGGGCCGGCGCGTGCAAATCGGGTGAGCGCCGGCCCGTGGTTGCGTCTTACTCGACGCGTTGCCAGACCTGTGTGCGGCCGAACATGGGTGCGCCCACATAGCCGCGCACTTCCATCTTCTTGCCGCCTTCGATCGGGGTCATCTTGACCTTGTAGACCTTGCCTTCGGCGCTATCCAGGATGGTGCCGCCGGTCCAGACATCGCCGTCTTTCTTGACACTGCGGATGATCTCCATGCCGATGACAGGCTTGTCCTTGCGGTCATCGCTGCACTTGTCGCACTTGGCCTCTTGATTGGCACCTGGCGCGAGCAGCTTCTCAATCTTGCCGCTGAGCACACCGCCCGTCTCGATCACCCGAACCTGAGCCTTCTCGGCCTTGGTCTTGTCGTCGATGGTTTTCCAAACACCCACCGGCGACATCTGCGCCTGAGCGCCCACGGCCACCACACCCAAAACCACTGCAGCAATCAACGACTTCATGGCATCTCCTGGTTGAGCCCCTCTGTGAAGGGCGGGATTTAGAACAGCGCTTCTTCCATCTCCATCAAAGGCTTGACCCCAGCCCGCGCCGTGCGGATGAGGCTTGCCGTTTCCGGCAACAGCTTTGCGAAGTAGAAACGCGCGGTAGCGAGTTTTGCACGGTAGAAGGGATCGTCGGAACTCTGCTTGGCCAAAGCAATCTTGGCCGCACGGGCAAAGAAGTAGGCAAAGGTCAGGTGGCCGACCACGCGCAGGTAGTCCACTGCAGCGGCGCCCACTTCGTCGGGGTTCTGGAAGGCCTTCATGCCGAGTTCTTGCGTGAGCTTGTTCACCTTGTCGCCGATGTCGGCCAAGGGGTTCACGAACTCCTGCATCGCTTCATTGGTGCCTTCCTCTTCAATGAACTCGGCAATCTTCTTGCCGAACTTCTTGAGCGTGGCGCCGTTGTTCTGCAGCACCTTGCGGCCCAGCAGGTCCAGCGACTGAATGGTGTTCGTGCCCTCGTAAATCATGTTGATGCGCGCATCGCGCACGAACTGCTCCATGCCCCACTCGGTGATGAAACCGTGGCCACCGAAGACCTGCAGGCAGTGGCTCGTGGCCAACCAACCGTTGTCGGTGATGAAGGCCTTGATGATGGGCGTGAGAAGCGCCAACTCGGCTTCGCAGTCCTTGCGTTCGTCTTCATCGTCGCTGGCCAGGGCCTTGTCGGCCTGCAGCACGGTGTAAGCCTGCAACATGCGGCCGCCTTCGGCAAAGGCGCGGGCCGTGAGCAGCATCTTGCGCACATCGGGGTGAACAATGATGGGGTCGGCCGGCTTGTCTGGTGCTTTCGGGCCCGACAGCGAGCGCATTTGCAGACGGTCTTTGGCATAAGCCACTGCGTTTTGGTAGGCCACTTCGGTCAGGCCCAAAGACTGATTGCCAACGCCCAGGCGCGCCGTGTTCATCATCACGAACAGGGCCGCCAAGCCGCGGTGGGGCTCACCCACCAAAGTACCGACCGCGCCATCCAGGGTCATCTGGCAGGTGCTGTTGCCGTGGATGCCCATCTTGTGCTCAAGGCCCGAGCAAAAGATCGGGTTACGAGCACCCAAGCTGCCGTCCGCATTGACGAGGAACTTCGGCACCAAAAACAAGGAGATGCCCTTCGAGCCTTGTGGCGCATCGGGCAGGCGGGCCAGAACCAGGTGAACGATGTTGTCGGCCAGCGTGTGCTCGCCAGCACTGATGAAGATCTTCTGACCCGTTAGCTTGTAGCTGCCGTCGGCCAGTGGCTCGGCCTTGGTGCGCAGCATGCCGAGGTCGGTCCCGCAATGCGGCTCGGTCAAGCACATGGTGCCGGTCCACTCGCCGCTGGTGAGCTTGGTGAGGTAGGTCGCCTTTTGCTCGGCCGTCCCGTGCGCGTGCAGGCATTCGTAAGCGCCGTGGCTCAGACCTGGGTACATGGTCCAGGCTTGGTTGGCGCCGTTGAGCATTTCGTAGAAAAACTGGTTGACCGTGAACGGCAAGCCCTGGCCGCCATAGGCAGGGTCGCAACTCAGCGCCGGCCAGCCGCCCTCAACGTAAGTCTTGTAGGCCTCTTTGAAACCCTTGGGGGTGCGCACCTCGTGGGTCGTGCGATCCAACTCGCAGCCCTCTTGGTCACCGCTCAAGTTGATCGGTGCGATCACCTCGCTGCAGAACTTGCCGCCTTCTTCCAACACCGCGTTGATGGTGTCCTCGTCGATGTCGGCGTGGGCTGGCAGCAGCTTCAGTTCGTCCACCACATTCAGCAGCTCGTGCAAGACGAATTGCATGTCGCGTAGGGGCGGGGTGTAGCTTGGCATGGTGGAGTCTCCTAGGACAGCAAAGAAATGAGAAGGGGCGAAAGAGTGAAATTCAACGCGTCTTGCGACGCGGGAGAGGCGCTGGCAGTTGCCGTCCAGCCGGGGTCAAAGACGATGCCATCACCCGCTCAAATCCAGCACAAGCACGGCCTAAGGCCCCTGGGCTGAGCAAGAAGCGGGCATCGTGGTGGAGCGAAAGAATCAGCCCGTGCAACTCGAACAAGACTTGGTCCACGTCGACCTCGGGCACCAAGTGCCCTGCATCGCGCGCCAAAACGATGGCCTTGTGCAATGCAGCATGCCAAGCCTTGACCATGCCCACCAGCGCGTCGCGCACCGGGCCGGGCCGGTCGTCGAACTCGACAGCGCCGCTGATGTAGATGCAGCCGCTCTCCAACTCCACCGCCACTTGGCGAACCCAGCGGTCGAACAAAGCACGCAAGCGGGGCAGGCCACGCGGCTCGCGAATGGCGTTGAAGAAGACTTCTTTCTCAAAGCGCTGGTGGTACTCGGCCACCACCGCGATCTGCAGCTCTTCGCGGGAGCCGAAGTGCGCAAACACGCCCGACTTGCTCATGCTGGTCAAGTCGGCCAGCGTGCCGATCGACAAGCCCTCCAACCCGTCTCGCGAGGCTTGCGCCAGCGCAGCTTCCAAGATCACCGCTCGCGTTTGAGCCCCTTTGTGCAAGGGCGCAACCGAACGCGCGCTTCGGCGCGGCGTTGGGCTGCTGGCAGTGACAGTGCGGGTGGACATGGTCAATTCGGGCTCGCTGTAACGCGGATGAAATAAAACGAACGATCGTTCTATTTTTTGCGCATTGCACCCCGCAACGCAAGTGCTGGGTGGCAATTCCCCTAGAGACCGTGAACTAAATGCGCCCCGGGCAAACCCTGTGCATCGCCCTTGCTGTGAACTAGCGCACGCCAAGCAAACGTCACATAAGCACAGTAAGCTCAGGAGTTGAAAGGGGGTGCATGCCCTTGGACGTTCTGCAGCTCGATATCTCCGGTCGGCCCCAAGCTTGGATCACCGCGCGTGAGGCGGCGGTGATGGTGGCTTGCGATGCGATCGCCTGGACCATTGGCAACCCCGTGATGGTGCTGCGTGGCGGCATTCAACGCAGCACGGGCAAGCAGTCGCGCATTGAGGTGCATGCCATCGTGGCGGCCCGAGGTGCCATTCCCAGCCGCTGCTGGCGCCATGAACCCGCCCTGTCCAACCCCAAGCTGTTCGCCCGAGACCGTTGGGTGTGCGCCTACTGCGGTCACCGCTTCCGCGAAGACGACTTGACCCGCGAGCACATCCACCCAACCAGCCGGGGCGGCCGTGACCACTGGATGAACTGCATCACCGCCTGCCGCTCCTGCAACCACAGGAAAGGTGCCCGGCTGGCCGACGAAGTGAACATGCATCCGCTGTACCTGCCCTATGTGCCCAGCTTGCACGAAGACATGATCCTGCGAGGGCGGCGCATCTTGGCGGACCAGATGGATTTCCTGCTGGCCAGCGTGCCGGCCAGCAGCCGACTGCACGGTTAGGGCCTGTTAACACCACGGGAAGCCAGCGCGTTGCCACCAACTCATCAAGCGAAGCAGCCCCCATGTCGTCCACCCCGCCAACGCAGCCCGTGATGCCGGTTCGCGGGTTTTCTTGCGCGCAAGCGGGCGTCCAAGGGCGGGCGGCGCCAGGGAAAGCAGACCCAGATCAAGCACCCAAAGCCACGGTCTGGCGCTGGCCAACAAGGCGACAGGCTTTGGGGCTGGAAGTGGTCAACGGCTCGGCGTTCTTCGGCCCGAGGGCACGCCGGGCGCACCGGCCGCCTGCCAAGCACGGCGCAGCTGAAGGTCGGAGCTGAAGCCCGAGATCTCTGCGGCGCGCGCAACCGAGCTGCCGGCGTCTAAAGCGCTGCGGGCCAGGGCCACGCGAATGCTGCGCACGTAGGCCAGCGGCGTGGTGCCGGCGTGCTCGGCAAACAATCGGTTGAGGCTGCGCGGCGTGGTGGCCGCCAGCTCGGCCATGCGCGGGGCATCCCAGGTTTCTCGGGGCGCTTGGGCAATCGCGTCCTGCACCTTGTGCAGTCGGGCGTTCAGGTGCTGGCGGTGCGACAAGAACGGCGACAGCTGCGGGTCATCCGGCCCGCGCCGCAGCGCCACCGCCATGCGCTGCGCCACGCGCGCTGCCACCACCGGGCCGCAGTGCTCACTGATGAGGTGCAAGGCGAGGTCAATGCCCGCCGTGACGCCGGCGCTGCTCCACAGCGCGCCATCCACCACAAACACGCGGTCTTCGCTCACGCGGGCGCTGGGCTCCAGTTGGCGCAGCAGGTCCAGGTCCAAGTGATGGGTGGTGACTTGCCGGCCCGCCAGCAAACCCGCCTGCGCCGCCAGCAAAGCCCCCGAGCAGATGGTGACGAGCCGCAGCCTCTCGTCCTGCCCCGGGCGCAGGCGCGCCAGCCAGGCCGTGACCGCGCGGTCTTCCATTTCGTCGTCTCGGGCAGTCTCAGTGCCCGTCTTGCCCACCACGATGACCCAGCCCGGCCCCGGCAAGCTTTCGGGCAGCGGCTCCAAATCGGCCAGCCGCACGCCCACCGAGCTCATGCTGAGCGGCCGAGGCGCTGCGTAGCGCAGCCTAAAGAATGGAGCCTCGGGCCGCTCGGTGTTGGCAAAGCGAAAGGCCTCGGCCGGGCCCGCCCAATCAAGCAGCAGGCTGCCGCTGGGCAAGGCGAACCAAACATCCAGCGGCTTGGCCGGCTTAGGCAGCGAGGGCATCTTCCACTCCTGCAATGCGGGCAAAGCGTTCGTCCAGCACAGCCACCGTGCGCTCGCGCAGTTCGGCAGCGCTCAAGCCTTTGTGATCCCAAGTCCAGGTGGCATCGGGCACAAAGTCCACCTGCCAGCCCAGGTCAGACGCATGGCGCGTGGTGGTCTCGCAGCACTGCTCGGTGCGGATGCCGCTGACCACCAGCCGGCGAATGCCCCGCTCGGTCAGCCACACATCAAGCCCCGTGCCCACCAGCGCGCTGTGCCGGGTCTTGTGCACCGTCAGCGCAGCGTCGAAATCCATCAGCCCGTCCAGCGGGCGCACCAAGCCAGAGGCCAGCGCAAACGGGTCGTTCGCATCGCCCTTGGGGCTGATGTGCAGCACGCGCACCACCGGCCAGCCGCGCGCCTGGGCGCCGGCAATGAGGGCGTTCTGTGCCGCCAGATACTCGGCCCGGCCCAAACCGCTGAAGTAAGGCCGCTGGGTGAAGGAGGCTTGGACATCAATGACCAGCAAGGCGGTGGAGGTGTCGGAGGTCATGGCTAAAACCCTTGAAGTGATGACCTGAACTTTGCGCCTTTCCCATCAGTTTGACCACACGGAGCAAGACGAGTTCCAATCATTTCCAGACAGCCTGCCTAGAACGCAGCTCAAACCCAAGTCAACGCACATTGGCCGGCCCGCGTTCCGCACCCACCTTTAGGAGACCCCCATGTTCCGTACCCCCATGATTGCCCTGGCCGCCGCCGCTGCTTTGCTCACCGGCTGCGCCTCGACCGACCCCGATCTGCGCTCGCGCCCTGAAGCCATGCGCATGGCCCAAGTGCAAGACGGCACCATCTTGGCCGTGCGCAAGGTCAAGCTCGACGGCAACCAAAGCGGCCTCGGTGCCACGGTGGGCAGCGTGGCGGGTGCTGTGAGTGGCAGCAGCGTGGGCGGCCAACGCGAGTCGGTGGTCTTCGCCACATTGGGCGCGGTACTGGGCGGGGTCATTGGCCACGCGATCGAGCGCAACTCGGGCCGCGACGAGGCGCTGGAGCTCATCGTTCAACTGCGCAACGGCGAGCGCGTTGCCATCGTGCAATCGCAAGGCGAAGAACGCTTCAACCCAGGCGATGCCGTGATGATCATCACCCAAGGCCGCAGCGCCCGCGTGGCGCGTGCCTTGCCGCAAGTGCCAGTGCAGGCCACCAGCACCACGCCAACGGTGGCTCCTGTGGCGGCGGCTAGCGCGCCTTGAGGGAGAAGGGCTGCGCGACCTATGCCCTTCAGGTCGTGCAGCCGTAGCTGCGTCGTTTGAGGTGCAAGGGCCACTTGCCACTGTGGGTCACATCGCGATGTGCGTGGTTCTGGCTTTTGGTGTGGGGTGGCTTTTGGCGCCCCTTGTCCGCGCAGCCAGAATAAAGTTGGGCATTGTGAGCACCACTTGGTTCTCACCTTGATCCATCGCCAGCGGTGGTCCCACCGGCCGCTCCAGCCAATGCCAACCGCCTCACCCCACCGCACGACCACCGCCTTCCGCCATGCCGTCCTTGGAAACCGTTGAATCCTTCGTCAGCTTGGTGGAGAGCGGGAAAACCGTGGGAGCCATGGTGCGCTTCTATGCCGAGCACGCCACGATGCAGGAGAACGCGACTCCACCGCGTACTGGCAAGACTGCTTTGATCCAGCACGAGGAAGCCGCCCTGGCTTCAATTGGCAGCCTCGTGGCCACGTGCGTCCGCCCAATCTTCATTTCCGGAGATTTGGTCGTTATCCGCTGGGTCTTTGAGATCCAAGACAAGTCGGGCAAGTCCATTCGGTTTGAAGAGCTCGCCCATCAACGCTGGGAAGGCAATCTCATGGTCGAAGAGCAGTTCTTCTATGACCCAGCCCAGCTCAAGTAGTTCCAGATTGCGTCGATGGCAGCCCTTCGACTGCGCGCTGGCGCTGCAGTGCCCTGCAGTGCTGCCAGCCCTGGGCTTGCCCAGACTTATTTTCCTGCAACGAGAGAGCGCCAAGCGCAACCGAGCACAAGTGAAGGCGCGTCAAGCGATTGCCGCGATGCTGGCAACCGTCTGCGGGTGGTCAAGCGCTGCCCCAGTGAATCAAGAGCTTGAACCCCCTCTATGCAGTGCAACCAGCGTCGCTGATGCCGCGCCGCTTCACGGCATCAGGCTTGTGAGTGCCGGGGCCATCACGCCTGGAACTGCGCTTCGCCAAGAAGCCTCCCCAGGAAAGGCCTGCGTTGCCCAGCACGGAAACCCAAACTTGTGCGCATCAAAGGTCGCGCCCGGCACTGCCGGCGTGCAGCTTCATCGCTACAAGCAGTGGGTCTGTGTTGTGCTGCCAAGCAAGGGAAAGCTGCACACCCATGCAGGTTGGATTCCTGAGAGTCGCTGGGCTCAGGATCGGTCTGCTGGACCAGCCACTTGGGTCGGCATTTGGCAGAACGAACAGGCCAAAATTTCTGTCACCGCAGCCAATGGAACGCTGCACTTTGCTGGGAGCGCTATTTGGCAAGGGCCGACGGATCCCCGCTTCGGTTCGTTTGAATTCGATGCAGTGCCCGATGGCGATCTGGTGAGCTTGCTTGGCGAATGCGAGCTCAGGATTCGAAGGATTGGCGAATTTCTATTCGCGCAGGACAACAAGCAGTGCGGTGGCCTGAACGTTTCCTTCGACGGGCTCTACCGCTTTAGAGGCGTCAATCACGGGACTCCTCCGGGGCGCTGAAGGGCAAAGTCAGACGGCCCTGGTGTGCATGCCGCAAAGCCGGTGCCTAACCCAAGTAGTAACGCCCCGGCCCCAGCATCAACTCATGATGCCCTCGCCCCGCTGGAATCATCGGGAAGCAGTGCGCCTCGGGCGCCACCAGCACTTCCAAGAAGTAGGGTCCGCTGCTGTCTAGGCAGGCTTGCAGCGCATCGTCCAGCTGGCTGCGGCAGCTGACGCGCTCGGCCTGCCAGCCAAAGGCGCGTGCCAGGGCTGGAAAGTCGGGCAGGGCTTCCATGTAGCTGTGGCTGTAGCGCTCGCCATGCACCAGGGCCTGCCACTGGCGCACCATGCCCATGTGCTGGTTGTTGCACAGCACCACCTTGACGGGGGTGCGGTGCTGTGTGGCAGTGGCCAGTTCTTGCAGGTTCATCAAGATGGAAGCGTCGCCACTGACGCAGACCACGGTTTTGCCGGGGTGGGCGATTTGCGCGCCGATGGCCGCCGGCAAGCCGTAGCCCATGGTGCCGGCGCCGCCGGAGCTAAGCCAACGGCGGGGCTGCTCGAACTGCAGGTGCTGCGCGGCCCACATTTGGTGCTGGCCGACGTCGGTGGAGACGATGGCGTCGCGGCCTTGCAGTTGCGCTTGCAGGCGGCGCATCAAGGCCTGCGGGGCGATGTGCGGCGCTGTGTCTTCAAAGTCAAACGACTCCTCGGCGCGCCAGTTCTCAATGCGCTGCCACCACGGGTTCAGCCGGGCCGGCGGCAAGTGCTCGGGCGGCAACAGGGGCAAGAGCGCCTGCAGGAGCGCGCCGCAGTCGCCCACCAGCGGGAAGTCGGCGCGCACCGCTTGGTGCAGGGCTTTGGGGTCGATGTCGAAGTGGACGATGCGGGCCTTGGGGCAGAACTGGTCAAGGCGGCCGGTCACGCGGTCGTCGAAGCGGGCGCCGACGCAGACGACAAGGTCGGCCTCGTGCATGGCCAGGTTGGCCTCCAAGCTGCCGTGCATGCCCAGCATGCCCAGCCATTGCGGGCTGGAGGCGGGGAAGGCGCCGAGGCCCATGAGCGTCAAGGTGCAGGGTGCGCTGGTGCGCCGCACCAACTCGGTGTAAGCGGCGCAGGCCTCTGGCCCTGAGTTGATGAGCCCACCGCCGCCGTAGAAGACGGGGCGCTGCGCGCTCAGGATGGCGGCCGCCACCGCAGCGAGGTCGCCTTGCCAGCTTGGGGCGGTTGGCCGCTGCTTGGGCGGCGGGGGCTGGAAATGGCAAGGGTGCAGTTGCATGTCCTTGGGCACGTCCAGCAGCACGGGGCCGGGCCTGCCGGTGCTGGCTTGGCGAAAGGCCTCCAGCACCAAGGCCTGCAGCTTCGCCGGTTCGCGCACTTGAGCGTTCCATTTGGTGACGGGCTTGGAGATGCCGAGCGCGTCGCACTCCTGAAAGGCGCGCGTGCCGATGGCGTTCGTAGCCACTTGGCCGCTGATGCAGACGATGGGCACCGAGTCGCAATAGGCGTCCAGCAAGCCGGTGGTGGTGTTGGTCATGCCAGGGCCCGAGGTCACCCAGACCACGCCCACTTTGCCGGTGCTGCGCGCGTAGCCTTGCGCCGCGTGCACGGCGGCCTGTTCGTGCCGCACGAGGATGTGGCGCAGGCGGGGCTCGGCATGCAGGGCGTCGTACAGCGGCAGCACGGCGCCGCCGGGGTAGCCGAAGACGGTGTCGACCCCCAGGGCCAGCAGGGCTTGGATGAGCACCGTGGCGCCTGTGGCGGGAGTACTGTCAGTTGCCGTGGCGGCGAGCAATTCTGGGTTTTCGAGTCGGGCGTTCATGGCCCTCACTCTGCCCAGTTCGGCGCAGAAAGTGCTTCTTCTTTTGCCGCTTGAAACTACGATTCAAGCAAATTCTTCTGCAGAAGCGAAGATCCTCAGCATGGAACTCGACAAATTCGACCTCGCCATCTTGGCCGCCCTGCAGCGCGACGCGCGCATGAGCCTGCAAGACATCAGCCGCGAGGTGGGCCTGACCAGCTCGCCTTGCTGGACGCGCATCAAGCGCATG
>JBKCVH010000188.1:0-20307 GCA_046317675.1 Burkholderiales bacterium
CAAGGTCTGCGACTTCGGCCACCTCGGTGACGGCGGGCAGCACTACAACTTGGTGTGGCCCAAGGGCACCGAACCACTGAGCCCAGAGGCCATGCAGCGCCTGCGCGACGGCATCTATGCGCTCGTGGCCGAGCACGGCGGAAGCTTCAGTGCCGATCATGGCCTGGGGCCTCTCTTGCAGCGCGTGTACGCGGCGCACACGGCGCCTGGCGTGCGCCAGCTCAGTGGCCAGTTGCAGGTCTTGCTCAACCCAGGCCCAGGCCTGGGGCAGTTTCAGTTCGGCTGATCAAGCCTCGATCTGCCCGTTCCAAGGCAGCATCAAGGTCAGCAGCAGCAGCTTCTCAAACTCCGGTGCGAACTGGGCAATGATGGCTTCCGGGTCGGGGCAGAGCTTGGCGTCGGTGATGAGGCCAAACTGCACCTTGCCGGCGTAGGTCAAGATGCTCACACCCATGCCGATGTCGCCGTTTTGCGGCACCCAGAACATCACGTTCTCCACGGTGGAGCCGCAGAACTTCAAGGGCTCTGCAGGGCCGGGCACATTGGTCATCACCGCCGTCGCCTTCTTGGCAAAGAGTCCCAGCAAAGTGTTCTGCACCGGGCGAATCAAGAGCCCCGCCACCGCCAGCACGCCAAAGGCCATCAAGGGCTGAAAACTGCCTTTGAGCTCGTGCATGCGCTCACGCACGGCGTAGAGCCTCTCCACCGGGTTGGCAACGCCAATGGGCAGCACCAGGGGCACCAGACCGAATTTGTTGCCCAGTTGCCAAGCCTTCTCCAGCGGCCGCAGGTTGACCGGCACCATGGCGCGGATTTCCTGGCCGCTGGGGTCGTCGCCTTTGGCGCGCAGGTAGGCCCCAATGGCGCCCGCCACACAGGAGAGCAGCACATCGTTCACTGACCCGCCCAGGGCCTTGCCCACGGCTTTCACTTCGTCGAGCTGGAGTCCGTCGGCCCAGGCCACCGTCTTGTTCACGCCCGGCTTGCCCTTGAGGCGCGTGTGCGCGTCGTCGGGCATCAAAGCAAAGGCGCTCAGGTCTCGCACCGCTTGCATGCCCATGTTGGCAATGGCCAGCGGACCTTCCATGGGGTGGTCGGGGGTCATGAGGGTGTCCATGCCCTTGGCCATGCCCTTGCCCGTGAAGTGCACGGCTTTCACGGTCAGGTCGGTGATCGGCTTGGTCAGGTGGTCGTAAATCCAATCGTGCTCGCCCTCGGGCTCGGCATTGGGCTTGCGGGCCGGTGGCAACGCACCGCCGTCGGCAATGGACAGCATGACTGTCATCAAAGCAATGCCGTCACCAATGCAGTGGTGAATGCGGCACACCAGGGCGCTTTGCCCCTCCACGTCGTCAATCAGCTCCATTTGCCAAAGCGGGTGGTGGGTATCGAGAGGCTCACTGGCCAGTTGGCTCACGTGCTCTTGCAAGGCCTCCTTGAGCGACTGCCCTTCTCGGCGGCGCAACTCGCTGGCCACCACGTGGTTGTCCAGGTTGAACTCGGGGTCTTCCACCCAATGCGCACCCATTGCGTCCTCCACCACCCGCTGGCGAAAGCGGGGGTAAGGCAGCAGCTTCTCCTCGCAGCGCGCACGCAGCTGCGCCACCGTGATGCGCGGGCGCAAGAACCAAACCCCGACGATCATCATCAGGTTTTCAGGCGTGTCCATCCGCAACCAAGCGGTGTCCACACGGCTCATCGGCTCACTGGCAAGGCTCATCAAGGCAACTCCGAAATCGAGCTGGGATTCTGTGCCGGATTGGCGCCCTCTTTGCCGCATCCCTGGCGCCTTGAATTGCGCTGTAGCGGTTGCGCAATTCTGAGTTGTCCGCCGTCATCGACCCGTTCAAGCATTTGGATGACTTGCATCAAAGCCGTCGCTCTCCCGCCGACTATGCTCGCCGGATGCGCATCGACCCCGACGCCAAGCACCCCGAAGACCACCTGTTGGCTGCGGTGCTGGATGCCCTGAGCGACCACGTGTGCGTGCTGGGGAGCGACGGCCAAATCGTTGCGGTCAACGACGCATGGTTGAACTTTGGCCTGAGCAACGGCGCCACCGAGCCGGCCATCAGCGTCGGGAGCAACTACCTGGCCGTGTGCGAGGCGGCCGCGCTCCATGACCCAGGCGACCCCGAAAGCGCAGAGTTTTTGCGCGGCCTGCGGGCCGTGCTGTCGGGCGAGCGAGACCGCTTTGCGCTGGAGTACCCCTGCCACGGGCCGCAAGAGCAGCATTGGTACGTGGCCAAGGTGTCGCGCGTTCGAGGCGGGAGCGCACCCCGCGTTGTGGTGGCGCACGACGATGTGACTCCGCTGCGTCGCGCTCGCAACGAGCTGGAGCAAGCGCTCCGCGCGCTGCGCAAAAGCGAGGCCCACTTCCACGCCTTGTTTCAAACCTTGCCGATGGGCGTGGTCTACCAAGACGCCCAAGGCCAAATCACCGATGCCAACCCTGAGGCCCTCAAGCTCCTGGGTCTGAGCATGGACGAGTTGTGCGGCCGCACCTCACACGACCCGCGATGGTCGGCCCGGCGCGAAGACGGCTCGCCCTTCGAGGGCGCCGACCACCCCGCCATGCTGGCCCTGCGCACCGGGCGCGCAGTACCCGAAACGCTGATGCAGGTGGGCTTGCCCGAGCAAAGCACGCGCTGGCTGAGCATCCGCGCCATGCCGGTGTGGGAGGGCAACGCCGTCCGTGAAGTGTTCAGCTGCTTCAGCGACGAGAGCGCCCGCGTGACCCTCATGGAGCAGCTGCGCATCCGTGCCAGCGTCGATGCCCTGACCGGTCTGCTCAACCGCCGTTGCTGGATGGAGCGCCTGGCCGAGGAGCACGCCCGCCTCCTGCGCCACACCGACCGCCCCTACGCCCTGCTGGCCATCGACCTTGATCACTTCAAGACCGTGAACGACCAGCACGGCCACGCCATTGGCGACGCCGTGCTGCGTCACGTGGCGGAGCGCATTCAGAACTGCTTGCGGCAAGCCGATGTGGCGGGCCGCCTGGGCGGCGAGGAGTTCATCGTGTTGCTGCCCGACACCGATCTTGCGGCCGCCCGCCCGCTGGCCGAGCGCCTGCGCACCACGCTGGCCCAGAGTCCTCTGCCTGACCCCAACTTGCCGCTTATCGTCACCGCCAGCCTGGGCCTTGCCCAAGTTCTGCCGAGCGATACCTCCTACGAAGACGTGATGCTGCGCGCCGACCGCGCGCTTTACCGCGCCAAGCATTTGGGACGAAACCGGATTGAAGGCGGTGAGGCCGACGCCCCGGGCGAGCCCCGCGCAGCGCCGCCGCCGCCAACCGGCGCACAGCAGGCTTAGCAAACACCGCCTCGCCCTTGGGCCCGAGGGGGCCTCAGCTTGAACGCGGCTGCAAGCCCGCGCAGTGGAACTAACATCGCCAGCCCACCCTTAATGCAGCGGCGCAACGCCGCAGGAGACACGGAAGATGAGCGTCAAGAAGTTTGAAGCGGCCGTGGCCGCGTCCAAGAACCTCAGCGAGCGGCCGGACAACGCCACGCTGCTGAAGCTCTACGCCCTCTACAAGCAAGCCACCGAGGGCGACAACGAGACCAAGAAGCCCGGCATGATGGACATGGTGGGCAAGGCCAAATGGTCGGCTTGGGACGAGCTCAAAGGCACCTCCAAGGCGGATGCCATGAAGGAGTACATCGAGTTGATTGAGTCGCTGCAGTAACTTGCACCGGCCCCAAACAAAAGGCTCCTTCGGGAGCCTTTTTCATTGGCCAAGCGCCGCCGCGCACCAGCCTGGAGCAGCAGGGGCTCGGGGTAGTCGAATGGGTGCGCAGCGCCCAGCCGCCTGCACCACCCTGGCCCTCAGGCATCCGTGCTTTCCCGATGGACGCAGCCCGCCGGCCCGGCCACATTCCGGCATGCAGTTTGCGGTAACGAAGTAGCCCCGCCCTGGGGCAAGCCGAGCGCGCCATGCGCCGGTGCTGACAACCCATCCCAACCAGGTGCTCTCATGATCAGCTCATCCCCAACGGCAATTCACCGGGCCATCGCGCTGCTTGCGCTGGCCATGGCAGGCACGGCCTACAGCCAAACGCCGCCAGCTACCCCAGCGGCCCCCGCCAAGCCCGCCGCTGAGGTGCTCGACACCGTGGTGGTGACCGGCTCACGGCTGCGCCGCGACATCAATGCGCAGGCGCCCGCGCCCATCAGCGTCATGACGGGTGAAACCCTGCGCGGTGCAGGCAACACCGACACCACCGCCACCTTGCGCGAAGTGCCGGCCCTGATTGCCTCGGGCACGGTGGCCGACTCCATCGAACGGGGCGGTGGCGGCGTGGGCCAGGCGGTTCTGAACCTGCGCCAGCTCGGCTCCAACCGCACCCTCGTGCTCGTGGACGGCCGCCGCCACGTGTCCGGTGTGGCAGGTAGCGCTTCCGTGGACGTGTCCACCATTCCTTCGGCCCTCATTGAGCGCGTTGAAGTGCTGACGGGCGGTGCCTCTGCGGTGTACGGCGCCGACGCCGTGACCGGCGTGGTGAACTACGTGCTGAAGAAGAACTTTCAGGGCCTTCAGTTCGATGCGCAAACCGGCCTCTCGGCCGAGGGCGATGGCCGGGCCGATAGCGCCAGCGCCACCTGGGGCAGCATGTTCGCCAACGGCAGGGGCAACTTCTCGCTCACGGCCGGCTACACGAAGGAGCAAGAGGTGCTCTTTGGTGACCGCGAAACCACCCGCGACAACGGCCGGGGCAACAACTCGACCACCTACCAAAATCCAGCGCGCCGCTTCCAGAAGGGCGACATCGTGGCCAGCACGATGCCGAACTTCAGCAACTACTACCGGGTGGGCGGCCCAGGCCCGCGCGCCACGCGCATTGCATTTGGCAACTTGATTCCGACCGCAGCGCAATTCGCCACCCTGTTCCCCAACCAAACGCCCACCGCCGCCGAGAAGGCCCTGATGGACCGCGCGGCCAACTCGCCGCTGCGCGTCATTGGGCGCCAGCCGGTGTTTGCCATCAGCGCCAACTCGGGCTTGGTGTTCCGCAACGACTTCGGCGGCTTCAAGGCCGACATCAACAAGAACGGCGTGGCCGACTGCAATGAAAGCTACGTGGGCTGGACCGGCTTTGGCGGTGGCGGCTGCTACGTCACCACACCCGAAGGCGGCGTGCGCATCTTCCAAGACGGTCTGATCTCAACGGCGCAAAACCAGTTTGGCGGCGACGGCGCCGTGGAGCGCACCAATGCCAGCTCGCTCACCCCCGGCTCGGAGCGCTTGAACCTGGGCACAACCGGGCGCTTTGAGCTGACCCCTGCGGCCGAGCTGTACTGGGATGCCAAGTACGTACGCACCACCACGGTGAGCCGCAACAGCTACAACACCTTCTTTGACACCGCCTTCATCGCGCCGGACAACCCCTGGATACCGGCCGCCCTGCAGGCCGATGCGAACGAGGCCGGCGGCCTGCTCATCAGCCGCGACAACACCGACTTTGGTCCCGGCATTTCCACCGCAAAGCGCGACACCGTGCGCTTGGTGGGGGGCGCGCGGGGCGAGGTCACGCCGAGCCTGAACTACGACTTCAACCTGAACTACGGTCGCACCGACATCAAGAACACGTTCTCGAACGCTGTGATGGCCGACCGCTTCCTGGCCGCAACCGACGCCGTGCGCAAAGCCGATGGCAGCATCGTTTGCCGCTCCGACATCGACCGCACGGCCTTGGTGCCACCGCCTTTCCTGCCGGCGCTGGAAGTGGGCTTCTTCACCTTCAAGCCGGGTGACGGCCAGTGCAAGCCGGCCAACCTGTTCCGGGGCGCCAACTCGGTGAGCCCGGAGTCGGTCGCCTTCTTCACACGACCCAGCACCGACAAGTTCAAGCTGGATCAAGCCGTGGCCACGCTGGCCTTCTCGGGGGACACCACGAGCCTCTTCAAGCTGCCCGGCGGCCCGGTGGCTTACGCCTTTGGCGCCGAGTACCGCAAGGAAAAGAGTGCCTCCACGGCCAGCAATGAAGACCTCGGCATCTTGGCCGACGGCAGCAACATCAGCGCCGTGTCCAGCAACGTCAACCTGCTGTTCAACGACCAAGTGCGGGTGTTCAATTCCGGCGGCCAATTTGACGTGAAGGAAGTCTTTGGCGAACTCCGCCTGCCCTTGCTGAAGAACGCGCCCTTTGCACATGAATTGAGCGTGGAGGCGGCGGCCCGCGCCGCCAAGTACTCGACCATTGGCAACGCCACCACCTGGAACTTGGCAACCACCTGGGCGCCAATCTCCGACCTGCGTGTGCGCGGCTCCTATTCCAAGGCCATTCGCGCCCCGGACATCTTTGAGCTCTTCAGCCCGCAGCAGGCTTCCACCTTCCGCCCCTCTGACCCCTGCACCATCAGCGACCTCGATGCCCGCATTGCGGCGGGGCTGCCCAATGCCGCCACGCGCAAGGCCAATTGCGCGACGGCGCTGCGGGCCATCGGTGTGAACCCGAACACCTACTCCGACCCCCTCACGGCGCGCTTTGCCGGTACATCCGGCGGCAACCCGAACCTCAACGAAGAGGCTGCCACCACCTGGACGGCGGGCTTCGTGCTTCGTCCAAGCATCGTGCGCGGCCTGACGCTCTCCATGGACTACTACTCCATCGAGATCAAGGACGCCATCGCCGCCGTCACGGCCCAGAACATCGTGAACAGCTGCTACGACCTGTCCACCTTCCCCAACCAGTTCTGCAACCTGTTTGAGCGCCGCGCCGATGGCGGCTTCAAGACGCTGCGCCAAATTCAGGTGAACTTCGGCCGCATCGAAACCTCGGGGGTCGACCTGAGCCTGGGCTACGACTTCAGGATTGCCGCCAACCGCTTCAATGTGCGCATGAACGTCAACCGGACCGAGAAGCTCAACCGCTATTTCGACCCCGTGCGCACCGACTTGGTGAACCCTGGCCTGAGTGAGTTGGGTGCACCGAAGTGGGCAGGCACCGTGTCGGCCGGCTGGGCCAGCGGCGACTTTGCCGTGACCTGGCGCAGCCAGTACGTGGGCGAGCAAGCCGCGGCCTCTGCGGTGCAAATTGAAGATGCAGCCGCCGAGTTCGGGCCGGCCGCCATCGCCAAGGCGAAGTGGGTGCACAACTTGTCGGCGACTTACGAGTTGAACGACAGCATCCAGCTCCTTGGGGGCGTGAACAACCTCACCAATGAGGAGCCCTACATCGCCAGCTCGGCCTATCCGGTCAGCGGCATCGGGCGCTCGTTCTTCTTGGGCGTGCGGGCAAAGTTCTAATCCGATCCGGCGTCAGCCAGCGGCTCCTTCGGGAGCCGCTTTTCATTTGCGGCGCATCGACCGCTCACTTGCCAAGCTCACTTGCCAAGCTCACTTGCCAAGCTCACTTGCCAATCAAGCGCCGCAGCCAAGGCGTCAGCAAGATCAGCAGCCCACCCGTCAGCAAGCTCCCCACGCCCAACTGACTGAACAAGAGCGCATAGGCGGGGTTGCTCGTCAGGGGGGAGCCATCGGCCGGCTGGGCCACCATGCCGGAGAAGTCAGCGGCAAAGAGCGAGGCCAGGCCGGTGACCAGCATCCAACTGCCCATCATCAAGCCCTGGTGCTGCTTGGGCACCAAGCGACCCACCATGGCGTAGCCCACGGGCGAGATGAGCAGCTCACCCAGAGACTGCAGCACATAGCTCAAGGCCAGCCAAACAAAGGCCACGCGTCCATCCAGGCCAGCCAGGGCAATGCCGAGTGGCAGCACCAAAAAGCCCAGGCCCATCAAGAGCAAGGAGGCGGCGAACTGCTGGGGCACATCCACCGGCCAGCCGCGCTCGCGCCAGCGCGCGAACAAGCCGGCCAGCAAAGGCCCGGCGATCACGATGACCACGGTGTTGATGTTCTGCACCCACTGCGGCGCCACCGCTTGGCCAAAGAGGCTCATCTGCACATTGCCAACGGCAAAGAGCTGCAGACCGCTGGGCGCCATTTGGTAGAGCGACCAAAACACCAGTGAGCCCAGCGTGAGCACCAGAAAGGCCGCCATGCGCCGGCGCTCATCCGCCTGCGGGTGGCGCAGCGTCAGCACCACCAGCAGCACGGCCACCAGGGCACAAAAGAGCTTGAGCCCATCCGAGGTGTCTCCGGGGCGCTGCAGCAGCCACCACAGCAGGGGCACCAGGAGCGTGACCACCAGCAGCCCCAGCGCAAAACGCAGCCAAAACGCCTGCGGTGATGCCGCCAGCAGCGGCGTGTCGCGGTCGGCCAAGGTGCGCCAGAACACCGCCGCCAGCACCACGGCCACGGCATTGCCCACGCAAGCAAACCAGAACAAGGCACCGTACTCTTGCTGCAACTGAAAGTGACCGGCCACAGAAAAACCAATGAAAAAGCCGATGTTCATGCCGGCGTAGTTCCACAGGAAGGCGCCCTCCCGCCGTGTGTCCTCGGGCGCAAAGCGCTGGGTCAGCATCATGTTCAGGCAGGTCACGTTCAAGCCACTGCCGGTCAAGAACAAAGCAAGCCCCCAGTACAGACCGCTCACCTCGCCCTGGGCAATCCAGCCACAGCCCCAAACCTGCAGCAGCATGCCGATGACGAACAGGTTGCGGTTGCTCATGAAGCGCCCGCCCAAGTAGCCGCCGAACAGGTGCAAGCCGTAGTTGAAGGCGCCAAACACGCCCATCACCAAAGCGGCCTTCTCGTTACTGAACTGCAGGCGCTCGGTGGCGTAGAGCACAAGGCTGGAATACAGCACGGCGTAGCCGAGGGTGGAGGCCATCTGCACGAAGAACAACACGGCCGAGCCGGGCGGGATGCGAGAGAGTCCGGTGCGCAATGAAGTCATGGCGGCATTGTGCGTAGCAGCACAGCCGAACCCAAGACGCTGCTCGCTCAGTCCAGCAGCGAGCGGAACACGCCGGGCACCTCGCGCCACACGGCATCCGGGGCGGCTTCATCCAGGCCGGCACGCCAGCGCACAAAGGCTGTGGCCAGCCAGGTGATGCGCTGACGGAGCGCTGCATTGCGCTCGCTGCTGCCGGGCTCGCCACATGCGGCATGGCACAAGAGGTTGCTCGGCGACTCAAAGTGGCAATGCGTGGTGCCCACCACTTCCAGCGACTTGCCGCTCTTTGAAGCCCGCGGCAGGCTGCCGCCCATCTGCTGGGCATTGCAGCTTTGTGCAGGGGCCAAGAGCGCGTACATCGGGAACGCGACGGAGCCCGCTTCGCGCTGCACGCGGTCGACGGGATCCAGCCCCAACCAGCCCACGGTGCGGGCGTCGGCCAGCGCGGCAATGCGCGAAGCCCGCCCGCCCGCCGAGAAGCCGCCGTACACCACGGCCTTGGCGCCGCTGAAGTCCGCCACTTGGCGCATGAACTGCGCCAGCACCCCGGCGCCGCCCCCGGCAACGCCTTCGGCGCTTTGGCGCCAGCCCCCACTGCAGTGGCCCACCAAGTAGACCGGCACACCCCAACTGGCGACGTGCCGCGCATGCTCCCGGTGGTTGGCGACATCGCGCAAGAACCCATGCGCGAACACGAGCGGCGTGGCGGCTGCGGCTGTGCTGCCCGTGGGCGTGTAGCGCTCGACCACCGCTTGGCAAGTGCCCACTTGCGCACGAACCTCAAGGCTGATGTCCGCCTCTTGCACGCGCCACGGCCCCAATTCACCCAAGGGAGCGGCAGCAAGGGCGGTCGCCCCGGGCTTCCACTCGGTCAGCTTTGGTGCGCTGGCGCAGCCGGCGAGCAGGAAAGCGGCAAGGGCCAAGAAGCCTCGGGGCCCGCGCAAGCTCATTTTTTGCCCGCGCTTTTCTTGGCAGGGGCAGCCTTTCCGGCGGCCAGCAACTTGTCGAGCTCGCTCTCAATCTCTCGCTCAATCGTGCCGCGCAGGGCGCCCAGCAACAGCCCCAGCTTGGCTTGCAACTCAAAGGCATCGCCACTGACGATCAGCTCGCCCTTGACGCCGCTGCGAGCGAACTCCACGGTGTCGGTGCCATCGCCTTCGTAGATGGTGCACTCCATGCCGAAGCGCTCTTCGGCCGCCTCAGCCCAAGCCAGAGCGATCTTGCGGGCTTTGGCCAGGCCGAGTTTGTGATCGCGGTGAATGTGGATATTGGCCATGGCTTTATGCGATTTCTCGTTCAGATTTGGGTAACGCCGCGCGTCGCGCGACTTCGGTATGAAATCGAGTCCAGTCGCCACCCAAGCGGTGGAACAAGGCCTCGAAAGCAGGGACTTGCAATTGGTAGGCCGACAGCAAGGCCAAGTGAGCATTGTTGGCGCCGCGCGCCCAGGCCAGGTAGCCCGAGTAACCCGAATCGCTGGCCGCAAGGCGCTCCAAGTCCGCGGTCAAGTGCGCAAAGCGCTCGCGCTTGCGGGCCGGCTTGTCCGGCGCCTTGCTGGCATAAAGGTGTTCCAAGTCGCTCTTGGCGGCCAGCGCCAGCTCGCGCCAGCGGCTGCGGCGCTCTTGCACCAGCGCATCGCGCGCTTGCAGTTCGCGATCGGGGTTGGCCTGCCACCAAGCGGCAAGGCCCAGGCGCTCGACCGCTGTGGCGTAGCTTTCATTGAAGGCGCTGTCGTCTTTGGCATAGGCGCGCTGGTGCGCCAGCTCATGGAACAGCAAGCGGGCCAATTCGGCCGGGCCCCAGCGCAAGAAGGTGGACAGGAGCGGGTCGCCGCCCAGGGGGTTGCTGTAGCCCAGCGTGGAGTAGGCCGGTACGCCATAGAGGTGCACATCCCAGCCCTGCTCGCGCAGCTGCTGCGCCAGCAGTTCCGCCTTCGGCTTGTCCCAGTAGCCGCGATAGCCCACGCAACCCATCATGGGGAAACACCAGGTTTTGAGTTGCAGCCCATGCTGGGGCGCCGCGACGACGTTCCAAACCACGGCATCGGCCTGGAGATCGACGTAGCGCTGGTAGCTGGCGTTGTCGGGCAGCGCAAGCTGCTCGCTGGCGAAGCGGCGCAGTTGCTGGGCCAGCAGCAACTGCTTGCGCGTGGCCTCGGGCGTGGCCGGGTCGGCCAGCCAGCGGGCAATGGGCTGGGCCTTGGAGAGCAGATCCAAGTGCCCGCCAACTGCGCGGGCGCGGTAGCCCCATTCGTTCAGTACCGAGCAGCCGCCCAGCAGCAGCGGGGCGCCCAGTAGGAGTCTTCGATTCAAGCCGCTTCGACCTGCACCAGGCAGTCGTAAAAGGTGGCGGCGTTGCCGAGGTCGGTGAGCTGCTGTCCGGTGAGTTCGTTGACGTTTTTGCCATCCACTCCGAACTTGCGCCACCAAATGCCCAGGCCGTTGACGACGCCGGGCCGCGCACGCTGGTTCAGGCGCACGCGCAGCAGCTGCTCGCCCCGGTCGTTGAAGACGCGGGCCAGTGCACCGTCCGTTAAGCCCCGCGCTGCGGCATCGTCGGCGTGCATTTCCAGCACCGGCTCTTTCTCGATGGCGCGCAGGCTGATGACGTTGACGAAGCTGCTGTTCAGGAAGTTGCGGGCCGGTGGCGAGATCATGGCCAGCGGGTAGCGCGCCGCCAGCGCGGGGTCGGTTTCGCTGGCTTCGTAGTTGGGAATGAAGTCGGGCACGCCCAACGTGGGGTGCGTGGCCCAGGCTTTGCCGCTCGGGGTGGGGAAGTCGCCGTCTGCCAGCGGCAGCTCGGGCACAGGCAGGTGCAGGAAGCCCTGGGCACGCAGCTCGTCAAAGTCCAGGTGATTGAGGGCTTGGCGCGCCAGGGCCTCGTCGTCTTCGGCAAAGCAGGGGTCGGTGAAGCCCAGTGTGGCGGCCAGCTCGCGGAAGATTTGCGTGTTCGGCTTGGCCTCGCCGAGAGGCGCAATGGCCGGCTCGTTGATGAGCACATCGGTGTGGCCGTAGCTGGTGTGCACGTCCAGGTGCTCCAGCTGCGTGGTGGCGGGCAGCACGATGTCGGCCAGGTCGGCCGTGTCGGTCATGAAGTGCTCGAGCACCACGGTGAAGAGGTCGCTGCGTTGCAAGCCGCGCAGCACCTTGCCGCTTTCGGGTGCCACGGCCATGGGGTTGCTGTTGTAGACCACCAGCGCCTCAATGGGCGGGTCGGCTTGCAAGAGCGCATCACCAATGGCGCTCATGTTCACCATGCGCGGCGTGCGGCCGGCCAGCAAGTCGGGGCGCTCTAGGGCCTGGTCGTTCTTGAAGGGAGCGGCCCAGCCGGAGCTGCTGAGCAGCAGGCCACCGCCTTGCTGCTTCCAGGCGCCGATCAAGCAGGGTAGCAACGCAATCAGGCGAACCGCATTGCCGCCGCCGCGCACGCGCTGCATGCCGTAGTTGAGCCGGATGGCCGCAGGGCGGGTGCTGGCGTAATCGCGCGCCAGGGTTCGGATCTCTTCCACACTCAGGCCCGTGATGGGCGCAGTGCGCTCCGGGCTCCACTCGAGTGCGCGGGTGCGCAGGCCCTCAAAGCCCTCCACGGCGCGCTCGATGTAGTCCAGGTCCAGCCAGTCGTTGCGAATCAGCTCGTGCATCAGAGCGAGCGCCAGCGCGCCATCGCTGCCGGGGCGCAGCGCCAGGTGCTGGTGGCATTTGTCGGCCGTTTCGGTGCGGCGCGGGTCAATGCAAATGAGCTTGGCGCCGTTGCGCTTGGCTTGGTTGGCGTAAGTCCAGAAATGCAGGTTGCTGGCGATGCTGTTGCTGCCCCAAATCAAGATGAGCTGGGCGTCCGCAAAGTGCCGCAGGTGCATGCCAATGCGGTGGCCGTAGGCGGCGGTCAAGCCGGCCGCACCGGCGCTGGCGCAAATGGTGCGCTCCAGCCGTGCGGCGCCGAGGCGGTTCCACAGCCGGTCGGCCATGGAGCCGCCTTGCAGCAGGCCCATGGTGCCGGCGTAGCTGTAGGGCTGGATGCGCTGCTTGTCTTCGATGGCGTTGAAGCGCGCGGCAATGGTTTGCAGCGCCTCGCTCCAAGAGATGCGCTCGAAGCGCGGCGGCTCGGTCTTCAGGCTCACCCGCTTCATAGGGTGCAGCAGACGCTCGGCGTGGTGGGTACGCTCGGCGTAACGGCTGACCTTGGTGCAGAGCGCGCCATGGGTGCTGGGGTGGTCGTTTCGGCCCACCACTTTGATGACCTGCTGACCCTGAACATGGACCTGCAGCGCACAGGTGTCGGGGCAGTCGTGGGGGCAGGCGCCGTTGACGACGCGGAGGCTTTGGGGTGCAAGAACGGCAGACATTCAGGGATGATGTCATGGTGAAGAAAAAACTCTATGACCTGATCGTGCTGGGTGCCAGCGGTTACACCGGGCGCCAGCTGGTGCGCGCCTTGATGCGCCAGTCGCCGGGGCGGTCGGTTCGCATTGGCTTGGCAGGGCGCGACCGGGCCAAGCTGGAGGCGCTGAACTCGGGCTTCGACTTGCTCGACGCGAACCTCGACGACGCAAGCTCCATCACCCGCCTGGCCGCCAGCGGCCGCGTGCTCTTGAATTTGGCCGGCCCGTATGCCGAGCGCGGCGAGCAGGTCATTCAGGCCTGCTTGGCCGGCGGTTGCCACCACCTGGACCTGAGCGGCGAGGTGTTTTGGATGCGCCAGATGCTGCAGCGCCACCACGCGCAGGCGCTCCAGCGCGGCTTGCTGGTGGTGCCCGCCTGCGGCTACGAGGCCCTGCCCTTTGATGTGGCCACGCTGGCGGCCGCCCGAGCGCTGCTGCTGGAGCATGGCGAGCGCTGTGCACGGGTGGATGTGAGCGTGCGCTTCACGGGTGCCGGCATTCGCCGTCTGTCTGACGCAATAAGCGGCGGCACGCTCGATTCCATGCGCACGGTGCTCATGTACGACCGCAGCGACAGCCTCCAGCGCATGGACTGCCTGCTGCCCGAGGACTTGCCCGAAGGCTGGAATGCCAATGCGGTGGCCCTGCGCAATGCAGCGCCTCTTTCGCCTTGGTGGGATGCCGATTGGGGCACGGTGATGGCGCCCACCCTGCCGGCGCCCTTCATCAACCCACCCCTGGTGCTGCGCACTGCGGCGCTGGCCAGTGAGGCATTCACCCCCGACTTTCGCTACCGCGAGGGCATGCAGATGCGCGACGGCGTGGAAAAGCTGCTCGGGCCGCTGGCCCATGCGCTGCCCAGCAGCTCCCTGGTGCAAGCCGGCCTTGGCGGCACCAGCCGGGCCGCTCAGTCGTCGGCGGCCGCCGCGCTGTCGGCGCCCCTGGCCGCCCTGAGCGCGGCAGCCGGCCAAGAAAGCAAGCTGGGTCGGCAAGCGCTGCAAAGGCTTATCGCCTTGGTAGGCCCCAAACCCGGCGAAGGCCCCAGCCACGAGCAACTCGATGCCATGGGCTACGAGCTGTCGCTGCGCGCCGTGGGCGAGCGGGGCACGTCACTGCAAGCCCTGTTGAGCGCGCAAGGCCACCCCGGCTACCGCTCAACGCCCGAGATGATGGCGGCCGTCGGCTTGGCGCTGGCCGAGGGGCGGCTCGGTCAAGGCAAGGCCGGCGTGCTGAGCCCTGGGGCCGCCTTTGGCGTGGAAGCCCTGGAATTCTTAGAGAGCGCGCATGTGCGCTGGAGCATCAATCCATGAAGCTGTTGGAATCCCTGCTCGCCGCTGGCGAGGAACTGAGTGCCGTGCGGCGCGACATCCATCAACACCCGGAGCTTTGCTACGAGGAGCAGCGCACCAGCGACCTGATCGCCGCCAAGCTCACCGAATGGGGCATTCCCGTCATTCGCGGCCTGGGCAAAACCGGTGTGGTGGGCATCGTGCAGAACGGTGAATCCAAGCGCGCCGTGGGCCTGCGTGCCGACATCGACGCGCTGCCCATGACCGAGTTCAACACCTTTGCCCACGCCAGCAGCTACCCCGGCCGGATGCACGCCTGCGGCCACGATGGCCACACCGCCATGCTGCTGGCCGCCGCCAAGCACCTGAGCCGCTACCGCAACTTTGACGGCACCGTGTACTTGGTGTTCCAACCGGCCGAAGAAGGCGGCGCTGGGGCGCGGGCCATGATCAACGACGGCCTCTTTGAGCGCTGCCCGATGGAAGCGATCTTTGGTGCCCACAACTGGCCGGGCCTGGCGGCAGGTCAGTTCGCCGTGGCGCCGGGGCCGGTGTTCGCCAGCATCACCGAGTTCAAGATCACCCTGCGCGGCAAGGGCGCCCACGCCGCCATGCCCCACCTGGGCCTGGACCCCGTACCGGCCGCCTGCCAGCTCGTGCAGGCCTTCCAAACCATCATCAACCGCAACAAGCGACCCATTGATACCGGCGTCATTTCGGTCACCATCATGAATGCCGGCGAGGCCACGAACGTGATTCCCGACAGCGTGGAACTGCAGGGCACGGTGCGCACCTTCACCGTGCCGGTGCTGGACCTGATCGAGCGGCGCATGCGCGAGCTGACCGAAGGCATTGCAAGTGCCTTCGAACTCACACCCGAGTTCCACTTCCACCGCAACTACCCGCCGACCATCAACCACGTGGCCGAGACCGACTTCGTGCGCCAAGCCCTGCTGGGCATGGGCGCGCAAGTCGAGCACTTCGAACCCACCATGGGCGGCGAAGACTTCAGCTTTTTCCTGCAAGCCAAACCGGGCTGCTACTTCGTGATCGGCAACGGCGACGGCGCACACCGTGCGGGCGGCCACGGCATGGGGCCTTGCATGCTGCACAACCCGAGCTATGACTTCAATGACGCGTTGATTCCCGTGGGCGGCACGATGTGGGTGCGCTTGGCGGAAGCCTGGCTGGCCAAGGAGCGCGCATGAGCGATGAAGCAAAAGTGCTGGCCGACACCCGCCATTGGGTTGATGCGGCGGTGATTGGCCTGAACCTTTGCCCCTTTGCCAAGGCGGTGCAGGTGCAGGGCCGCGTGCGCTATGTGGTGAGCCAAGCCGAAACGCCGGAAGACCTCCTCTACGAGTTGGCCGCCGAGCTGAACCACTTGCACGACACGCCACCCGAGACCACGGACACGACCTTGCTGGTGCACCCCAAGGTGCTCACCGACTTCCTGGACTACAACGACTTCCTCGAAGCCGCCGACGCCTTGGTCGAAGACATCGGGCTCGATGGCGTGCTGCAGGTGGCGAGCTTCCACCCGCAGTACCAGTTCGACGGCACCGAGGCCGACGACATCAGCAACTACACCAACCGCGCGCCCTACCCCACGCTGCACCTGCTGCGCGAAGACTCGATCGACCGCGCGGTGCAAGCCTTTCCAGAGGCGGAGTCCATCTACGAAGCCAACATGGCCACGCTGCAGAAGCTCGGCATTGGTGGCTGGTTGGCGCTGGGCTTGAAGAAGTAGCCATGCCCGAGAGCCTGCAGGACCGCCTGGTCGTCGCCATCTCATCGCGCGCCCTCTTCGACTTCGAAGAGGAGAACCAGCTCTTTGAGGGCGAAGGCGCTGACGACCAAGCCTACATGCGCCTGCAGCAACAACGCCTGGACGTTCCGGCCAAGCCGGGCGTCGCTTTCTCCCTGGTGCAAAAGCTGCTCGCCTTCAACGCCAGCGGGCAAGCACCGCGTGTGGAAGTGGTGGTGCTGAGCCGCAACGACCCCATCAGCGGCCTGCGCGTTTACCGCTCGGCCCAGGCCATGGGCCTACCCATCCAGCGCGGCGTGTTCACACGCGGTCGCAGCCCGTGGCCCTACCTGAAACCTCTGAACGCGCAGCTCTTTTTGAGCGCCAACGAGCGCGATGTGCGCGATGCGCTGGCGGCGGGTGTTCCAGCCGCCCGTGTTGCCACACAAAGCGCGCCGGCCAGCCGCGCGCACCCTGACGAGGTGCGAATCGCCTTTGACGGAGATGCCGTGCTCTTCAGCGACGAGGCGGAACAAGTCTTCCAGCGCGATGGCCTGGACGCATTCCAGCACCACGAGCGCCGCCGCGCGCTGGAGCCCCTGCCGCCGGGGCCTTTCAAACCGCTGCTGCAAGCACTGCACCTGCTGCAGCAAGACCGCAGCGTGGCCATGCGCATCCGCACCGCCTTGGTCACCGCCCGCAGCGCACCCGCGCATGAGCGCGCCGTGCGCACGCTGATGGCCTGGAACATCGAGGTCGATGAGGCGATGTTCCTCGGCGGTCTGCCCAAGGGCGAGTTCCTGCGCGAGTTCCAGCCCGACTTCTTCTTCGACGACCAACTGGGCCACATTGCCAGCGCCAGTCAGCACGTCCCCGCTGGCCATGTGGCCAGCGGTGTCAGCAACCCAACTTAGGCCGATTTGGCCTTCGCGCGGCGGCGTGCCATCAGCGCAATGCCGCCAAAGCCAGCCAACGCCAACGCAACGCTGCCTGGTTCCGACACGGGCGTGGACTGGAGGAAGCTCACGCTGCCAAAGGTGGTAAACCCATTGCTCGTGTTGCCATAAGCAAAAAAGGCTTCGTCAACACTGGTGAAGCCGCCGGTCAGAGCGACCGAAAAGCGATTGCTGTCGTCGTTGTCGATGAAGTCCACGCCCAGAAAAGCACCGGCATCGAACAAAGCCACCGCAGGGCGGTCAGCGTCGCTCAGGGCATAGGTCTGACCTTCGAATTCGAGCGAGAAGTCGTTCAGATTGACTTCACCGGTGAAATCAATGGCCACGTCAGCAAAGCCAAAGCTGCCGAAGAAACTCTTGCTGTCGTCCGTGAAGCCGGTGAAGGTGAATGAAGCAGCCTGGCTAGAGGCGGCGGCAAAGGCCAGCAAAAGGCCGGCGCTGAGGGTCTTGAGGGAGGTCATGGGGTCAAGCTCAACTGTTTAGAAGACAAAGTTCGTGCGGTTCAGAACCGAGCAATTGGCGCTCTTGATGAGCAACCAAGCACGGGCTGGGGCGGGGCCAGCGGCATCGGTGTCGACGCTGATCAAAGCATCAGCACCCGAGACACGGCAGCTCAAGTAGCCCTGGGTGATCGGATCGACCAGCGGCACGCCCAGCGCCTGCAGCGGAGCGCGCAGGGAAATGGTGTCAAAGCCGGGCGCGAAGTCGGCAATGGTGGCGGCGCCCGTAAAGCTGCTGGTGAAGACGATCTGGTCGAAACCCGCGCCCGTGGTGATGGTGCGACGACCGGCTCCGCTGGTGAGGATGTCATCGCCTGCGGTGCCTACCAGACTGGTGTCAGCCACGCCGGCCGTGATCGACTTGTAAAGGCTCAAGCCAGCAATCACCGGATCGTGATCCGAGGAGCGATACGGGCCAGGGCCGTACAGGTCGGGCGGGCACAGCGCTGCGCCGTTGCAGGTCAGGGGCGCCTTCAACTCACGGTTGTAGTCGGCCTGCGGTTGCTCGTCGGCATTGATGTGCCAGTGCACGGCGCCATTGACCTTGGCAGCCAAGCTGTTGCTGGCCAGCAGGTGGTCAAGGCGGCCTGCCTCGCCATTGAAGACGTAGGAATGGGCGCCGGGTTGGAAGCGCTCGACGAGGTCCACAAAGCCGTTGGTGGTCAGCACGTCGATCGGATCTTCCTTCGCGTAAGCGTTGAAGTCACCCACGATGAGCTGCGCCGCGCCACTGATACCGGCTTGGCTGCTGAGGAAGCTGCGCAACTGGTTGGCCTGCGCGGTGCGCTTGATGTTCCAGCAGCCCTGGCCGAGGTCAGGGTCGCTGCTGGAGCAACCGCCCTTGCTCTTCAGGTGGTTGACGACCAAGGAGAAGCGCTCGCCGTTGTGCAGTTGCAGCGGTTGCAGCAAAGTCGGCCGGTCGTTGATGCTGGCGGTGTCGCTAATCCCTTGCAGCGCACTCATGCGCGCCGGCTTGAAGATCACCGCCGTGCGAATGGCGTCGCTACCCGTGCCATTGGTGGGCAGGGGCGCCACGGCATAGGTGCCGGCGCCCAGCACTTGGTTGAGGCCATCCACCAAGTTCTGTGCCGCAACATTGCCGTTGTTCTGCAGCTCCATCAGGCCAACCGCGTCGGCATTGATGCGCGCCAGTGCGTCGATGATCTTGGTGCGCTGACGCGAGAACTCATCCAAGTTGTCAGCTCCACGGCAATTGCCAGCATTCACCGAAGCACCTTCACTGCAACCCTGACCGCTTTGGCCCGCGACGTTCTGGCCATTGGTGAAGGTGGTGAAGTAGTTCAGCACATTGAAGCTGGCCACTTTGATGTTGCCGCCCACGGCCGCAGGCGCTGCCGTGCGGGGGTTGGCCACGACGTAGGTGAAGGCCGCAGTGGGGTGCAGGCGGTAGTCGCCCGGCGTGGCCGATGCGCTGCTCGGGCCGTAGTCGATCACACCCACCAAATTGCCGGTGATGCGATCGCCCGCGCGGGGCAGCGCATTCGCATCCAAGTACGGAATGGTGCTGGGGTTCTGAAGGCTGCTGCCATCGTCGAGGATCAGGCGACGGAGCTTGTTGCCTTCCACCAGAGCGGTGTGCTCGGGCGTGCCAGGACGGGCACGGTTGGTCGGCACTTCGAGCCGATCACCTTGGGCAAGGGTGAGTTGACCAAAGCGCGATTGGAAGCTGTTCTGACTGATGGTGAACGGGCCACTGATGCGCACCAGCATGCCCTCATAGCGCTCCAGCTCGCCTTCAACCGTCTCGGGGAAGGTGATGTCTGTGGGCGTGATCGAGAAGCCAGCGCCAGTCAGGGCCACGGCCGTGACGTTGCTCAGCTGCGTGACCGTGCTGCCTCCGGTGCTGAACTCAGCCACCGTGCCGCTGACCCGCACCAGGTTGCCAAGGGCGACGGCTGGGTAGGTGGTGGCACCGGTGAACACGAACAGACCGTCCGACGTCGCCGGGTTCGCATCGCCAGTCAAGTCCTGGATGAAGAAGCCGTTGCTGTTGATGCGCGTCACAACGCCAGGCACCACAGTCGTCTGGCCGACCATGGCACTTTGCGTGCCGCTGCCCTGAATGGTGAAGGTGCGGGACTCAGCCGGAGCCGGTGCGGGCGGCGGGGGTGGTGGAGGCGCTGGAGGAGGGGGCGGTGGAGTGGGGGTGCCGCCGCAAGCCGGCGGCAAGGGCACGCTGGTGCTGGTGCGCGGGGCGGGCGTGGCGCTACTGAAATCAGCGGCGTTGACGTTGGTGTCGGTGCAACCCTGGGCGGCGCGGAAACCGGCCAGCGTGTTGGACAAGGTGGGCGCGGCTTGGCCGCCTTCCGAGCAATTGGCCGTGCCGTAACCAACAAAGTCGAGCACCGAAGCCGACGGCACTGGGCAGCTACCGGTGAGCGCCGTGGTGCCATTGACCAAGGCGATCTTGCCGTTGGCACCGGCCAAGTCGATGCTGTTACCACCGTCTTGATCGAAGCTCGTCAAGGGGGTTCCCACAGCGACATTGCCGCTGCGCAGTCGCACCAAGAAGAAGCCATTGGCAGGGATGCTGCCGCTCAAGTTGACCCGATTGCCCCACGTACTGCCGCTGGTCGAGGCGTACTGCAAAGACCAACCACTCAAGC
>JBKCVH010000189.1:0-8544 GCA_046317675.1 Burkholderiales bacterium
AGTCAATTTCGCCTGCGGCCAGGGCCGGCAACATGGCCGGACCTGCAGGAAAGGGTGTCATCTTGAGTTCGATGCCCTGCTTGGCGAATTGGCCCGTCTGGCTGGCGTACATCAACAGCACGTTGATGTCGCCGGTTTGGAAGCCAATACGCAGTGGTTTGCCCTGGGCCTGGACACTGGCTGAAGCCAGCATGCACAAGACCGAGAAGATGAAGCTGAACAGACGTTTGCTCATGTGAACCTCGGGTTGGATGTTTGGGACGGCGTTTAAGTTGTTATAACAAGTGAGTAGCTAATTTCGTGCCAATGCCAAGACGTGCCCATCGGCGTCTTTTAGGGGGGGTCTGGGGGTGCAGTTCTGTCTGGTGCACCAGCTGAAGTGGCGGCCAGCGCCGAACAGGTGCAAGCGCACCTTGGGCGTGCTCAGCGCGGCAGTCCGATCAGCACGGCCACCAGCAAGGCAAGAGCCAGCCAGAGGGTTTCGACCAGCAGCAGAACGAAAGGCCGCCAGCCGGTCTGGAACAAGGCCTGGAACGATGTCTTGATGCCCAGCGCGGCAATAGCCACCACCAGGCAGTCGCGCGAGACCTCGCTGGCCACGGGCAGCGCCGCAGGCGGCAGGGCGTGTACCGACTGCAGCAGTACCAACAGCATGAACAGCCACAGGAACCAGGGCACCAGCTTCAGCAGTCCGGGTCTTGCATCGGAGCCCTGGTCTCCTGCGGCAGTGCGGAAGGCGGTAGCCGCAGCCACCACCACCAGCGCGAGCAAGGCCACACGGAACAGCTTCACCAGGGTGGCCGTGTCGCCGGTATCGGGGCCCAACAGATAGCCCGCAGCCACCACCTGCGCCACATCGTGGATCGAGCCGCCCAGAAACAAGCCTGCCTGCGCGGGCGACAACTGCAAGGCGTGCGCGATCAGCGGGTAGACGAGCATCGCAACGGTGGAAAGCGCGGTGACCGCCACCACGACCAACAGCGTGAACCGGTCCTGCTCGCGCCCCCGAGGCAGCACGGCTGCAATGGCCAGTGCGGCTGACGCACCGCAGATGGCGGTGGCCCCGCCGGACAAAAAGCCCTGCGCTGGGCTCAGCCCGAGCCGGCGTGCCAAACCGACGCCCACGAGCACGGTGCTAAGCACGCAGGCCATCACCGCCCCTGCGGTGCCCCAACCCAACGCGGCGATCTGATCCAGGGTGATGCGCGCGCCCAGCAAGGCCACCCCCAGCCGCAGGACCAAGCCTGTGGCCAGTTCAACCCCTGGTCGGATGCGCTGGTCGGCATACAGGAAGTGGAAAGCCACGCCCAGCAGCAAGGCATACAGCAGCTGCGGGCCACCGTGCAAGCGCGAGATCAGGCTGGCGGCCATGGCGATGACCGCGCACAGCAGCAGCCCGGGCCAGCGTGCGGCCAGCCAAGCTAGCCAACGGGCAGCCAGCCTGCGCGGCCCACCAGGCGCCGACACCTGGCGATCTTCGAGCCGTGCTTGCGCTGGCGCAGCGGGCGCCTGCGTGTCCCTGGCGGTCATGGCAGGCGGCTATTTCTCGACGAAGGCGCGTTCGATGACGTAGTCCCCCAGCTCGCCCTGGCGTGGGCTGATCTGGAAGCCGCGCGCGTCGAGCAGGCTGCAGCTGTCGGCCAGCATGGCCGGGCTGCCGCAGATCATGGCGCGGTCGTGAGCGGGGTCGAGTGGCGGCAGGCCGATGTCTTCAGACAGGCGGCCGGAAGCGATCACGTCGGTCAAGCGGCCCTGGTTGCGGAAGGCTTCGCGCGTGACCGTGGGGTAGTAGATCAACTTGTCGCGCACCAGTTCGCCCAGGAACTCGTGCTGCGGCAAGCCGCTTTCGATGAAGTCGCCGTAGGCCAGCTCGCTGACCAGGCGCACGCTGTGGATCAACACCACCTTCTCGAAGCGCTCGTAGGTTTCCGGGTCCTGGATGATGCTCATGAACGGCGCCAACCCGGTACCCGTGGACAGCAGGTAAAGATGCCGCCCCGGGCGCAAATCGTCCACCACCAGGCTGCCTACGGGCTTGCGCCCGACGATCAGCTCATCGCCCGGCTGCAGGTGCTGCAGACGCGAGGTCAGCGGGCCGTTGGGTACCTTGATGCTCAGGAACTCGAGGTGTTCGTCATGGTTGGCGCTGGCCACGCTGTACGCGCGCAGCAATGGCTTGCCCTCGACGGGCAAGCCCAGCATCACGAAGTGCCCGTTGCGAAAGCGCAGTGCGGGGTCGCGGGTGGTGCGAAAGCTGAACAGCGTGTCATTCCAATGGTGAACGCTCAATACACGCTCGAGGCCGGAGTGGGACATGGTGTGGGTTGGCTTCAAGACGCGCCCAGTTGGCGCAGGTAGACAAAGGGGTAGATGCCGCGGTCATGGCCATCGCTGAAGCCAAGGGTCAGGGCCTGCTCGCCCACCGGCTCGATGCACACGACGCGCAGGGTGGTGTCTGAAGGCGGCACGCCGGCGCCGTGCCGCCGTTGCTGTTCGCAGGTGGCGCAACGGCAGCTTTCGCGCAGCAGGCCGTGGCCCAGGCGGCTAAGCGTGCCGTCGGACCAGGCAATTTCCAGCACCCCACTGGCGCGGTGGTCGGTGATGGCCGTGGGGATGGCGGAACTCATGGCGATGGCAGACCCAGTTGCTCGAGTGCTTGTTGACGGACCAGGGCCTACAGGCTCAAGAGCCTTGCCACCACACCCACCGGCGCGACAGCCAGGCAAAGCCCCGGTCGGCCAGCGAAGACAAGGCGCCCAGCACCAACAGCCCGCCCATCATCTGGGCCGTCTGCATGTTCTGGTGGGCAATCTCGATGCGGTAGGCCACACCCGAGAAGGTGCCTGCCAGCTCCGCTGCCACCAGCGTGTAGAACGAGACACCCACGGCCGTGCGCAACCCGACCAGTACCGTGGGCAGCGCCGCCGGCAGCATCACCTGAAGCAACTGCGCCCGGCGCGGTGCACCCAGGCATTGCGAGGCCCGCAGCCAGATCGGGTCGACCCGCAGGATGCCCAGGTGTGTGGACACCCAGACCGTGAAGAACACGCCCCAGAACACCAGAAACCACTTGCCCCACTCAGACAGTCCGAACCACAGGATCACCAAAGGAACAAAGGCAATGGGCGGGATCGGCCGCAGCAACTGGAACACCGGTGCCAGCAACCCGGCCGCCAGGGGCGTGGAGCCCGTCAGCACACCGGTGGCGATGCCCACCAGGGCACCAGCCATGAAGCCGATGACGATGCGCGACACGCTCATGCCCAGGTCGCGCAGCAATGGGCCGTCGGTGAGCCAGGTCCACAGAGCCTTCAGCACTGCGGTCGGCGGTGGAAAGAGGCTGGCATTGACCCAGCCCGACATCGACACCAGCTGCCACACCATGAAGAAGAGCGGCAGCGAGAGCCAAGCCGCCAGCCGCGGTACGTCGGGCTTCGCCGAACCCACCGTCGAACTCACAGACCGGCAACCTTCACGCGCGTCGGCGCAATGCTCTTGAGCGGCTCGGCCACGATCACCTTGCGGAAGTCAGGCATCGTCGCGCCAGTGGGCGCATTGCCGCTGGACAGCCGCCAGGCGGCGTGCTGGTTCAGCACATTCAGGGTGCGGTCATCCAGGACCACGTCGTAGACGAAGTTGTCGTACACCGCAGCAAAGTCTTCGCGCTTCATGGCCACGAAGTCGGCAATGACGCCGATGCTCTCTTCGCGGTTGGCCTTGATCCACTCCTCGGCCTCGATCAGTGCTTTCAGGAAAGACTGGACAGCCGGCCTGCGCTTGGTCAGCAGGTCCTGCATCACCACGATGTTGAAGGTCTCGGCATACACGCCGCGGGTGTCGATCTCGGCCACCTTTGCGCCCAGCGTCTTCTTGCCGTTGGTGATGTGTGGCTCCCAAGTGTTGTAGGCGTCGATGCTGCCGCTGGCCATGGCGTTCACCATGTCCTGCGGCCGCAGGTTGATCAGTTGCACATCGTCTTTTCCAAGACCAGCCTTCTTCAGCAGCGCCAGGGTATAGACCTCGCCACCGGTGCCGGCGGTGTAGGCCAGGCGCTTGCCTTTCAGGTCCTGGGCCGACTTGATGCCCGCGGAGGCGGCCGTGAGCGTCTTCAGGTCCGAGTGGTTGATGCGTGCCAGGAAGGCGATCTTCTGGCCGGACATGGCGGCGGCCGTCGTTGGTGCCTCGGCAGTGGTGGCAATGTCGGCGCCACCACCCACCACGGTGTCCAGGCACTGCTTGCCGGGGGTGAAGTTGGCCACCGTGACGTCCAGGCCATGTTTCTCGAAGAACTTCCTCTGCTTGGCCACGATTGCCACGACGGAAATCGGTGATTGGTTCTGTGCCAGAGTGAGCTTCTCTTGCGCCATGACGGTTGGGCACAGACCCAAAGCGGTAAGGCAAATGACGGCTGACAACAGTCGCCGTTGGAACGTCAGCATGTGGGTTTCCTTCAAGATCTGGAGTTGAGGCGGGTCGGAGATCGAAGTGCGGGGGCTGCACAAGTCAGTCACGGGCTACACCAGCTGCTGCACACCAGAGGGGCCGACCTCGGTCGCAAAACCCTCCAGCCCGCCAGCGTCCAGCTCATGGCCCATGGCCGCCAGGCTCTCCTCGCGGATCAGGTTGCGCAGCTTGTGCAGGATCTGGATGAACTCGACCGAGGACATCATCTCGGCGGTGCGCGGGCGCGGCAGCGGGATGAGCAACTCGGCCTTGATGCGACCGGGGCGGGCGGTCATCACGAACACGCGGTCGCTCAGGAAGATGGCTTCTTCAATGTCGTGGGTGATGAAAAGCACCGACAGGCGAAACTTCTGCCACATGTTGGTGAGGATCTGCTGCATCACCACGCGGGTCTGAGCGTCCAGCGCCCCGAAGGGCTCATCCATCAGCATCACCTGCGGGCTGGTGGCTAGCGCACGCACGATGCCCACGCGCTGCTTCATGCCACCTGAGAGCTGGTCGGGGTAGTGGTTTTCAAAGGCCAGCAGGCCCGCCAAGCCGAGCAGCGTGCGCGCCGTGGTTTCGCGCTTGTTGGCCGCCACGCCCTGCATCTTGAGCCCGAACTCGACGTTCTTGCGCACGCTCATCCACGGGAACAGCGAGTACTGCTGGAACACCACGCCGCGTTCGGGCCCGGGCCCGGTGATGGGCACGCCGTCCAGCAAGGCCTGGCCTTCGGTGGGCGGCGTGAAGCCGGCCACCACGTTCAGCAGCGTGCTCTTGCCGCAACCCGAGGGGCCGATGATCGAGACGAACTCGCCCGGGGCGACGGTGAGGTTCACGCCGTTGACAGCCACCACTTGGCTGGCACCCTGTCCGAAGGACATCGACAGGTTCCTCAGCTCGATCTCTCCGCGATGGGCAGGTTTGCTGTTGAGGTCGCTGGCGTGCGACGGCGATTTCAGGGCGCTGTTCATGGTTGGCCTCCAGGTTTGCTGTAGACGAGCCAGGGCATGCACCAGCGGCCGGCGGCCCGGATCAGCCAGCTGCAACCCAGGCCCAGCACGCCGATGGTGATCATGCCCAGCACGATGTCGGCGTAAGAGATCAGGGAGTAGGCCTCCCAGGTGAAGTAGCCCACGCCGAACTGGCCGGAGATCATCTCGGCAGCGATCAGCGACACCCACGCCACACCCATACCCACTGCCAGGCCGGTGAACACCTGCGGCGCAGCGCCGGGCAGCACCACTTGCCACATCAGCTGCGGTTCACGGGCGCCCAGGCACTGGCCGGCTCGCAGCAGCACCGCATCCACCGCCTGCACCCCTGACACGGTGTTGAGCAGGATCGGGAAGAACGCACCGATGAAGGTGATGAACACGATGCTCACCTCGTTGTCGGGCCACAGCATGATGGAGATGGGCACCCAGGCAATGGCAGGAATCGGGCGCAGCGCCTCGATGGCTGGGAACATGAGCTGGCGCAGCAACCGATACCGGCCGATGAGCAGGCCCAAGCCGACCCCCAGCACCGTGGCCACTGCAAAGCCGATGGCGATGCGCCGCAGGCTCATGCCCACGTTGGTGATGAACTTGGTGTTGTCCATCGCCTTGCCCAACTGTGTCGCCACTTCCATCGGCGTGGGCAGGTTGGTGAAGCGGATGTAGAAGTCCCAGCGGTAGGTGGTGGCCAGGTGCCAGAACAGCACCATGGCCAGCAAGGAGCAGGCGCCCAGCAGGCTGCCCACCCCATGCTGCATCAGCCACGCGCGCAGCTGTGCCCCGCGCGCCTTGGTCGCGCCCTGATGCGCGATGCCAGGCCGTGCTGCCGTTTCCGCAGGCTGCACCAGCGCCAAGGCGATGACAGCCGCTGCCGTTGGTGGGTGCGGCAGATCCGAGGCGTCAGCCGCCGAAGGCGCTGGCGCAGGGTCGGCCGCACTCGCGTCAACGGCCAAGGGACGCAAGGGCGAGGTGCTCATGGAGGCCAGCCAGTCGCGTTAGAAAGGCACAGTCGCCAGGGCCACGGCCTCGGCGTAGCCCACCAGCTTGCCGCCGATGCTGGTAGCGTGTGCCTCAGCGTCCTTCTTCAACAGGAAGGGCACGATGACAGGCTTCTTGGGGTCAGCCGCGTTGGCTGCATAGAACGCCTTGTCGGCAAACACCTTGATACCCAGGGCCTTGTCGTACACATAGGCCACCCGTAGCTTCTTGCCGGACGCCTGCAGCTTGCCGATGGCTGCCAGCGTGCACAGCGTCGAGGCGTGCGGCTGGATGGCGGCGCCCTCGGCCCAGACCTCGCCGGCCTCCTTGGGCCGGGTGATGGGGGTCTTGCACAGCGGGTCGGTGCCTGTGATGTCGTAGTTGGCCAGCGTCTGCTTCTGGGCTTCGTAGTCCTGCTTCACCGCGGCGAAGGCCTGGCGCACAAAGGTCTCGTTGACCCAGGCGTTGATGTCCAAGGGCTTGACGCGATTCAGCCGAGTCAGCACCTCGTGGCCGATCTTGATGGTGTCCAGCCAGCGCGGCTTGATGCTAGGGTCCAGCGTGTGGATGCCGCCCGGGCCCAGGTAGAGGTAGGCCACCTCCTTCTCGATCTTGGTCCACTCCTCGATCTTGGCGGCGGCGGCGGTGGGGTTGCTGCGCACCCAGGCGTTGGCTTCCATCAGCGCCCGGATGTAGGCCACCACCACCTCGGGGTACTCGGTCGCGAAGTCCTTGCGCACCACCACGCCGTGGAAGGTGGGCACCTTGGTTTCGGCGCCGTCGAAGATCTTGCGTGCAAAACCTCGATAGGGCAGCAGGTCGGCAAAGGGCACGAAATTGGCGTGCCCGTCGATCTTCTTTTCTTGCAGGTTGGTGGTACCCACTTCAGGGCTTTGGCTGGACAGGTTCCAGAAGTTCTCGGGCCATCCACGTGACTGCATCGCCTGCAGCAGCATGCCGTGCGCTGCTGAGCCGAAGGGCACCGAGACGTTCTTGCCCTTCAGGTCTGCCAGCTCGAAGTAGGGCGAGTCCTTGTGTACCACCAGGCCGTTGCCCGAGCCGAAGGCGTTGTAGGCAATGATGGCCACCAGCTGCGTCTCGTTGCCGGGCTGGCTTTGACCCGTGGCGCCGTTCACCAGCAGCGGGTAGTCACCCATCATGCCGATGTGCAGCTTCTTGGCCATCATGCCGTTGGTGATGGGCGGGCCGCTGGTGAAGTTCTGCCAGTCCAGCTTGAAGTTGATGTCCTTGTACTTGCCAGTCTTGGGCAGGTACTTCTCGATCAACTTCAGCTCTTTCAGCACCACGCCACCGGTGACGGTGTTGGTGGTGGTGTTCTGGGTACCGATACCGATGACCACCTCCTGGCGTGCCCAGACGGGCAGTGTCAGTGCGACGGTCAGCATCAGGGCGGCGCAGTGGCGCAAGATGGTGTGGCTCATGAACAGGTTCTCCGTGCGGTGGGCTGGGCAGGCGGGAAAGGTGTTCGTCTCCATCAGGGCCAGGACGGGTGCCACCTGGGGTGGTCTGCACGGCGTCGGTCAACGCCGCTGTCTGGGCTTTAGGGCTGCGGGGCTGGGTCGGCGGCTTAGGTGTGCACCTCCAGCAGGTACTGCCGCTTTACCTTGGCGTCAGCCCACTGCTCGGCGTCGGGCAGGGGCTGGCCGGCCTGGCTGATGACGGGCCAGGTGGCGGCGAAACGTGCATTGATCTCGATGAAGGCCTGCTGGTCGGCGGGCACGTCGGTGTCGGCCACGATGGCACTTACCGGACATTCGGGCACGCAGACGGCGCAGTCGATGCATTCATCCGGATTGATGACCAGGAAGTTGGGGCCCTCGTGGAAGCAGTCCACCGGGCAGACACTGACGCAGTCGGTGTACTTGCAGCGGATGCAGGCTTCGGTGACGACGAAGGTCATGCGGCGCCTCCCGGTTGCCGCGCCTTCTGCGCCAGGCCGATGGCCGTGAGCGCCAGGCGGGCGAGCTTGCGCACATCCGGATCGCCGTCGCCGAGCGCGGCTTCCAGCGGTGCGATGGCGCGCGTGTCGCCGATTTCGCCCAACGCGATCACGGCTTCCTTGCGCAGGTTGCTGATGGTGTGCGTGAGCGAGTCCACCAGG
>JBKCVH010000190.1:0-5423 GCA_046317675.1 Burkholderiales bacterium
GCCTCGGGCAGCGGGCCTTCCAGGTCCGACGCCAAGCTGACGAACTGCGGCGCGTAGGGCGTGAAGGCCTGCAGCGCGCCCAGGTAGGTGGGCGTCTCCACCGCCACGGGGGCGCCTGCATCGATGAGGATCTTGCCGACGAGGTCCAGGCCTTGCTGTGAGCCGCTGGTGATGAGCACCTGGTCCGCTGTGGCGACCAAGCCGATCTCGCGCCGAACCCGCTCAGCAGCCCATTCGCGCAAGGGCCCAAAGCCCTCGCTAGCCGCGTATTGCAGGGCTTCACGGGGGTTGTCGGTCAGCACGCGGTCGCAGGCGGCTTTGAGTTGCTCCACCGGGACGGTGTCCGCACTGGGCAGCCCACCGGCCATGCTGAGGATGCCGGGCTTCTCAGTGACCTTCAGGATCTCGCGAATGATGGAAGGGTTCATCCGCGCGGCGCGATGAGCCTGGGTCCAGGGTGTGTTGCTCATGGTCTGTAACTCAGTGGAATTCAGTGGGGGGATTGTGCGATGCCAGACGGCTCGGTGAGCCAGTCCACGGCGGCTTCGGCTTGAAGCCGGGTGCTGTCGAACAGCGGCAAAGCTGCGTCATCGGCTTCGGGCAGGGCCAGCCCGAGTTCTGTGCAGCCCAACACGACGGCCTCTGCTCCTGCGTCACGAAGGCGCATCACTTGCTCGATCAACAGGGCCGTGGTGGCGGGCGTGACGCGGTTGTGGCAAAGCTCGGTGTAGATCGCCTCATGCACGGCAGCGCGCCCTGCCGCATCTGGCACGCGCAGCGCCAGGCCGTGGCGGGCCATGCGCTCGGCATAGAAGGGCAACTCCATGGCGAACCGCGTACCCACAAGGCCAACCGTGCGAACACCGCGCGCTCGCAAGGCGGCCGCAGTGATGTCCACCACATGCAACAAGGGCAGGCCGCCCTGTGCCTCAATGACATCAGCCACCTGGTGCATGGTGTTGGTGGCCAGCAGCAGGCCTTGCGCACCCGCTGCCCGCAGCCCCGCCGCCGCCGCACCCAAGTGCCGCCCCGCAGCGGGCCAATCCTGCGCGGCTTGCAGGGCAGCGATCGGCGCAAAGTCCACGCTGTGCAGCAGCAGTCGAGCACTGTGCAGCCCGCCCAAGCGGTCTGCGACGCCCCGGTTGATGCGGCCATAAAGATCCATGCTGGAAACCCAGCTCATGCCACCCAGAACACCCAAAAGTCGCATCAAAGCTTGGCTCCCAATAGCGGCCACAAACTGAGCACCAGCAACCCACCCATCACGAGGTTGAACAGGCGCTGGCGCTGCCCTTGCGCCATCCAACGGCGCAGCCGGCTGCCCATGAGGGCCCAGCAGCTTAAGCACGGCGCGTTGATGAGGGCGAACAGCAGCGCCACCTGGGCCACGTTCAAAAAGCTCTGCGACGGAAGGTAGGTGGTGAAGGCGCTGACCCCCATGATCCAAGCCTTCGGATTCACCCATTGAAAGGCCGCCGCTGAAGTGAAGCCCATGGGCCGCGCTTGTTCGCGCGCTTGCGGGCTGCCCGATCGGGCGATGGCCCAGGCCAAGTAGAGCAGGTAAGCGGCGCCAGCCCACTTCAAAACGGAGTAGGCCAAGGGCCACTGCTGAAACAGTGCCGCCAAACCCAGTCCCACCGCAAGAAGCAGCAGCGCAAAGCCCACGGCAATGCCCAGGATGTGCGGCAAGGTGGCGCGCAAGCCGAAGTTCACCCCCGAGGCCAAGAGCATCAAGTTGTTGGGCCCTGGGGTGATCGAAGACACGAAGGCGAACACGCAAAAGGCCCACAAGTTCTCGGCGCTCATGCCAGCGTCCTCGCCCGCTGCCCAAGCCAAACCGTCGCCACCACGGCCAGCAGAAAGACCACCGTCAAGGGCGAGAGCGCTTCACCCAGCAAAGGCACCGCCAAGAGCCCGCTCAGAAAAGGCTGCACCACCTGAACTTGGCTCACCCGGAGCGCACCGCCCAGGGCGAGTGCTTTGTACCAAGCGAAGAAGCCCAGCCACATGGACACCACCCCGACATAGGCCATGCCGCCCCATGCACTCCAGGGCACGCTTTGCGTGGGCATGTGGAGCAGGGTGAGCGGAATGGTGAGCGGCAGGCAAACCACCACCGCCCAACTGATGACGTGCTCGGCCGGCATTTGCCCGCTCAAGCGTGCGCCCATCACATAGCCAATGGCGGCGGCCAGCACGGCGAGCAAAAGGAGTCCGTCGGCCCACACCCAGCGCCCGCCGCCCTGCAAGGCCGCGAAGGTCAACACCAAACCCAAACCCACTGCAGACCAAAGCCAGAAGCCCAAGGGCGCTCGCTGCCGCAGCACCCAGGCAGCCATGGCTGCCGTGGCCAAGGGCAGCATGCCGGACAGCACGCTGGCATGCGCCGCATCCACCTGGCGAACTGCATACCCGAGCAGCACTGGCCAGCCGAACACCACGCCCGCCGCCATGGGCAGCAACCAGCGCCATTGCACTCGGCTGGGCCAAGGCGCGCGAGCCAGCAACAGGTAGACGGCCGCCAAGACCCCGGCGATGACCGCCCGCCCGACCGCAACAAACATCGGCGGCAAGGCCGGGGCCTCCACACTGCCGCCGGCCAAGCGGGTCATCGGCACGCTCAAGGCAAAGGCAAAGACGCCGAGCAAGCCCAGCGACCAAGCTTTCAGGGAGACCGAGCTGGATGTCATGCCCTGGACTCTAGGCCTTGCAAGCAATACAGTACCAATACAGATAAAGAATCAATTGAGGTCACTGTATGGGCGTTGCGGCCAGTACAAACGATGGGCTTGCCTCCCGCATTGCTGCCGAGTGGGCGCACCGCATTGAGCAGCGCCTGGTGCTTCCCGGCGCCCGCTTGCCCTCGGTGCGCGAAGGGGCCAAGCAGCGAGGGGTAAGCCCCTTCACCGTGGTGGCGGCCTACGACCGCTTGCAAGCCTTGGGCTTGGTGGAAGCCCGCCAGCAGCGCGGCTTTTTTGTGCGGGAACCCCGTACCGCGCGCACCCAAGCACCGCGCAGCAGCAACCCGGCGCCCTATGACACCCTGACCTTGATGCGCAGCCTGATGGACAGCGAGCAAGGCGTTGGCCCCGCACACGGCACGCTGCCGCAGAGCTTCTTTGACCCAGGCCTGGTGCGGCAAGCGCTGCGGCAGGTCCTGAGCACGGGCGAGGCCCAAGACGCGCTGTTGCTGCGCTACGGTCTTCCCGAGGGCGACCCTTTGCTGCGTGAGATGCTGGCGCAGCGCTTGGCCGACATCGGCATCCATGCGCACCCAGCACAGATCCTGAGCACCGTGGGCGCCACGCATGCCCTGGACTTGATCGCCCACACGCTCGCAGCGCCGGGCGACGCCGTGCTGGTGGACGACCCGGGCTGGCCCGTGGAGTACGCGCGCTTGGTGAACGCCGGCCTGCGCCTGCTGCCGGTTGCACGCACTGCGGCCGGCCCCGACATGAACCAGCTCGCGCAGTTGGTGCAACAGCACCGACCCAAGCTCTACGTCACGGTGAGCGTGCTGCACAACCCCACGGGGCATTCGCTCACCCTGGCCCAAGCGCATGAGTTGCTGCGCCTGACGGAACCCAGCGGCTGCCTGGTGGTGGAAGACGACACCTATTCCGCCTTCGCGCCAGCGCACCAGCCGCGCTTGGCGGCGCTGGACGGGCTCAAGCGCACGCTGTACGTGAGCGGCTTTTCCAAGATGCTGGGCGCCGGGCTTCGCGTGGGCTACGTGGCGGGGCCTGAGGTGTTGATCGAGCGCTTGGCGGCCAGAAAACTCGTTCAACAACTGTGCAGCCCACCCATCACCGAACGCGCTGTCGCGCAGCTCCTGCAGCGCGGTGGGCTGCGCCGGCACGCCGAGCGCGTCAATGAGAAGCTCCAAACGGCGCGCACCCGCTGCCAGAAGCTCGCCGAAGCCGCCGGTTGCCGCTTTGCCGCGCCACCCGCAGGCCTGTTTGGCTGGGTGGACACCGGTGTGGATACCGAACGGCTGGCGCAGCAGTTGTCAGCGCAGGGTTACCGCATCGCTCCCGAGCGCCTGTTCAGCCCCACGCGCCGAAGCGGGCCGCACATGCGCGTGAACTTCGCCGCCAGCGGAGACGCCCGCTTTTGGCGTGCGCTTGAGCACACGCGGAACGAAATTCAGTCACAGTCCCTGCGCACGGGACCGGAATAATCCGGCGCTTCTCTTGCTTGTCTGGTGCCCATGCCTGCCCCGAAGTTACGTTTCCTGGTTGTTGATCCACTCGATGGCGTGCAAGTCTTCTCCCGCCGCCTACTGGAGGGCTATGGATTCGACCCCGCACTGATCCAGTGTTGCGGTGACCCCGCATCGGCCTTGGCCCAAGGATTTGTGGATCCGCCTGACTTCGTGGTGACCGATTGGTTCGGCGAGGCCGAGATCACAGGCATGCAGCTTATTGAGCAACTGCGAACCCAGAAGCCCGATTGCAAAGTCGGCTTCATGAGCTTCAAGATCACGCCGGAGATCGAGGCCGCAGCCAGGTCCACCGGCTCGCGCTTCTTGCTGAAAAAGCCCTTCACCGCGGAAGACCTCAAACGCGAGTTGCAGCGCACTTTTGAATACCTGGCCAAGCAGCAGCCGGAGATGATGGCCCGCATCTCAGCGGAAACGCAAGGCCGCCTGGACCCGCGCGTGACGCGCCAAATTCAACTCCCCCCCGTGCCCCTACCGTTGCGGGCGGGCGACATGGTCAAGCTGGCCGGCCAGAGCCACAAAGTGCTTGCCGTGGTGATTCGCCAAGGCGAGCAAGTGGCCCAGTTGGAAGGCGTGAAGGAGCTGATTCCTTCACACCGGCTCGAGCGCTAAGGCGCTCAGCCCCCGAGCGCCGTCCACCGGTCGAGCAAGTTCATCAGCTCTTCGTCCAGCGCTGAAGCCCGGGCCGTGACCTCCGCAATGCGCGCCGCGCCCTGGGCGTACAGCTCGGTGCCATTCAGCAGCGCAGCCAGTTCGGCTTGCTCGCGCTCGAGTTGTTCAATCTGCCCCGGCAAGGCGTCCAGCTCCCGCTGCTCCTTGTAGCTGAGCTTGCGCTTGGGCGCCGCTGGAGGTGCGGCCACTTCGGTCTTGGCCATCTTGGCCGCTGGTGCAGCCACGGCTTGGGCGGCAGGTGCTGCGGCGCTGGAGCGAGCAGCTTGGGCCATCCAGTCTTGCACGCCGCCTTCGAACTCGCGCCAGCGGCCTTGGCCCTCGGCCACCAGGGTGCTGGTGACGACCCGATCCAAGAAGCGGCGGTCGTGGCTGACCAGGAACACGGTGCCCGGGTAGTCGATCAGCATCTCTTCGAGCAGGTCGAGGGTCTCGATGTCCAGATCGTTGGTCGGCTCGTCCAGCACCAGCACGTTGGCGGGCCGGGCGAATAGGCGGGCCAGCAGCAGGCGGTTGCGCTCGCCACCGCTCA